>CAZPGF010000039.1:0-23190 GCA_964586025.1 uncultured Planctomycetales bacterium
CGGCTTCGCAGATCGGGGGCGCTCAGGCCGCCGTGTCGGGCTCGAGTGGCCAACCACACGTCGCCCTCCACGGCGACCTTCCGCTCCCCGCCTGCGAACCCGGACCGGCGGTGGAGGCGAAGGGAAGGCACGCCCTGGACGGATCGGTCGTCGTCGGAGTTGCGCGCGGAGCGCGACGCCTGTACGGATACGGGCAGAGACCATGCGGATCGGCGGTCGGCTGTTGCTGGGGTTCCCGGTCGCGGCCATGGCGTGCCTCGTTGGGCTGTTCGGCACGCCCGTGGGCCGCTCGATCGCTTCGGCCATCGACGGGGCGGGAGCCCACGTCGCGGCGGCGCTCGCGCGAGCCGATGCCGTGCCAGTACACCCGGCCTCCGCGGAGCAATCATCGGCCACCTTCGCCGCGATCCTGCTCGGCGCCGTGGTGGCGCTTCCGGGGACGTGGCTCCGACGACTCGTGCGTTTCGCCCTCGGCGTGGCCACGCTCGTCGTCCTCGATGTGGCGCGCCGTGCGATCTCCGGCGAGGTGAACGCCCGGGCGGCGTCCTGGAGCGGGCCGGTCCACGATGTCGTGTGGCCCGCGCTCTTCGGGTCCGCCACCGTCGCGCTCGTCCTGTTCGGCCGCGGCCCCGGTCGCGGCGACGGCGTGGCATCCGCCATCGCGCCGCGTGGCGGAGGACGAACGGCCATCGCGGAGTTGGCAACGATCGCGCTGCTCGCCGCCGGTGCGGGCGCGGCGCGATGGATCGAGCGCGATTACGCGCGTGTTCTCGCGCCGATCGCGAACGCACTGCAGGATCCCTCCGATCCACACCGTCCCGGAGCGATCGAGGCGGAGGGTGCGTTGCTGTGGGTGCCTGCGGGCCCGGGCGCCGCGGCGCGGGGCGAGCCGGTGGGATCCGTCCCGGTGGTGTCGATCGGATGGACGCTCCCGGCCCTCCTGATCGGATGGGGGTTGCTCGTACGCGCGCGTTGGGGAACGCTGCTCGTCCTGCTCCTCCTGTTCATGGCGGCGCAGGGGGCGGCCGCCGCGGCGGCGGCGCGCGCGCTCGCCGCGGGCGATCCGACCACGCCGTGGCTCGGCCGCGTCGGCGAGGGCGTGCACGCCCTCATCCTCGTGCTCGCGCTGGCTGCGTCACGCTTGGCGCGACGGTGAACGCGATCGAACGCCACGCCTTCGGCGATCCGATTCGCCAGGTCCTTGCCTTCCCTTCGCGCCCACCGCCGCGCGTCCGCAAGGTCGCCGGTCCACCAACACGCACCCTGCGGCCCGAGCGCCCCCGATCTGCGACGCCGCACGGTCGCAAGGTCAGAGACCCCCTGAACGGATACGAACGCCGCTACGCTCGGGCGATGCGCGTCGCGAGAGGACTCCGCGGATGTCTGGTCCGACTCTCGTGCTGCGCTCTCGTGGGGTGCGGCGAACCGGCGACGACGATCGCGCCCGAGCCCGCTCCGCCGCGCGCGCTCCTGCGCGTCGACTCCCTGAACACGTGGGGCGTCCCGGGCGCCGAGTCCCTGGTCGAGCGGTTCGCGCGACTTCCCCAGGCCCTCCGCGCCCGCGACCCCGACGTGATCGCGCTGCAGGAAGTCTGGCTGCCGAGTTCGCGACGCACGCTTGCCGACGCGCTCGCACCACGCCACACGATCGCCGACGCCGTCGGCGGCGGACTCCTGATCGCGGCGCGACATCCGATGCGCGACGCCCTCTTCCATCCGTTTCCCGAGTTCGACGGCCTCACGCTGGTTGAGCGCCTCGCCGGCAAGGGCTGGCTCGAAGTCGTCGTCGAGGCGCCGCATGGTCCGGTGCGTGTCGTCACCACGCACCTGGCATTTCGCGGGCCCGTCGAACAGCAGGCCGCCGCGCTGTTCGACGCCCTCGCGGACCGAACCGACCTCCCCCTCGTCGTGGCAGGTGACTTCAACCTGGCCCCGGACCATGCGCTGTGGGAGGAGGCCGCACGTCGCGGGCTGCGCCTCGTGGGCGCGACGCGTCGGGTCATGGACGGCTCGCTCGTCCTCGGCGCGTTCACGCGCGAGGGGTGGCCGCGCCGTCACGGACCGTTCGCGCGGGGGTGGCGCCCGGATCACGTCCTCGCGCGCGGCCTCGTGCCCTGGGCCCACGGCGTCTCATGGGACACGCCCGAAACCGCGCTGTCCGATCACAACCTCGTCTGGGTCGAGTTCGACCTCGCGTCTACTCCGTGAGGAGGCGCGGCACGAGGAAGCCGGGATCGCTCACGATCGCCGCGCGCGCCGCGTCGGAGGGCAGCCCGGTCGTCAGGAGGTCGCGGTAGAGCGACAGCGTCAGCTCCCCCGCCTCCAGCGCCTGGTCGAGCGTGTAGTGCCCCGCGCGATGAAGTGGCGCGGGCACACGCAGCCGATCACCCCAGGTCGCGCGCCATCGCGCGAGCGGCTCGTCGAGAATCGCGGCCTCTTCGGGGTCGAGGGAGAGGCGCGTCAAGAGCAGGGTGCGGGCCTTTGCCACGACGGCATCGTCGTTCGCGCCCGGGAGCACGGCGTTCGTGTGGACGACCATCAGCGTCGGGCACAGGAGGTCGAGCCCCGCGACGTTGCGTGTCTCCGGCGGCGACGCGATCCGGCGCTGCTCGTCGTCGAGGACCGCCAGCACGTCGGCCAGGAAGCGGGCCTTTCGCCTCATCTCGTCGAGGATTCGTTCGGTGCGGAGCGTACCTTCCGGGAAGCGCGCCCGCGCGGCGTCGTGATCTCGTTCGAATCGCTCGCCGAGTTCGGAAATGGCGGCGATCTGGGCTTCGGTCAGGGGGCGCCCGGCGCGCTCAAGGGTTCCCGCGACGAGGTTGGCGATCGTGATCGGGTGCGTGAACTCGCCGTTGAACTTGGCGCTGGTCGGCAGGCGATCGAGGACCGCGTACTCGTACGTCCGCATCTTCTCCACGTTCTGTTGCAGGGCGACGAGGAGGTCGCGCGGCGGCGACTCGCCGCGCGCCTTGTGGTCGGCAACGGCGCGGATCGAGTGGTTGACGATGTCCGAGGACATCGCGAGCGCCGCCCAGTCCGCCTCGCGCACGCCCTCGAGGCGGCCGGCCGCGCCGAACGTGAACGTCGGGCGACGGGCCTCGGCGTCGCTCTCGGTCGCTGCGATGCGCGCGCGAAGCTCCTCGGCCTCGACGCGGAGGCGAGCATTCTCGGCCTCGACGATCGACAGGCGTCCGGCGAGATCGGCGCCCCGCAACTCGGGCGTGTCGTCGACAGGGGACGGACCCGACGCCGCGTCGCCGCCGGCCTCGCTCCCCATCCCGCCGGCACGGCCGACCGCCGACTCCGCGGTCACGCCCTCGCCGCCTGTCGAGTCGAGCCAACCGGCGCGGTCCGCACTCACGCCGGCGACCGCACCCAGCCCAACGGACAGCGCGAGACCTCCGACCACCGTCCACTTCGACGTCATCACGACTCCTTCCGCCAGCGTCTGTGCCACGTCGGCCCATGCACCCGTGCCTGCGGCGTCGCCGCCCGCGAACGGGGCGGCCGGTGCCAGCGCCGCGAGTCCCGCGCGGATGCCCTCGTTCGTGTCGCGCAGAGCGCGCCGCAACCGCTCGCGAGCGCGAACGAGATGCCAGGTCAACGTCGCTCGCGGCATGCCGAGCACGTCGGCGGCCGTTGCATGCGACAGGCCCGCCACGTGCGTCAGAAGCACGATCTCGCGCTCCTTGCGGGGGAGGCGGCGGATCGCTGCGTGAAGGCGATCCGTGCGCTCGACGCGTTCGAGGCGGTCGATCGGCTCGTCGCCGTCGCAGCGTTCGAGGAGCGGCCCGTCGATGTCATCGACGTTCGTGCGCGGGCGGCGCTTGCGACGGAGGTTGCGCGCCTCCAACGAGACCACGCGACGAAACCACGGCCACGGATCGTCGGGGGGTATCCGATGCGGCTTGCGGGCGGCGACGACGAACGCCTGTTGGACCGCGTCGTGCGCGTCGTCGGCGTGGCGGAGCATGCCGTACGCGGCGGCCCAGCCGCGCGCGCCGCAGCGTCGGGCGAGCAGCGCGAGGCGCTCCTCGGGAGGCGGCGGCGGGGGAGGCGGGGGTGTCATCGTCCTCCTCCTAACGTCCCGAACGGGGGGGGCGGTTGGGACTCCCCTTCCCCGGCGGTCACCGGGTACGGTTGCGCGTCCGGGGGCGCCGCGTCGGCCGCGCCGGCGGGGGAGGAGAGCCGATGGCGACGATGCTGCCCGAGAACGCGGCGGGCGACGCGCCTTCGCGCGCGGAACGGATCGTGCGACGGCGCCTGGCCGAAGGCTTGGGCGCCGACTGGACCGTGATCCACGGCGCGCGGTGGATCGGTCCCCGCCATGGTCGCGACGGGCAGGACGGCGAGATCGACTTCCTCTTGATCCATCCGGCGCGGGGCGTGGTCGTCCTCGAGGTGAAGGGTGGCCTGATCGCACGCGACGGTCCGATCTGGACCACGACCGGCCAGCAAGGAACCGTCGTCCTGAAGCAGAGCCCGCTCCAGCAGGCCGCCGACGGCAAGCGAGCCCTGATCGCGGCGATGCAGGCCATGCGGGCCTTTCGCGGCGGCACGCCGCACGTCGTGCACGCCGCGGCTCTCCCGGACTGCGCGGCGCCGGGGGCCGGATTCGGCGCCGACGCGCCGCGATCAAGGCTGCTGGTCGGACCCGATCTCGCGGATCCCGAAGCGTGGGCGATCGCCGCATTGGCGTCGGCCGACCCGCATCCGAGCGCCCGCCCTCTCGGCGCCGAGGGCGTGCGGGCGCTGGTCGGCCAGTTCGCCACCCGTCGCACGCTCCCCCGCTTCGCCGGGACGGATCCGGAGGGCGTCGATGTCGATCTGCTCGAACTCACCGAGGAGCAGTTCCACCTGCTCGATCAGACCCGCTCCCTTCGCCGTGTGCTCGTGCGCGGCGGACCGGGCAGTGGCAAGTCGCTGCTCGCCGTCGAGGCCGCGCGTCGCTTTGCCGAAAGCGGGCGGGAGACGCTGCTGCTCTGCTTCAACGCCCCTCTGGCGGGACGTCTCGCCGCGGCGACCCGCGGCGTCGAGGGGCTGACCGCCGCGCATTTCCATGCGCTCTGCCGGGAGTGGGGCCGCGAGGCGGGGATCGAGTACCGACTGCGCGAAGCCGAGGAGCGCGACGACTGGAGCGAGGGATTCGCCGAGATCCTGTTCGACGCGGCGAGTCGCCTCGACCGCAACGTGGACGCCATCGTCGTCGACGAGGGACAGGACTTCGATCCGTCGTGGTGGCCGGTGCTGGAGCAGGTGTTGCGGAGCGGCGACGGTGTGTTCTACGTGTTCGACGACCCGTCGCAGTCCCTCTACGCATCGACCGCGCCCCCTTCGGTGAGCGGGCTCGTCGGACCGATCGAGCTTCGGCGCAACTGCCGAAACCCGGCCGAGATCCACGCCTTTCTGCGCGCGATCGATCCGGAGCACGAGTCCATGCAGGGGAATCCGATCTCGTCCGGCGCACGCCCCACCGTGCGCTGGATCGGGGCGCAGGGCGATCTCGCTGCGGCGGTCGATCTCGCCGTCGCCGCGATGCGCAAGGTTCACGGGCTCGTCCCGTCCGACATCGCCGTGATCACGCCGCGCAAGCGCCCGAACTCGGCGCTCGGCCACGTCGAGACCCTCGGCGGCGCCCCCGTGTCATGGCGGGACCGCGCCTCCCCCGACCACATCTGGATCGACACGACGCACCGCCACAAGGGGTTGGAACACCGCGGCGTGATCGCGTGCGAGTTCACCCCCGATCTGAAACCGAGTTCGCTCGCCCACCTGCGCGTCGCCTGCACGCGCGCGACCTACCGCCTCACCGTCGTGGCCTCCCATGCGATCGCGTCCCTGCTGCGGGGAACGGAGGACCTGACCGAATGGCGAGGGCCGCCGCCCGCTTGAGCCGACCTGCGAGGGGCACTACGTTGCCGCCATGAACACCGCCGCGTCCTCCTTCGACCGAACCGATCGCATGCCGGCCTGGATCCTCGGCGCCTGCGCGCTCGTGATGATCGCGACGCTGGTCTGGATGGCGACGGAGCCGCGCATCCCTCGATCGACCGTCTGGATCGTCGCGGCGACGACGGCCATCGCCATCGGCGTCCTGTCGATGTTCTTGCGACTTCGCGTGCAGGTCGTCGGCGGGGTGCTGCGGGCGACCTGGTGCTACGGGTGGCCGCAGCGCACCCTGCCCCTCGCCGAGATCGCGGAGGCGCGACTTCAGCGTGCCCCCTGGTTCTACGGGTACGGCCTCCGACTCGCCCCCTACGGTGTCCTCTGGCGGGTGCGCGGCGACCAAGCCGTCGTTCTCACGCGAACCGACGGCAAGCGATTCTCGATCGGCGTCACCGACGCGCCGGCGCTGCTTCGCGCACTCATAGCCGAGGGCGTTCGTTCGACCGACGCCGCGCGTTCGTAGGGTCGAGCCCCCGGAACGGACCCAATGAGAAACGCCGCCGATGCGGACATCGGCGGCGTTCGGTTAATGACGGCGGATGGATCCGCGCGCGGCTACTTCGCGAGAGCCGCCGCGAGCGTCTCCTTGATGCGGCCCTCGATCTCGACGGCGCGCGCCTCGAGACCCGTACCCTTCAGCTTCGACTTCACGCGGGCGAGTTGCTTGCGCGCTTCCTTCGCGTCCGACTCGACGATCGCTTCGATCGAATCGACCGCCTCGGTCGCGGACTTGACGATCGACTCGCGCGTCGCGTTGACTCGGTTGAGGAGGTCCTCCGGCCAGCCCGCGGTCTTCTTGGTCGCCTTCTCGAAGGTCTTCAGCGCCTTCGCGAAGTCGCCTTCGGAGGCCTCGGTCAGGGCTTCGGCTTCGATCTCCTCGTACTTGCGGAGATCCTTGCGGCGCAGCGTGACCTGGTGCTCCTTGCGGAACTGCTCGACGATCGGCGTGATCTCGTCGATCAGCGTCTTCGAGCTCTGACCGCCGGACCAGAACAGCATCTGTTCGAGCGTGTAGGGGTTGACGACACAGGTGTAGGGAATGCCGCCGGTGTTGTTGTACGTCGCGCCCTTCGACCGGTTGAGCGCGAACATCTGCTCCTTGGTCAGGCCCGGGAACTCGACGAGGTACTCGACCTCGACGCCGTTCTCCTTCGCCTTGTACGTCGCCGCCTTCGCCTCCTGCTTCTCGATCGCCTCGTCGAGACGGCTCAGGCAGATCACCTCGACGGTGTTCTCGTTGGCGAACTCGATGTACTTGTCGTTGCACATCACCGACGAGTGCATGCCCCAGCACGGACCGCAGTAGAAGCCGTGGGAGTGGACGACGATCGGCAGCGCGAGCATCTTCGCCTCGACGACCGCCTCCTCCCAACTGCGGGCCAACTTCACGCTGGTGACGGGCTCGTGATCGTCCTTCGCGGCCTCGACGCTCGGCTCGATGCCGGAGAGGACGAGTCCCGCGACGAGCGCGGTCAGCGCAACGTAGGGCAGCCACGAAAGGCGACGCGTGGAACGGGTGGTGCGATCGGCGTGCATCGGAATCTCCTGCGAGCGGCGGGCGTCCCGCCGTCTCCTCCGCCCGTGTGCTCGGGCGAGTGGAATCTAGCAGGACTCCCCGGCGCCGGCAGGTGTGTGATTCCCCGCAGGCCTCGGATTTGGGGGCCAGGACGGGCGCCCTGGTTACGCAGTTGCCACTCGGATCGATGTCTCATGTTCCCGCGCGATCGCCCCATCAACCCGACGTTGGTAGCCTGGGACGATTCCGCCCCGCCCGGAGGGTGAACGATGCGCGCCTCGTGGACGGTGTTCTTCCTTCTCGCCGCGGCGGGGATCGCGGTCGGGTGGTTCGGCCGAGATCTCGTCGGCGACCGGACCACTCCCCCCGATCGCTTCGGCGCCGACTTCCGGTCGTTTTCGGGGGCGGCGCCGACCGCCCCGGGCTTGGCCGGCCGCGGCGAGGCGCCGGCAGCCCGGCCCGGCCTATCCGACGCCGACGTCGAGGCGCTTCGCCGCTTCGAGGTCGCTCGACCCGCCGCCCCGTCCTCGGCCGATGCCCCACCCGAACCGGACCGCAGCCTGCCGGCGCTCCGCGCGCTCGCCGTGCTCCACGCGATCGCGGCCCGCCCCGACGATTTCGCGCGGGTCGCCGACGCATACATCGTCCGCGGCGGCGAGGCGTCCCTCCTCCTCGACGCGTTGCTCGGCGTCGAGCGGGCGCTGATCGCCGATGCGCTCGAGGCATTGCTCGACCAACGCGGCCTCGATCCCCTCTCCCCCGTCGCCGTCGCCACGGCGTTGCACGCGGCGAAGCGCACCGACCGAGCGCTGGAGATCGTGCGGGCGGCGGTGCACGCGCCCGGTACGGTCGACCCCGAACTGTTCGCGTTGCTGCTGCGAATCGCACCGCATCAGGCCCTGGAGATCGTGCGCACCGCACCCGAGTACCCGAACTGGGACGGCGATGTGTGGCGCGGCGTCGCCGAGAAGCTCGGCGCGGAAGCCGCCTTGCTCGCGCCGCTCTACGTCGCGCGCCTTCGCGACGAACCGGACGACCAGAGCGCGCTCGTCGGGCTCGGCGCCGTGGACCACGCGGCGGCGGTCCCGTTCGCACGCGAGCGAGTGGCGCGGCACCCGGACGAGGCGTGGGGCTGGAAGTTCCTCGCGTCGCAGGTCAAGGCCCTCGGAGACATGGATGCCGCGTTCGATGCGTGGCGTCGCGTGATGTCGATTTCGCCGGATCGCAGCACGCTCGATGCCATCGCGGCCATCGACCGGGATCGCGCGCTCACCGTCATCGCCGAGTTCGACGATCGGATCCAAGACGACGAGACCCTCGGCCACGCCGGAAACCTCCTGCGCGACGCCGGTCGAAGGGAGGAGGCGGCAGCGTACTTCCTTCGCGCCATCGAGAAGGATCCGCGCGACGGCGAGTGGCTCCGCGGACTCTCGCAGGTGGATGGCGCGCGCGCCGTCTCGATCCTGCTTGAGCGCATGCAGCCCGATCCCATGGCGCACGACGACGAGAGCATCGGAGATCTCGCGGATGCGTACCGCGGTGCGGGTGACCCCCTGCGTGCGGCGGACCTCTACGAGGCGGCCTTGAGCAAGGACCCCGAAGACTCGGAGTGGATCAACGGGCTCATCCAGACCGACGCGGCGCGCGCCGTGGGTTGGGCGCTGAAACGCGCCGAGGCCAATCCCGCCCATGCGGGCGCCCAGGGGACGTACGGACGAGCGCTCGTCGCCGCCGGCCGGCGGACCGACGGCCTGCGCCTGATCGAACGAGCGGCCGAACTCGATCCGGACTGGCTGGGCGCCCTGGCGGATGTCGATGCCGACCGGGCCGTTTCGCTCGCGCACGCGCGCGTCGCGTCGCTCCCCAAGGATCCGGCGGCCCATCGGACGCTCGCGAACGTGCTGCGGCAGTTGGGTCGCACGGCGGAGGCCGAGGAGGCCGAGCGCCGGGCGAGCGCGCTGCCTGGCGGCGACGCAAGGCGCTCGCGGCGTCCCGTCGATGTCGAACTCCACGAGACCGAATACGAGGTGGTGGAGCGGTGAGTGCGGCGTCCTTCGGGGAGCGCCCTCGTCGCGCCTACGAGGAACTCGCATCCTGCCCGACGCCGTTCGGCGAGTTGGTGCTACGACGTCGCCTCGTCCCCGGCTTCGGTGACGAGCCCATCCACGAGATCACCGTCGATGGGGAGATGCTCATGTCGGGCCTGCTCGACGCCAGCGAGCGGGCGTTGGCCACGCTGTCGATCGCGCGCGCTCGAGGGAGTGCCATCGACGTCGTGGTGGGCGGGCTCGGGCTGGGGCGCACCGTCGAAGCCGCTCTCGCCGACGAACGCGTCGCGCGCGTGGACGTCGTCGAGATCGTTGCGGACGTCGTGCGCTGGCATGAGCGAGGACTCGTGCCATGGGGGCCGTCCCTGCTTTCCGATCCGCGTGTGCGGATCCATCGTGCCGACTTCTTTGCACTCTTCGAGACCCATTCGGCCGCGGCGAACATCCCCGAACGGCCCCATGTCGTCCTCGTGGACATCGACCATCGTCCGGACGCTCTCCTCTCTCCGTCGCACGCTCGATTCCAGTCGCCCGCTTCCCTTCGGGCGCTCGCGGCGAGGCTCGCGTCGGGCGGCGTGCTCGGCTTCTGGTCGGCCGGCCCGTCGCAATCGGCCTTCGCGTCGCGCCTCGGCGCGGCGTTCGCGGAGGTCACCGCGCACGAGATCCGCGTCGACAATCCGATGACCGACGAGGAGCAGATCGACACCGTCTACGTCGCGAGCGGCGGCCCATTGGCATAAGTGCCTCTTCCAACGGGCCGCCTCTTGCCCCCTGCGATCCTCTCGCTGCGGGCCGTCGTTCCTCGCTCCCTTCGGTCTCGCCGGGCTCGCGACGACATCTCTTGGCATGGACCCTGGAACTCCTTTCCCGACCGCATCGGAAGCCGCTCCGCGGCTCCGCGCCGGCGCGCATACGGTCGCCTTGGACCAAGCGGGAGCTCAGCTTTGCCGATTCGAGGCGGTCGGAGCGGCGATGCGTGCGCGGTAGCGAAGGCCTCGTGTCCACCTCGGACGCCGCACGTCCGCACCGTCAAGCGTCACCGAACGCCGGTGGGATCCCGCGTAACCGTTCAGGCCGTGCGCTCCGCGCGCAAGTCCGACGGCGACCGATCGGACCGAGGCGTGCCTTCCCGTCGCGTCCACCGCCGTACCTCCGCAAGGTCCAAGACACCCAGAACGGATGCGATCCGCATGGACCGACCCGGAAGGGAGGTCCGAACTCGTGCGGACGGCGCGAAGCGTGGGGTAGGCTTCGGGCGATGACGGAGGCCGCGATCGACGATGCCCTGTCGGGACTCGGATGCCCTACCGACGTCGCGCAGAGGCTGCGGAACGTGGCCGAGCGAGCCGTTCCCGAAGCGATGCTCGCAACACCGTCGGGCCGGGTGCTTCGGGTCGCCCTGGCCGCCGCGTCGAACACCGGCGACCTCGTCGCGTTCGGTGACGCGCTGCTCGCGCGCGCCGCACCCGCCGACGAGTTGGAGCGCGGCGTCGCCGCGCACGTGCGTGCGCTGATCGCATGGCGTCGCGACGACGATCCGTACGATGCGCTCGCCTGGATCGAGGTCGGGCGCGACCATCTCCGTCGCGCCGGCGACGAGGGGGCGTTCTACGAGGGGCGCCTCGACGACACGCTCGGTCAGGTGCTCTTGCACCAGGGGCGGTTCGCCGCGGCGCGCGAGTCGTTCGAGAGGGCGCTGGCCGTCAAGCGCGCGGCGGGTGATCGCGCGGGCATCGCGCTGACCCAGGGCAACCTCGCGCGGATGCTGATGGCGGTCGGCGGGTTTCGCGCCGCGGCGACGCACCTCGCCGAAGACCTCGCGTGGCTCCGCGAGCAACCCGACGCCCCGCCGCGCGTCCTCGGGCAACTCGCGACCGAACTCGCCGTCTGCGAGATGGAGTGCGGCGAACTCGACGACGCCTCGCGCCGCCTCGACGACGTCGCCGCCGCGGCTCGCGCACGAGACGACGCGGTCGGGGAGGCTTTCGCGCTCGCCCAGCGAGGCCGCCTCGCGCTCCGGCGGGAGACGCCCGGCGCCGCGCTCGCCTTCGTCGCCGCCGCCGAACGACGGCTCGAATCGGAGGGGGCGGGCGCATGGCCCGAACTGCGCGGTCTCCTGCTGCACGTCGTCGCCGTCGCGCGCGCCGCATCCGGGGACAGCGCCGGCGCACGGGCTGCGTTCGACGCGGCTCGCGCCCGCTACGCCGCGGCGCCCCGGGTGACGCCGGTCGAGCGTGCCGAACTGTTCGCCGACGCCGCGCGATGCGCCGAGGAGGGAGGGGCGCTTCGCGAGGCGGCGGACCTGCTTCGCGAAGCCTTGCACGCGCTCGACGCCACCGGCGCCGACGCGCAGCGGACGATGCTCGATGCGTGGCTCAAACGCCTCGATCCGGCGCGTTGGACGCTGTACGCGAGCGGCCGCTTCATGGGCCACCGGGAACTCGAGCGCATCCTCGACCAGGCGAGCCGCGGCGGATTCCGCGGCCACGAGGAGGACGTCGTCGTCCTCTTCTCCGATCTGCGCGGGTTCACGTCGCTGTCGGAGCGGCTCGCCCCGGAGGCGCTCGTCGCGACGCTGAACCGTCACTTCGAGGACGCCACGCGGGCGATCGAGGCGTTCGGCGGTCGGGTCGACAAGTTCATCGGCGATGCGGTGATGGCCGTGTTCCCGGTGGGCTGCGATCCACGCGGTCACGGCGTCGCGGCCGCCCGCGCCGCGTTCGCGATCCAGACCGAACTCGCGCGGTGGAACCGCGCACTCCAGGCGGAGGCGGGTCCTCTCGCGGCGACGATCGGGTTGCACGCCGGTCGCGTCGTCGCCGGCCTGGTCGGCTCGCCGCAGCGAAGCTCGTTCACCGTGCTCGGCGACGTCGTCAACACCGCGTCGCGGATCGAGGGCATGTGTCGTCTGCTCGGTGCACCGCTCGTCGTGTCGGACGAGTTCCTCGCGACGCTGCCCGCCGACGGCGGATGGATCGCGGTGCCGCTCGGGCGATTCGTCCCGAAGGGCCGCGACGCCGCGGTCGGCGTCCATGCCCTGATCGCGCGGGATCGGCCCGGTGCAGAGGCCGAGGCGGCTCGCCGATACGCAGAGGATGCCGCCCGAGCGTTCGCCCTTCGCGCGGCCGGCGACGGAGCCGCCGCGCGCCGTGCCTTCGAACGGCTCGCGACGTCCGGGCGCCCGGGTGCGGAGGCGTTCGTTCGTTGGAGCAGGGCGTCGGCTTCCCCTACCGTCCCATCCTCGCGGGACCCGGCCCGCGAGGATGCCCTTCCGCTCGAGGAGAAGTGATCGTGCTGTCATCGACCGCCCTCGCACCGCGCGTCATCGGGTCGTTCGGTCGGCTGCTGGCGCACCTCGGCGTCGCGGCGCCGACCGACGACTTCGCGGCCGAGGCGAAGGCGTGGTCGCGGGCGAAGGCCGAGCGCGGCGGTCGCGCGCTCGCCGACGCGCTCGGACTCGGCGAAGCGGAGCTCGTCGCGTTCGAGGCGTCGGCTCGCGACGTCGATCGGATGCTCGCGCGTCGCGCGGAGTCCTCGGCGCCCGCCGACGAGCGCAACGCGACGCTCGCGCTCATGCGGTTGCTGGCGTGGATCGAGACGATCGAAGGCCACCTCGACGTACGGTTCCGCGACGGCGAACTCGACGTGGACCTGTCGGCCGACGTCGGTCACAAGCAGGCGCGTGCGATCGAACTGATCGTCCGCAGTCTCATCACGGAGAGCCACGGAAGCCAGGAGGCGCTGCTCGCGCGGCTCCGCGAGATCATGAGCGACCAGGTCGTCGACGGGTGGAAGGCGAAGGCCGATCCGGGTGACCTGCTCTCGGGCCTGACCTTCGGCGAACTCGCGAGCCTGTTCGTGGACAAGGACGAGTTCGCCCGGTACGAACGCCTGTACGAGTCGACGCCGTTCCTCACGCTGTTGAAGCAGCGACGTCGCACCGTCCAGTCGTTCCTCGACGACGTCCGCCGGATCCGCAACGTGCTCGCGCACAACAAGCGCGTGACACCGACCCAACTCACGCTGCTCGACCTCTACTACGAGGAGATCGTCGCACCGGTCCAGACGGCGCACGATCACGGCGAAACACGCGTCGATCCAGGCGCGTTCCTCGACGTCGGCCGCAACGAACTCGAACGCTGGGTCGGCGGTCTGAAGGACGACGTGCGAACGGTGCGAGAGGATCTCGCGTCGCTGCGCGCGGATCTCGGCGGCGCGGTGGCCGGCGTTCGCGAGGACACCCAGGCCTTGCGGCGCGCGGCACGTCGCCACGATCGCAAGCTGATCGCCATCGGCGCGGGCGTCGTCGCGACGCTCGTGGGGCTCTGGTTCGTCGTTCGAGGCAGCGAGGAGACCGTGCGCACGGGCGAGGCCGCGCGCGCGGCCGCGGAGAGGACGGCGGACGTCGTCCGCGACGTCGCCGATCGGGTGGAGGACACGACGGCGAGGGTGGACGCGACCGCGGAGAGGGTCGACGAGGCGACCGTCAAGGTCGACGCGACCGCCGAGGCCGTCGAGGTCGCCGCGGCGAAGGTCGAGGAAGCGAGCGGGGACGCGTCCGCGGCCGCCGCGGCGGCACGCGACGCCGCGGAACGCGCGGTGGAGTCGACGGAACGTGTCGCGCGCTCGCTCGACGATCTGCAGGAGGGGTTCCGTGCGCTGCTCGCCGAGGGCGGGACGATCGTGGATGCGGATCGTCCGGAAGCGCACTACCACAATGCGCGTGTCCACGAGCAGCGTGGGGACACGGCGAAGGCGATGGCGTCCTACCGGCGCTACTTCGAGACGGCGACGCACGGCTTCGTCGATCCACACCTTCGCTACCAGTCCCTCCTCAAGCTCCAGAGCGGACTCGGCGGCGCGCGCGAGATCTACTTCACGATGAAGGAGGCGACCGACGACCCGACGACCCACTTCGCGTGGCTCCTCCTGCTCGAGACCGATGCACGCGCGCGAGAGCTGAAGGCGTGGACGGACGCGCACCCGGACTTCGCGCCGGCGTGGTACGAGCGGAGCCGCGACGTGTCCCTCGCGCGCCTCGGGAGCCAGTCGTTCGAGGACAAGCGTGCCGAGAAGGAGGCGCTCGAACGCTTCTTGGCCCTCACGGACGGGGGGACCTTCCTCTCGGCCTACCTCGACCAGCAGGTCGCGGCGGCGCAGGTCGAGGACGCCCGCGCGCGTTTCGCCGCGGTCGGCACCGTCGCGGAGGAGGTCCTCGCGAATCCCGTCACACTGAACGCGATGGAGAGCAATGCGGGATGGGGGCTCACGTTCCTCGTCGCCGAGGAGGCGCGCGAGATCTTCTGGCGGCGCAAGGGCGTCGGCGAGTTCGTCAGCACCGGGCATCAGGCGGTGGGTCGCACAGCGTCCGGCCACCCCCTTCCCACGATGTACGTGCCGCTCTCCGACCCGGCGCCCGGCGTGTTCGAGGTCCGCTACACCGACGCGAAGGGGCGGGATCGCGGGCCGTTCGAACTGAGCTTCGATCCCACGGCCCAGCGCCTCGCCCAGACCAAGTCGGTGCTCCAGATGACGAGCAACGCATGGATCGCATTCCGCGACTACGACGAGAAGCGCCTCGTCTACTTCACCCATCTCGTCTCGTACCGCGGATCGATTCGCGAGATCCGCTGGTCGCTCGACGGAGAGGCGTTGGATCGGCGCTTCGACCTGCCTCCGTTCGATCCGAAGAATCCCTTCGCGATCCCCGCGGATCACCTCCCGTACGTCACGGTCCCGCCGGGCACCCGTTCGATCGCGGTCCGCCTGACCTTCATCGACGGCACGCAGACACCGATCCAGACCTTCACCCGGTGACCGCGGCGTGCGCGGCGGTCCGAACGAAACCCGCGGTTCGATTCGAGCGTCCTGCTCCACCGTCCGCTATCCCTGACCGACTCGGCCGGCCATGGAGTCCCCTGTGCCCTCACGTTTCGCGGAGTTGCCCGTGCATTCCGCGGCACGGCGGCTCGTCCCGGCGTTGTTCTGCGCGGGGTTGTTCGTTGGATGTCAGGGCGCGGCGCCTCGAACGCCGCCCCACGCGACACCGGCCATCGGGCCGGTCGTGTTCTCCGACGCCGGGGAAGGGGCCGTTCCGGCCGCCTGGTGGACCCACTTCGGCGACCCCGCACTCGATGCGGTCGTCGCCGACGCGCTCGCGTCGAATCCGGGGCTTGCCGAAGCCGCCGCGCGATGTCGTCGCGCCCACGCGCTGGCCCGTCTCGAAGGAGCCGCGCGCAGCCCGACCCTGGACGCGGTCGGCGACGCGGAGGGGGTCGTCGATCGCGCGACCCGCGGCGGTCGCCTCGACAGCGACCGACGCCTGACGTCCGGTCTGGGGGTCGAGGCCGGCTACGAACTCGATCTCTGGGGGCGACTGCGCAGCCTGCACGACGCGGCCCGCTTCGAGGCGATCGCGACGGGTCACGACCTCGCCGCCGCGCGCATCGCGGTCGCCGGTTCCCTGGCGACGGCCTGGTTCCGGCGGGTCGCAGCGATGCGTGAAGGGGCGCTGCTAGAGGAGCAACTTCGCACGAACGTCGATCTGCTCGAAGTCGTCCGACACCGCTTCGACTCCGGCCAGGCGATCGCGCCGGACGTGCTGCGCCAGGAGCAGCTGATCGAGCGGACGAAGGCGGAAGTCGCGCGCAACGTCGTGGAGCGCGAGTTGCTCGAACACCAGATCAATGTGTTGCGCGGCCAGGCGCCGCGCGAGCCGCTGCCGGAGTCGCCCGCGGACCTGCCGGAACTCGCCGCGGTGCCGGAGACCGGGGTCCCGGCCGAGCGGCTCTCGCGGCGTCCCGACGTCGCCGCGGCCCTCGCACGGATCCGTTCGGCGGACCGCGATCTCGCCGCCGCCATCGCCGATCGCGCCCCGCGGGTCCGTCTCGGCGCGAGCCTCCTCTTCGGTGGACCCGACCTGGAGGATTTATTCCGCGAGTGGGCCGCGGCGCTGGCCTACCAACTCACCGGCCCCCTTGCCGACGGCGGGGCCCGGGACGCGGCGGTCGATGCGGCGCATGCGTTGCGCGACCAGCGACTCGCCGCGTACGCGGATCTGCTGTTGAGGGCGGCCCTCGACGTGGAGGATGCGCTGCGCGCCGAGAGGCTCGGGCGGGACGTGCTCGAGCGTCTGGAGCGCCAACACGAGTTGGCCCTCCAAACGGTCGAAAGCCTGACCACCCGCTACGGCCAGGCCGCCTCGGACTACTTTGAGGTGCTGGCCGCGATCGAGGCGGAGCAGGCGCTGGCGCGCGGCCTCGTCGATCAACGTGCGACCCTGGTCGAACGGCGGGTGCAACTCCTGCGGGCCCTCGCCGGTCCCGTCGAGGACGTCACCGATACCCTCTCGGAGGACTCCGGCTCGTGACCGAACTCGAGACCCCTCCCGAACCGTCGTCCGGCCTCGGCCCGACGATCCTTCGTGTGGTGCGCGGCCTGCTGTTGCACGTCGCCATTCCCGCGGTCGTGGTCTACGCGGGCTGGCGCGGCGCCGAGTGGCTGCTCGACACGGCCCCGAGAACCGAACGACAGGCCCGACCTCGCACGGCGCGCCCCGTCGAGGTCGTGAGGGCCGAACGAGTCCAGCGCGGTCCGACCGTCCAGGCGCTCGGCGTCGTGAAAGCCGCGCGCGAGACGACGATCCGCTCCCGCGTGGCCGGTCCCGTCCTGCGCGTCGGTTCCCGGTTCACCCCCGGTGGCGTCGTGCGCACGGGCGAGACGCTCGTCGAGATCGATCCGAAGGACTTCGACCTGGCGGTCACCGCCGCGAAGATCGACGTGAAACTGGCGGAGGCCGGCCTGCGCGAGGCGCGCGGTCTGGTCGAGCAGCGACGCACCGCATTGGACGATGCGCGCGCGAGCCTGCGCCTCGAGGAAGGTCTGGCCGAGGTCGCTCGCCGTGAGTTGGAGATGCTCGGGGAGGGGGGACGCCGCGTCGATCGCGATCTCGTGCTGCGCATCCCGCAACTCGCGCGCGCGAATGCGGCCGTGGACGCCGCCGCAGCGGGCGTCGCCGTCGCCGAGGCGGCGCTGGGCGCCGCGGAGGCGCGGGTCGCCGCGGCCGAGCATCGCGTCGCCACCGCCGAGATCGATCGCACGCGCACGACGATCGTCGCGCCGTTCGCGGCGTGGGTCGCGGAGCGTCGGGTCGAAGAGGGGGGGTACCTGACGACGACGACGGACGTCGCGCGACTGGTCGGGACCGACGCCTACCACATCGAGGTGCTGGTCCCCGTCTCGGATCTGCCGTGGATCGTGCTGCCGGATGCGGACGGGCCGCCCGGCGAATCGAACGTCGTGGTGCGCGATCCCGCCGCGTGGGGGCCGGATGGCACTCGTCACGGCCGCCTGTTGCGGTGGCTCGGCGACCTCGAGGAGGTCGGCCGCATGGCGCGGCTGATCGTGGAGGTGGCCGATCCGTTGCAGCGCGATCCCGAGTCCGGCGCCGGCCGTCCGCTCCTCCTCGGCTCCGTCGTGCGGGTCGCCCTCCCCGGTCGGCCCCTGCCTTCGGCGATCGCCCTCGACCGGGTGCTGCTGCGCCATGGCAACGCCGTCTGGATCGCCGCCCCGGACGACACCCTGGAGATCCGCCACGTCGAGGTCGCCTGGCGCGGTCCGGAGCAGGTACTGGTCACGAGCGGACTGGACCCGGGCGATCGCATCGTCGTCACCGATCTCGGCACGCCCGTCGCCGGGATGGGACTGAAGGTCACCGAACCGGGGGCGTCGCGGTGAGCGAGGCGCTGCCCCTGAAGCCGCCCGCCAACGACGGGCTGATCGGGCGCTTCGTTCGCGATCGGGTCACGCCGAACGTGCTGATGTTCGGGTTGATCATCGGCGGCGTCGTGATGTCGATGCGGGTGAAGCAGGAGGTGTTTCCCGAGTTCAGCCTCGATGCCGTGAGCGTCAGCGTCTCGTATCCGGGCGCCAGTCCGGAGGAGATCGAGCGGGGCATCCTGCTCTCGATCGAGGAGGCGATCCGGGGGATCGAGGGCATCGACGAACTGACCTCCCAGGCGGCCGAGGGGCGCGGCACCGTGCGCGCGGAGTTGCTGCGCGGCGTCGATCAGCAGCGCGTGTTCCAGGACATCCAGCAGGAGGTCAGCCGCATTCGCACCTTTCCGCTGGAGGCGGAACGGCCCATCGTCAACCTCGAGGCGCGACGGAGAGAGGTTCTCGATCTCCAGATCTACGGCGACGCGCCCGAGGGGGTGCTCCGCGAACTCGCCGAGCGCGTCCGTGACCGGCTGTTGCAGCACGGCGGGATCACGCAGGTCGATCTCGCGGGCGTCCGAAGTCCCGAGATCCACGTCGAGGTGCCGGCCGCGCGCCTGCGCGAACTGAACCTCACGCTCGACGATGTCGCGCGTCGCATCCGGGACAACGCGGTGGAGGTTCCCGGCGGAAGCATCGAGACGGAAGGCGGCGAAATGCTGCTGCGCGTCCGCGAACGCCGCGACTGGGCACGCGAGTTCGCCGAACTGCCCATCGTGACGACGTCGGCCGGGGTCTCGGTGCGGCTCGACGACATCGCGGACGTGCGCGAGGGCTTCGAGAATCGTGACCTGTCGGCGACCTTCAACGGACTCCCCGCGGCGGGACTCGAGGTCTACCGGGTCGGCGACGAGACGCCGATCGGCGTCTCGCGAGCCGTCCGCCAGGCGCTGCAGGAAATCGAACCCGACCTGCCGGAGGGGATCCACACGGCGATCAATCGCGACAGCAGCGAGATCTACGGGCAGCGTCTCGATCTGCTCGTTCGCAACGGCTTGTCCGGCCTCGTCGTCGTGCTGGTGCTGCTCGGCCTGTTCCTCGACCTGCGCCTGGCGTTCTGGGTCACGTTCGGCATCCCGATCGCGTTCCTCGGGGCGATGCTCGTGATCCCGATGTTCGACGTGACGATCAACATGATGTCGCTGTTCGCGTTCATCATCGCGCTCGGCATCGTCGTGGACGACGCGATCGTGACCGGCGAGAACGTGTACGGCTTTCGCCAGGGCGGCATGAACCCGATCGAGGCGTCGATCGTCGGCGCACGCGAGGTGGTCTGGCCGGTCGGCGCGGCCGTCTTCACGAACATCGTCGCGTTCCTGCCCATCCTGTTCATGCCGGGGACGCTCGGCAAGACGTGGTACGCGATTCCGATCGTCGTCTCGAGCGTCTTCGCGGTCTCCTGGCTCGAGACGTTCTTCGTCCTGCCGCATCATCTGGCCCACTCCGGCATCGGGTACCGCAATCCACTCCTGCGCGTGATCGCCCGATTCCAGGGGGCGTTCGCGCGCGTCTTCGACTGGTTCGTCCAGCACCCCTACCGGTCACTGCTGCGCACCGCGGTGCGCTTCCGCTACCTGACCATCGCGATCATGGCGGCCACCCTCTTCGGAGGGATCGCGTGGGCGATGAGCGGGCGCCTCGGCTTCGTGCTGATGCCGAAGGTCGAGGCGGATCGTTCCGTCGCGACGGCGCGCCTTCCGTTCGGGAGCCCCGCCGAGGCGGCGATCGCGGTGCGCGATCGGCTCGTCGCGGCGGCCCAGGAGATCGTCGCGAAGAACGGTGGGGAGACCCTCTCCACGGGGATCCACGCCGAGGCCGACGAGGATCAGATCGAGGTCAACGTCTACCTCACGCCGCCCGGGGTGCGCCCCATGAACACCCGTGACTTCACGGCGGCCTGGCGGGCGGCGACAGGCGAATTGATCGGTGTCGAAGTCGTCAAGTTCGAGTTTGATCGCGGCGGTCCCGGCAGCGGCGCGGCCGTCACCGTCGAACTCAGCCATCGCGACGACGAGGTGCTCAGTCGGGCCAGCCGGTCGCTCGCCACCTCGCTCGGGGAGTTCTCCGCGGCGCGCGATGTGGACGACGGATACCGTCCCGGCAAGCGACAGCTCGACTTCACCCTGAAGCCTGAAGCACGGACGCTGGGCCTGACGAGCGCCGACATCGCGCGTCAGGTGCGCGGGTCGTTCCAGGGCGCGGAGGCGCTGCGCCAGCAGCGGGGCCGCGACGAGGTCCGTGTGCTGGTCCGCCTCCCCGAGGCGGAGCGCGCGCGGGAGTCGTCGATCGAGTCGTTCGTCGTCAACGTTCCGGGCGGCGGAGAGGCGGCGCTTCGCGAGATCGCCGACATCGACGCGGACCGCGCCTACACGACGATCGATCGGCGCGACGGGCGCCGCACGCTGACGGTCACGGCCGATGTCGTGCCGGCGTCGGAGACCCAGCGCATCCTCGACGAGTTGACCTCCGAGGTCCTGCCGAGGCTCCAGGCGGACCATCCCGGCCTGGTCTGGTCGTTCCAAGGGCGTCAGGCCGAGACGCGCGAGTCCCTCGACAGCCTGTTCGGTTCCTACGCCATCGTGCTGCTCATCCTGTTCGTGACGCTCGCCATCCAGTTCAAGAGCTACATCCAGCCCCTCATCGTGATGGTGGCCGTGCCGTTCGGGATCGTGGGCGCGGTGTTCGGCCATGCGCTGATGGGCTACGAGTTGAGCATGATCAGCATCATGGGGGTGATGGCGCTGTCCGGCGTGGTGGTCAGCGGATCGCTCGTGGTCGTGGACTTCGCCAACCGGAACCATCGCGCGGGGATGGCGACCGATCAGGCCGTCATCGAAGCGGGCGTGCGCCGCTTCCGGCCGATCCTCCTGACCACGCTGACGACGTTCGGCGGCCTCGCGCCGATGATCTTCGAGACCTCGCGTCAGGCTCGCTTCATCATCCCGATGGCGATCTCCCTTGGCTACGGGATCCTTTTCGCGACCGCGATCACCCTGGTCCTCGTCCCGGCCCTCTACAAGGCCGTCGACGACGGCAGCCGCCTCTTCCGCCGCGTCGGTCGCATCGGCGCGTAACAACTCCCGTAAGCGCTCACCCCCTCACACGCGGATTGGGCGCGTCGACGATGTCCTCGACAACCCGAGTCTCCTAGAGGGAGGGATCACGCCGGAGGAGTTCCTCAGAAGAATCGGCGGCCAGGGCCCGGACGGTTGGAAGATCGAGCGCTTGGGGAAGGGAAGCCACGCAGGGCAGGGGTGGGTGCTCCGCGAGTACACTCCGCGCGGTGATCCCACAGGAAGACAGATCCGTTGGCACCCAGGTGGTGGTCACCACGGCGCCGAACCGTACTGGAAGGTCGTGAATCACAACTCCAAGTCCGGAGAGATCCGATGACTCCCCTTCAATGGCTTGTGTCCGCCCTGGAACACTTGGCCATGCCCGCAGACGCCCAAGTCAGATACCTCATCGACAAGGGCGTGGCGCCGAGTGCTGATGAACTCGGACTGGAGTTCGACGATGCGCTTGCAGGTGCGCCTCTTTCCGATGCTGAGAGGTCGCAACTTCGTGCACTTGACGGTTACCTCTCCCGCATGAGCGGCCCCACGCATGCATCGCTTTGGACAACTGAGGCGCTACAGTCGCGGTCCGAGTGGGTCGAGGTCCGGCGGCTAGCATTGCAGGCCCTTGGATCCATCGGCGGGCGCCCGTGAGGCGCCCTGGAGGTCAGATCGAAGGCGTTCTACTGACTTGGAAGAAGACTCGGACACACCCCGCTACCGCTGCGATGCCGAATGCATGCCTCCAAGAATCCGAGAATCGACCGCCCCTGCGCCCTCAGGCTCTCGCTGACGGTGAGCATTCGTTCAGCGAATCGCGCGCCATCGGCGCTATGCGAGCCGAACGAGCCCTTGCGCCACAGAACGCCCTTCCGCACCGCACGCTCTGCGGCGTTGTTCGTGGGCTCGACGCCCTCGACCTTGGCGAAAGTCCACAGCGCCTCGCCGTACTCCAGCAGGTCCTTCGCGATCTTGCGTGCCGCCGGGACGGGGTTGCTCACGTGACGACGCAGCAGCCGTTCGAGCCGCCTGCGGATCGGTTTCAACCTGCGCCCAAGCGCGCGGCGCGTGATCTCGCCTTCTCGGAAGCGATACCACTCCCGGAACACGTCCTTGACGATCTTCTGCCCCGCGACCCCGAGGCTCCGGGCCCGGCCTCCTCGCTCCTCCAGGCCGAGGAAGTTCCGCAGCAGGTGCGCCCAGCAGAGTTGTCGTTTCTTCGTGTCGTGGATCCGGTAGACAGAGAACCGATCCGTGATGAGGAAGCCCACGAAGGCAAACAGGAGCTTGCGGAACGCCTCGCGGTTGCGGCGGGGGTCGATGCGGAACACCTTGAGCATCGGGGTGACCGCAGCCCAGAGCCAGGCTCGATCATTGCCCTCCGACCATCCCGTTTCATCGCAGTGGACGAACTCGGCGTTCTGGATGGCATCCAGCGCCTCATCGTAGGCGGGCCTGATCGCGCCGCTCGTGCGCCGCTCCAAGTTGAGGATGGTGCCCACGGACACCTCGGCCTTCTCGCCGAAGAGTGCGATGACCAGATCGCGGGCCTCGCGCCGGGTGACGCGGAAGCGTGCGGTGAGCAACGACAGGATCGCCTGGAGCCTGGGCCCGGCGCACTGGTTGGGCACGCCCTCGGGCAGGTCGGCGGTGGTGACTGTGTCGCAGCGCCTACACCGACAAGCGTGCAGGACGTACTCGACGACCTCGGCGACGACCGGAGGGATCTCTATGACCTGATGACGAAACGGTTCCCCGGCCGCGTCCTCGGGCCGCAGCGTCGAGCGACACCCCGCGCACCGCTCCGGCATGACCGGGACCGTGCGATCGACCTCTTCGGGCGGTAGTG
>CAZPGF010000040.1:0-22860 GCA_964586025.1 uncultured Planctomycetales bacterium
CGAGTGCGTCGTGCGCGGCTTCGTCGTCGGCAGCGGATGGAAGGACTACCGACGGAACGGCACGGTCTGCGGTCATGCCCTGCCCAGCGGACTTCGCGAGGCCGAGCGCCTCGACCCGCCGCTGTTCACGCCCGCCACGAAGGCCGAGTCGGGACACGACGAGAACATCGATCGCGCCCGCGCCGCCGAGATCGTCGGCGCCGATGCCGCACGCGAGTTGGAGGCGCTGACCCTACGTCTCTACGCGAAGGCGCGCGATGTCGCCGCGGCTCGCGGCGTCCTGATCGCCGATACGAAACTGGAGTTCGGACGCGACGACGGCGGTCGGATCGTGCTCGGCGACGAAGCCTTCACGCCGGACTCGAGCCGCTTCTGGGACGCCGCCCAGTGGAAGCCGGGCTCGTCGCCCACGAGCTACGACAAGCAGCGGGTCCGCGACTGGCTCGACGCCGCCGGATGGAACCACACACCCCCGCCGCCCCGCCTCGCCCCGGAGGTCGTCCGCGAGACGACCGCCACCTACCGCGAGATCTTCAAGCGCCTCACCGGGACGGACCTCGACGAGGCGACGGCCTGAGCGCGGGCCCGCGTCCGGCCCTCCCTCTCCGGCCCCCCCTTCAGCCCCTCCGCGACGTCCGCCGATAGGGACCGCGAGGTTGGGGCCCCAGGGCTCCCTGCTCCACCCGCTGGGGACGCGCATGGCACTTCAGGGATCCCTTGCCCACCTAGGACTCGCCGACCTGCTGCAGACCGGTCTCGCCGGCCAGGCCGCGGGCCTCCTCTCCATGCGCAACGGCGCGACCCGCGCCGCCCTCTACGTCGGCACCGAGGGCCTGACGCTGATCGAGCCGGACGTCCTCGACGCCGAGGACCTCCTGCACGCGTTCCAGATGCGCGGCGTCCTCAGCGCCGAAGCGGTGGAGCGGCTGCGCGGCAAGGGCCTCAACGGCCTGCCGTTGATCGAGGCGCTGATCGAGAACGAGGACCTGGTCGAGGCCGAACTGACGGACGTGCTCGCGGGTTGGGCGGAGGACACGATCCTCGACCTGCTGACCTGGGAGTCGGGCGAGTTCTCGTTCGCCGAGGGGCCGTTCGACGTCCGCCGTCCCGGCCTCGTCTGCAGGACGTGCGTCGATTCGAGCGCCGTGCTGCTCCGCGCGGCGCAGCGCCTCGACGAGCGCAACGAGATCGCCGCGACGCTCGGCTGCCACACCGCGCTCGTGACCTCGATCGCCGGCAATCCGGTCAAGGCCCAGCACATGGGCGATCCCGGGCCAAGGATGCAGCCGCTGCTCGACGGCGTGCGGACCATCGACGAGGTCGCCCTCCTGCTCGGGATCGGGCGCTTCGCCGCGTTGAAGGCCGCGCATGCGCTCGTGCTCGCCGGCGGCGCCCGCCTTCCCACGCCCGAGGAACTCGCGTCGGCCGTCAAACAGCGCCTCGATCAGCACGGCTATCGCGTCGCTCGCGGCATCGTCCTCCAGTGGATCGAGTCGGCGGGCGCGACGCCCCAGGCCTACGAGGCGCTCGCCAAGATCGCCAACGCCTGCGGTCGTACCGAGGAGGAGATCGACGCGCTGCGGATGCTCGCGCAGGCGAGGAACGAAGCCGGCTCCCCCGCCGCGGCGCTCGGCGTGCTGCGCGACGCCCTCACGCGCTACCCGAACCACCCGAGCCTGCTCCAGGCGCTCCGCGACGCGGCGGAACGATCCGGCGACGTCACGAGCTTCGTCGACAGCACGTTGCGGATGGCGGAGAACGCGCTCCACGACGCGCAGGGCGAGCGGGCCGTCGCCCTGCTCGAGCCGCTCGTCAAGGCACAGCCCGGGGCGTTCGGCGTCCGGGTCCTCTACGCGAAGGCCCTCGAGCGGTGCGGCCGGGTCGAGGAACTCGTCGCGCAGTCGGTCGACGTCGCGCGTCGAATCGGTCGCCACTGTCGCACCCGCGAAGAGCGCGACACGGCCCGAAGCTTCGCGGACCTGATCGAACGCGGAGCGCCGGAGCGTGCCGATCTCGCGCGGAAGTTCCGCTCCGCGATCGAGCGCAGCGACCCGAAGCCGAAGCGCATCGCGCTGGCCGCGGCCCTGCTCTCGATTCTCGCCGTGGCCGGCGTCGTGCTGTGGCCGCCGAGCGCCGGAAGCCTGCTCCAGCGCGCGACCGAGGCGCTCGATGCCGGGCACCGCGCCGAGGCCCAGAGCCTGATCGACGAACTGCTCGAGCGGTATCCGCAGAGCGCCGAGGCCGAGACCGCCGTGCAACTGCAGGCCCGGCTCACCCAGGCCGCGTCGAACCGTCCCGCCCGCACGGGCGTCGACCGGGAGACGAAGGAGTTGCTCGACCGGGGTGCGGATCTCGCCCGCGAAGCGCTCGGCCGTCTGCCCGAAGCGGATGCGATCGCCAACCTGAAGTCGTTTGCCGCCCTGCTCGCCGAGGAGCGTGCCTCGGCGCAGCGCCCGACGACGTTGAAGGACCTGCGCCGCTACCTCGCCCGGGCGATGAACGACCTCGCACGGGAGGCGCGCGGGCGTGCCGAGGTCCTCGCGCAGGCCGCGACCATCGCGACCAACCACGCGAAGGACGAGGCGATGTTGCGCAAGTACCTGAGCGACGTCGAGCGAGCCAGCGATCCCACGTACGCCACGTCGCTGCACTCCGCTGTGCCCATCCTCGGTGAGTACGTCGAACTCGAAGGCACCGCGACGATGCATCAGCTGTGGGTCGACCTGAAGACGGAGGCCGACCGCCTCGTCGGCGCCGGCAAGGCCAACGGCAGCGGCATCGACGCGTGCCACCGCGCGGTGCTCGGGCTCGAGATCGCCGAGGCCCACCGCAAGGCGTCGCAGGACGGCATCCGCGAGCTGACCTACGGCCGTCTCGAAAAGGGCGAGGCGCTGTACGAGGCCCTCGGCCACCTGCTCGAGAAGGCGCGCACCGAGCCGCGCTACGAACCGCTCTATCGCGAACTCGAGCGCCAGCGCGTGCCCGCATGGCTCGAGGGCAAGCGCGAGCTGATCGCCGGAATCGGGCAGCGGGTGCGCGAAGCGAGAGCCCACGAGGCGGCCGGTCGCCTCTCCGCCGCGTCCCAGGCGTACGCGCAGATCCTGCGTCGCTACGACACGTTCAAGCTCGAGCGCCTCGCACCCCTGCCCCTCCAGGTGCTGAGCGATCCGCCCGGCGCGCTCGTCGAGATCAACGGCAAGCGCGAGGGCGTGACGCCGCTCGTCACCCACTACCTCTGGGGGACGCCGGTCACCGTGCGCGTGCTCGCGTCGGGCTACGAGCCGTTCCAGAAGGTTCTCGACACGGCCGGTGAGGCGCCCGACTGGCAGGTCGAGGCGCGGCTCGCACCCAAGGCGGTCTGGTCGGTCCGCGGCGACCGACTGATCGACTGCGCGCCGACCGACGTGAACGGCAACGTGCTCACGGCGAGTCGCGGCGGACGCCTCACGCTCTACGAGGGATCGTCCGGTGCGATCCGCTGGACACGGACCCTGGACTCGATCGAGGGCATCAAGCACCGTCCGATCCTGACTCCCGGTCGCCTCCATGTCCTGCTGGTGGATGGCACGCTCCACATCGTCGATCCGCGCGACGGCGCCCTGATCGGCAATCTCTCGCTCGACCGACCGACCGGCGATCCGGACATCTGGGCCGACCACATCGCCGTCCCGACGCGCGCCGGTCTCGTGTTGCTGCGCCACGGCGAGAAGCACCGCGACATCCCGTTGCCCGCGCCGCCCAGCACGAACGTCGTCGCCGCGCACGGCGCGTTCTGGGTGGGTCTGACCGACGGCCGTGTCGCCCGAGTCCACGCCGAGTCGTTCCGCGTCTCGACGGAGCGGGTCGGGGAGTCCGGAACGAGCGTGCGCGCCCTCGGCGGCGGCGCGGCGGGCATCGCCGCGACGACGAGCGTCGGCGACGTCGCCTTCCTCAGCGCGAACGGCCGGCAGCTCTGGAGCGTCAGCGGCCAGGGCGACCTGCCCGGCCGCCCGGCGCTCGTCGGGCAGTACGTCGGTGCGATCGAGCGGAAGGGGCGGCTGCTCGTGTTCGATGCGGCCAACGGATCGCTCACGGGCACGCTCGAACTCGCCGGCAGCGCCCCCCACGGCTTGCTGGGCGTCGATGACGTCTTCGTCGCCGCTCTGGACGACGGCCGCATCCTCGCGATCGAACCGGCCGGCCCGCACGTCCGCGTGGAGTCGCCGATCGGTTCGACCTCGCCGGTGCCTCCCGCGATCGTCGGCGCCGACCACCTCGTCCTCGGCTTGAAGAACGACGAGCTCGGTCTCGTACCGATCCCGCGCCGTCCGGAAGCACCGTGACGCGACCGCCCGGGCCGCCCGCCGCGCACGGCTCGCGGGCGGGCCGCGATGCGCGTACCCTCGCGGGGTGAGCACCGACACGCGCGCCGCCTCCGCCACGACGACCCACGCTCCCACAGCCACCGGATCGCCGATTCGCTTCGAGACCGGACCGGACCGCTACCGCCACTGGCGACTGTCGTTCGACGGCCCCGTTGCGCGCCTCGCCATGGCCGTCGATGAGGCGGGAGGCCTGCGCCCGGGGTACGTGCTGAAGCTGAACTCGTACGACCTCGGCGTGGACATCGAACTCGCCGATGCCGTCCGCCGCCTGCGCTTCGAGCACCCCGAGGTGAGGGTGCTGCTGATCGAGAGCGCGCTCCCGGGCGTGTTCTGCGCCGGCGCGAACATCCTGATGCTCGGTCAATCCACCCATGCGTTCAAGGTGAACTTCTGCAAGTTCACGAACGAAACGCGCCTCTACCTCGAAGCCATGGCCGAGGAGTGCGGCATCCACACGATCGCCTCGATCGCCGGCCCCTGCGCGGGCGGCGGATACGAACTGGCTCTCGCCTGCGACGAGATCCTCCTCCAAGACGACGGCAACTCGGCGGTCAGCCTGCCCGAGGTGCCGCTGCTCGGCGTGCTGCCCGGTACCGGCGGGCTCACGCGCGTCGTGGACAAGCGCAAGGTGCGGCGTGACCTCGCCGACCTGTTCTGCACCGTCGCCGAGGGCGTCAAGGGTCGGCGCGCCCAGCGCTGGAACCTGGTCGATCGCGTGTTCCCCGCCAGCCGCTTCGCGGCCGCCGTTCGCGAGCGCGTCACGGAGCGGGCGGAAGGCGACGGACCGCGCGGGCGGCGTGCCGGCGAGGCCGGGGTCGTCCTCGCTCCGCTCGGCGGGCGACGTCGCGACGACGGACTCGACCATCGCTTCGTCTCGCTCTCGGTGGAGGGGCGGGTCGGCACGATCGTGGTGCGAGGCCCGGATGCGTCGCCCCCTTCCTCGGCCTCCGCCGCGCGCGCCTCGGCCGACGACCTCTGGCTGCTGCGGGTCGCACGCGAGTTGGACGACGTGCTGCTCGATCTCCGCTTCAACCGCGACGAGGTCGGCACCCTGGTCCTCTGCACCGAGGGCGATGCGGATCGCGTCCTCGCGCACGACGCCTTCGTCCTCGAGCACGCCGCGAACGACTGGTTCGTCTTCGAGGCCCTCGCCGCCTGGAAGCGCACGCTCAAGCGCCTCGACGTCAGTGCGCGCAGCGTGTTCGCGAGGATCGAACCGGGATCGTGCTTCGCGGGGAGCCTCTACGAGTTGGCCATCGCCGCCGACCGCGCCTACATGCTGAACGATCCGGACCGCCCGAACGCGATCCGACTCGGCGCCATGAACCGCGGGCCGTTGCCCATGGCGAACGGACTCACGCGCCTGGAGACCCGTTTCCTCGGCGACGACGCCGCGCTCGCACGCGCGATGGCGGAGGACGGTCCGTTCGACGGAACGGAGGCCGAGGAGGCGGGTCTCGTCACCGTCGCACCGGACGACATCGATTACGACGACGAGGTGCGCATCGCGATCGAGGAACGCGCCAGCCTCTCGCCGGACGCCCTGACCGGAATGGAGGCGAGCCTGCGATTCGCGGGTCCGGAGACCCTGGAGACGAAGATCTTCGGTCGTCTCTCCGCCTGGCAGAACTGGATCTTCATTCGTCCCAACGCGACCGGCCCCACCGGCGCGCTCACGCTCTACGGGCGCCCGGAGCGTCCGGTCTTCGACTGGAGGCGAACCTGATGGGCAACGTCGATCTCAACGCCCGGATTCCGAACAACGTCGATCTGAAGTCGGACAAGCGACTGCAGCGCGCGCTCGAGTCCTGGCAGCCGGACTACCTCCAGTGGTGGATGGAAATGGGCCCGGAGGGCTTCCAGGCCGATCAGGTGTATCTGCGCACCGCGATCGACGTCGGTCGCGACGGCTGGGCGCACTTCGACTACGTCAAGATGCCCGACTACCGCTGGGGCATCTTCCTCGAGCCCGGCGTGGTCGATCGGAAGATCCCCTTCGGCGACCTGGCCGGTCAGCCCGCGTGGCAGCAGGTCCCGGGCGAGTGGCGCAACAGCCTGCGGCGGATCATCGTCACGCAGGCCGACACCGAGCCGGCCTCCGTCGAGCAGCAGCGTCTTCTCGGCCAGACCGCGCCGAGCCTCTACGACCTCCGCAACCTCTTCCAGGTCAACGTCGAGGAGGGTCGGCACCTCTGGGCAATGGTGTACCTCCTCCACTCGCACTTCGGCCGCGACGGCCGGGAGGAGGCCGAGGACTTGCTCCGACGTCGCTCGGGCAACGCGGACAGCCCGCGAATCCTCGGCACGTTCAACGAGCCGGTCGAGGACTGGCTCTCGTTCTTCATGTTCACGACGTTCACCGACCGCGACGGCAAGTTCCAGTTGCTCGCCCTGGCCGAGTCGGGCTTCGATCCGCTCGCGCGGACGACGCGATTCATGCTCACCGAGGAAGCGCACCACATGTTCGTCGGCGAGACGGGGGTCGGACGGATCGTCCAGCGCACCACCGAGGTCATGAAGGAACTCGGCACCGACGACCCCGAGGCGATCCGACGCCACGGTGCGATCGATCTGCCGACGATCCAGCGCTACATCAACCGCTGGTTCTCGTCGTCGGTCAACCTCTTCGGCGGGGAGATCAGCAACAACGCGGCCATGTACTTCGCGGGCGGCCTGAAGGGTCGCTACAAGGAAGAAGATCGGTTCCAGGACCACGTCGCGATCGAGGGGACCTACGAGATGCCGGTCCCCCACGCGAACGGCGGGGACGTCTGCCGCCTCGCCACCGAGCAGGTGCCGCTGCGCAACGCGATGAACGAGGTCCTGCGAGACGACTACATCGGCGACTGCGAGTTCGTCGTCGAGCGCTGGAACCGGATCCTGGAGAAGGCCGAGCGGCCCGAACGGCTGTCGCTGCCCAGCCGTCGATTCCACCGCGACATGGGCATGTACCGGGGCTTCTCGTTCGATCCGTCCGGCCAGCCCGTCTCCGCCATCGAGTTCGAGCGTCGCCGTTCCGAGTGGCTGCCGACGGCCTCGGACAAGGCGTTCGTGAAGAGCCTGATGGTTCCGGTGTTGCAACCCGGGTCGATGGCGGCCTGGATCGCCCCTCCCCGCACCGGCATCGACAAGCGTCCGTGGGCGTGGGACTACGTCCGCTTCGACAAGGCGTCCGTCGGCATCGGCCTCGGCGCCAAGCCCAGCCTGCTCGGCTGACCACTCCGGCGGCGGCCGCTCAGATGCCCGGCTCGCCGCGCTCGGCGGGATCGTTCGCGCGGAGGTGCTCCCACGAATAGATGCCGCCGTCGTGACCGTCGCTGAAGTCGAAGCGGATCGCGTACGCGCCGACGCCCGCCGCGCCGAGGAGGCGAACGTCGCGGACGTCTTCGAAGCGAGGCGGCTCGACCTGGCCCGGTGCGTGACCGCGACACTGGGCGCACGGACACACCCAGCGCAACCACGCGCCGGTGAACCGGGTGCTGTGCCCGTCCCGCCACGTGATCTCGACACGGTTCGCATCGAGATCGACGTGGACGGCCTTCGGATCGGACGAGGTCACTTCGCGACGTCCCGACTCGCGCCGAGGGCCGTCGCGAGGAAAGCGTGCACGTCGAGCAACTCGTCCTTGTACTGCTTCAACGACGCGCTGCCGTGACCGCTCTCGCGGTCCACGCGCAACAGGATCGGGCGGGCCGACGTCGTCAGGTGCTGCAGCGCTGCCGCCGCCTTCCGCGCGTGGAACGTATCGACCCGCCCGTCGTTCACGCCCGACGTCAAGAGGACCGCGGGGTACGCCGCCGGCTTGAAGTTGTGGTACGGCGACCACGCGCGGATGCACTCGAATGCGTCCGCGTCGTCCGGGCTGCCGTACTCGGTCGTCCACGACTTCGCGTACTGGAAGCGATGGAAGCGCAACATGTCCACGAGCGGTACGCCGCAGACCACGGCGCCGCAGAGGTCGGGCCGCTGCGCGATCGCCGCGGCGACGAGGAGCCCACCGTTGCTGCGTCCCTCGATCGCCAGACGGGCCCGTTCGACCTTGCCGTCCGCGACCAGGCCGTCGGCGACGGAGACGAAGTCGTCGAACACGTTCTGCTTGTTCGCGAGACACCCGGCCTCGTGCCATGCCTCGCCGAACTCGTTGCCGCCGCGCAGGCACGCGATCGCGTAGGCCCCGCCGCGCTCCGCCCAGAGGGCGCGGTCGCGCCGGAACGCCGGATAGAGCCCGACGTTGAAACCTCCGTAGCCGTACAGGACGAGCGGCGTCGCCCCGCCAAGCGCCACGTCCTTGCGCCGCAGCACGAACACCGGAATCGGCGTGCCGTCCTTGCTCGGATACGTCAGGCGCTCGCTGACGAGTCCGTCGACGTCGACCGTCGTCGGCATGCGTTCGAGCATTCGCGGCTCGATCGACTCCGCGGCCACGTCGGCGACATAGGTCGAACGCGGGACGCTGTAGGACTCGAAGGCGTACCAGATCCGCGTGTCGCCCTCGCGCGTCTCGATCCCGCCGACGCTTCCCGGTCCCGGCAACGGGATCTCGCGCGCGGGGCTCGATCCGTCGAGCGGCCGGACCCACAGGCGGCTGACGACATCCTCGCGCAGCAGCGCGACGACGAGGCGGTCGTCCACGATCGCGATCTCGTCGAGCACCGCGGTGTCGTTCCGCGGGAAGGCGAGTTCCGACCAGGAGCCGGGCGTTCCGTCCTCGTTCACCGGGGCGGTGTAGACACGCCGCAGGCCGGTTTCGCGATCCGAGTTGAACACGAACGTCTCGCCGACCCGGTCGACCCACGTCCGGTCGAGCAGACCCGTCACGACGGGAACGAGGCGCAAGCCGCCCGGCACGACCTCCGCCTGCCACGTCTCGTGCTTCTGGTACGGCTTCCCCTGGACCAGGAACAGGTGCCGTTTGTCCGCCCCGCGATACAGCGCGCGGAACTCGATCAGCGGCCGGCCGCGGCCGTAGACCATCGTGTCGTCCCACGGCATGTCGCCCAGGCGGTGGTGGAAGAACCGTCGGTGGTACTGGCGCTCGTTCGCCGGAACTGACTCCGGATCCGGCATCCGCCCGTAGAGGAAGCCCCGGGCATCCGGATCCCAGACGACCGACGTGAACTTGCAGCGGGTGATGCGGTCCGGCAGGTCCTCGCCGGTCTGGACGTCGCGGACGTGCAGCACGTAGTCCTCGTCGCCCTTCTCGTCGCGGAGATAGGCGAGGTACCTGCCGTCGGGGGACACGAACCACGAGCCCATGGCCGCCGTGCCGTCCTCGCTCCACGTGTTCGGATCGATGACGACGCGCGGCTCGTCCAGGCCCTCGACGTCCGTCACGTAGAGCACCGCGTGATTGGCGCCCTCCGGCCGCTGCGTGAACCAACGCTTGCCGCCCTCGAACTTCGGCAACGAACGCATCCCCGGGAGATCGAGTTCGCGGGCGATGCGCGCGGCCCACGCCTCGCGCTCGGGCCAGGCCCCGAGGATCGCCTTCGCACGAGCGAGGTGGGCCTCGTCGAACGCGACGACCTCGGGTGCGTGGTCGTCCTCGGTCCAGCGGTACGGATCCGGGACCGTCACGCCGTGCAGCACCTCCACGTCGTCGCCGCGTGGCGCCGGCGGCGGCGCGAGCGACTCCCGCGACCATCCCGGTCGCGTGACGACGGCGAGCAAGAGAGCGATCCAGGCAAGGCGCGACATCAGTCCTCCATCCGGGGCGCGAGACGCGGCGGCAGGAACCACAGCAGCGTGCCGTCGCCGCGACGCGGCGCCCCGGGATGCTCGACCGCGAGGGCAGCGGCCTTCCGGAAATCGACCCGCAGGTCGTGACCGCCCGTCAGGAGCCACGAGGCGAGCGGCACGAGGGATGGCTGATGACCCACCAGCACCACGTCGCCGCGCCCGGACGAGAGCGCGGCGTCCTCGACGATCGCCTCCGTGGGACCGTGCAACGTCAGCACGGATCGCTCGGCGGGCGGGCCCAGCACGGGGAACTCCTCCGCGAGGATCGCCGCGGTCTCCGTCGCACGCCGCAGGGGGCTCGTGAGGATCGTCACCGGATTGGGCAAGAGCCGCGCGATCATTCGCGCCATCGCCCGGGTTCGGGCGAACCCCTCCGAGGAGAGTCCCCGTTCGGCATCGGTCGTCGCACCGAGTTCGCCGACGGGTGCCGCCAGCCCGTGGCGTACGAGGACGAGCATCATGGAGCGGTCTCCGGTCGAAGGTCGGCGAGGGTAGTCGTACGCTCGGCGTCGTGAACTCGGCGCACGACTCCCCCAGGCGACCCGTCCCGTTGCCGGACGCACGCTGGCCGAGCGAGGCCGAGGCTCGCGATGCGCTGCTGTTCCGACCCCTCGACCTCGGTCCGCGAACCGCCCGCACGCGGACCTGGGTGCCGGCGATGGTGCCGTGGCGCGCGACGCCGGAGGGCTTCGTGACCGACGCGAACGCGGACTGGTACGAGCGCTTCGCCGAGGGTCGTCCGGGCGTACTCGTCGCCGAGGCCACGGGAATCCGCGACGTCGTGAGTGGCCCTCTCCTTCGCATCGGGCACGACCGCTTCGTGCCCGGCCTTTCACGTCTCGTGGAGCGGGTGCGTCGGGCCAGCGGCGGCGAGACGCTGTTCTTCATCCAACTGATCGACTTTCTCGCCGTGCGGCGCCGCCCCGACCCGGCGGTCTGGTTCGCACGGTGGTACCGACCCGCGCCGCATCACCGCGACGCGCTCGCACGCTTCCTCGGTCGCGACGACGGCTTCGACGCCCTCGACGAGACGGCGTTTCGCGCGACGTTCCTCGGCGCCGGCATCGAGGCGTGGCGCGCGGTTCTGGATGCGCGCGGCTTCGAAGAACTCGAGCGGGGCTACCGGGAGAGGGTCACCGACCTCCACCTACCCCATGTCCGGGACCTGCCGAACGTGCTTCCGGATCTGTTCGCGAAGGCGGCGCGGCGCGCGGCCGACGCGGGATTCGACGGTGTCGAGTTGCACTACGCGCACGCGTACACGATGGCGTCGTTCCTCTCCCGCACGAACGATCGCGACGACGGGTACGGCGGCTCTCCCGAAGGACGCCTCCGCTGCCCGCGCGAGGTGCTCGCCGCCGTTCGTGCGGAGGTCGGCGACCGCGTCGTCGTCGGCGCACGGATACTCGGGGACGAGGTGATCGACGGCGGAAGCCGCATCGACGACGCGTGCGTCTACGCCGTCGCGCTGGCCGCGGACGGACTGGACGTCGTGTCCCTGAGCAAGGGCGGGCGCTTCGAGGACGCGCGCGTGCCGCGGGTCGGGGAGGCGGTCTATCCCTACACCGGCCGAAGCGGTCAGGAGTGCATGCCGACGGTGAGGATCGACGAGCGCGGGCCTTTCGCGCGAAACCTCCCCCTGGCCGCCACGGTTCGCGCGGCGCTGCGCGCGGCCGGGCACACGACGCCGGTCGTCGCGGCGGGCGGCTTCTGCACCTTCGACATGATGGAGGCGGCCCTTCGCGCCGGTCATGCGGATGCGATCGCGAGTGCCAGGCAATCCCTGGCCGACCCGGATTGGTTCTCGAAGATCCGCTCCGGCGCGGGCGAGGAGATCCGTCGCTGTGTGTTCACGAACTACTGCGAGGGGTTGGACCAAGCCCACAAGGAAGTGACCTGCAAGTTGTGGGACAAGGACCTCGCGCCGGACGATCGAATGACGCCGCGCGCGCGAGACGGGCGTCGCCGCCTGATCCCTCCCCGTTGGACGCCGGCGTAGGGCGACGCCCGGATCGACCTCCCTCACCGCGGGTGCGCGTCGACCTTCAGCGGAAGAATCCAGATCGGCGCCGGCGTGCGCGGCACGGTGACCGTCTGATCGCGTGCTCGGATCTCCTGCGTCCACGGCGTCGACTCGGTCAGCGCGATCCCCTCGAGGCGATACGAGCCATCGGGGAGGGTCAACGCGATCGCCTCCGACGTGATCGCGTCACCGACGTCGGACCAGATCTTCTCCGAGTCGTGGAGCAGCACCGCCGCCCACGCCCGCGACGGCGCGGACGGGTAGGTCAGCAGCATCAGGTGGCCCGATCCCGCCGCCGGGCGTTCCTGTACGACGCGATGGCCCTCGAGATGGCCCGCCAACTGACGCATCGCGTACCAGATCGGCGTCCGCCGTCCCCCGTCGGTCGTCGGCTGCACGGCGCCGCTGCGCGGACAACCCGCCGGATGGGCCATCGCCTCGTGGTCGCTGACGTCGAGCGCGGCGGGCAGATACACCGCGTCCGCGCCGGCGGCTCGCGCCCGGAGCACGGTGCGGACCAGATCGTAGGCCTGTCCGCGCCGCAACCACGCCAGCGCGCCGTCGTGGTCGAGGTGCCGCGGATCGCGGGCGGCCCGAAGCAGGCGCGCCCGTCGCTGCCGCTCCGCCGCGTCGGGCGCACGTCCGATCGGAATGCGCGGCTCCCCCAACTTCTCCGCCGGTCCGCCGACCAGCCAGATCGCGGCGTCCGTCGCTCCCCCGTCGTCGAGGCGGCGTCGCAGGAAGCGGAGATTCGACAGGTCGTCCTCGATGTGCGCGGCGCCGCGCTGGGGCAGGACGTCGAACACGCGCGGAAGGTCCAACAGCCGACCGAGCAACTCATGCCCACGTTCCGCGATGAAGCGCGCGCGCTTCGGCGCGATCGGCAGCGTGGCCTTCGCGCGCCGCTCCCACTCCGCGACATCGGGATGCGGCGCATGACCGAGCCCGTTGACGTCGACGGTGCCAGCGACGATCCGCATCGCGGAACATGCTTCGCGCGCGGCGACGCCCGCCGCGTGGAGCAGACGCAGATATTGATCGATCGAACCGAGCCATGCACCGGGCACGTCGGCGCGATCGAGGATCTGCACGTGTCGGATCCCGCTCCGCAACGCGGGCATGTCGTCGAGCCCGTCCCCGTCGTATCGCTCGACGACGGCGCGCACGAAGCGCGCCCACGCCCCCCACTGGTCGCTCTTCGGCGGCGTCGCACCGGTCGCCTCGCGCATGGCGGCGGGCATCTCGGCCGCCGGAATCGCCTGCGCGAGGGCGCGCACCCACGCGCTGTCATCGCGCGACGAACCGGCCCAGGGGCTTTCCGGCGTCAGCACGAGCACGGGATCGAGCCCGGCCAACTGCCAGGTCAGGATCGCGTCGTCCAGCTCGTCGAATCGATAGGTCCGCACGCCGTTGACCGGCGGTGCCGGCTCGATCCGGCCCCACGAAACCGGCGCGGCGAGGACGCCGAGCCGTCCCGACCCGGCGAACGGCGCAACCCGCGCGGCCTGACGATGGGCGGGATCGAGAGGATCGAGCCCGACGACGCCGATCCACGCCGACGACGCGCCGTCGTCGGCGCGGACCGGCGCGGCTCCGAGGAGGAGCGCGAGGGCCAGCCCCGCGACCGGAACGAGGGGTCCTCCACGTGGGCGGACGATTGGGTACGGAGGTCGCCGCACGATTCCCGCGAGGATACGGCCGCGCGGGGCGATCGCTCGTGCGCAATCGCGGCCGTCCCCCGGAACGGGCACCATGGACGACCGTTCCGAGGAGCCATCCGGTCATGCCCCGCGATCCCCGCCGCGTCGAGGTCCAGGCGATCCGCCACGCCCGCGGCTGCCGCTCGTACGTCGTCGTCGATCCCAAGTCGCGCGACGCGGCCGTCGTCGACCCGCTACTCGAACACGTCCGGGAGACGCTCGACGCGCTGGCCGCACGCCGCGCCCATCTGCGGTGGATCGTCGAGACCCACGCACATGGCGATCACGTGAGCGGCGCCGCGGCGCTCGCGCGGCGCACCGGGGCAGCGGTGGTCGCACACCCCGACCTCGAGTCCGACATCGTCACGGTCCGCGCGGCGGACGGGCACGTCCTCGCTCTCGGCGAGCAGGCCCTGGTCGTCCGCCACGCCCCGGGCATCACGCAGAACGCGGTCGTTCTCGAAGGGCCCGGCGCGATCTTCACGGGCGACGTCCTCTTGATCGGCAGCGTGGGCCTGCGGGACGCGCCCGGTAGCGACGGCAACGCCTGGTTCGACACCCTGCACCGCCTGTTCGATCACCGCGACGAGGCGGTGGTCCTGCACCCGGGACACGACGACATGGGACGGATCATGACCACCGTCCGCCAGGAGCGCATCGGCAACCGTTGGCTGCGCGAGAACGATCGCGACGCGTTCCTCGATCTCTTCCAAGCGGACGAACGTCCCGCCTGCGCCGCCGCCGACCGCATCCTCGAGGCGAACCGCCGCGGCGTCGAACGAATCGATCGCGAGTTCGCCACCGCCGGAGGCTTCCTCTCCCCGGTCGAACGGATTGAGGCCGACTTACGGGACCGCAACCAGCCGCTTGCGCCCGAGCCCGAGGAGCCGGCCGCGCCCTCCTCCGCGACGGGCTGGCTTCTCCTGGGTGGCGCGCTGGCGGCCGGCGGCGTGATTCTCGGCTGGTCGGTCCATCCGAACCTGCATGCGATCTCCCTCGCCGCCGGCGTCCTGATGCTCGGGCTGGGGCTCTCCGGCGTCGAGGCGCGCCGCCGACGCCGCATCCGCCGCCTCGCTCGCGAAGAGCTCACCTACCTCGGCGCCCCGGGCGGCGACGCGGTGGCCTGACCACCTCGTCCCGACACGTCCGGCGAATCGTTCGGGGCGCTACCCTTGGGGGGATGAACGCCGTTCCTGAACCGCCCGCCCCCTCCGAAGACCTCGAACTGCCGGCAGACGACGCTCCCGACGACGCGGCCCTCGCGAAGGAGATCGAGGACGCTCTCGGCGACCGATCCATCGCCGAGATCGCGGCCGAGGGGTCCGTCCGCGGCACGGATGACCCACTCGGCCGGATCGCGCTCCCGCCCACCCAGAACGTCCGCGCCGGTCATCGCGCGCGTGCCATCGTCGCGGGCGTCGGTGGCGAGGACGTGTTCCTGGAGTTCGGACTGCGCCAGCAGGGCGTCGTGCCGCGCGCCCAGTTCGCCGTCCTTCCGGAGGTCGGTTCGACGATCGAAGTCCATGTCGCCGAGCACGACCCGAAGGAAGACCTCTGGATCTGTGCGGCACGCGCGCAGGTGCGCGGCGCGGGGGAGCGCCTCGCCGTGGGAGACACGGTGAAGGGAACGGTGCGCTCGGCCAACGCGGGCGGTCTCGAGTTGCAGATCGGCGTGCAGACCGCGTTCCTCCCCGTGTCGCATGTCGAACTCGAACGCGTCGAGGACCTGTCGCCGTATCTCGGGCAGGTGCTCGAGGTCGAGGTGATCGAGTCGGATCCGGAGCGCCGACGCCTCGTCGTGTCCCGGCGCGGCGTGCTGCAGCGCGCCCGCGACGAGAAGCGGCGGGGCGCGGTCGCGGGCCTCTCGGTCGGTGCGCGCGTCAGCGGACCCGTCACCCGCATCGAGTCGTTCGGCGCGTTCGTGGACCTCGGCGGCATCGAGGGCCTCGTTCACGTCAGCGAACTTGCGCACCGCCGGGTCGAGCGCGCCGCGGACGTCGTGTCGGTTGGGGATGTCCTGGATGTCGAAGTCGTGGCGATCGAAGAGGACGGTCGCCGGATCCGTCTCTCGCGACGCGCGACGATTCAGGATCCGTACGCGCGCTTCCTCGCCGAGCATCCGGTCGGCAGTCTCGCCGAGGGCAAGGTGACACGGCTCGCGACCTACGGTGCGTTCATCGAAGTCGGCGAAGACGTCGAGGGCATGGCGCACGTCAGCCAACTTGCTCCCGGCGGCGCGAACAACCCGCGCGAGGTGGTCCGTGTCGGTCAGACGGTCAAGGTGCGCATCGCCTCCGTCGACGCCGAGCGGCGGCGACTCGGGCTGTCGCTGCTGACGGATCGGGGCGATCGACTCACCGACGACGTGGCCGACGACGACACGATTCGCCGCTATGCGAAGGATGCCGGAGCCCGCGCCCCCGAACCGACGCTGGGCGATCTCCTGCGCAGGGCGCTCGAGGGAAAGTGAGTCTCCCCGGACGCGCCCGGTCGATCGTCGCGGGCGCTCTCGCATTGGCCCTCGCGACCTCGTGCGGCGGTCCGCTCGGCACGTACACCGGGCCGATCGGTGACGAGATCCCGGGCCTCGTCGGGCCATGGCGCGTCACATTCGAGGCGTTCGAGCCGAGCACGGGCGCCGAGGCACAGCCGTTCGCGCTCGGCAACGGCGCAACGGCCACGAGCGAGGGCGGTCTCTACGTCGTTGGCGGCACCGTCGACTGGGTCCTCGGCCCGAGCTGCATCGCGGTCCCGACGACCGGGTTTCAACTCTTCGGCGTCGCCGGCGCGGACACGTCCTTGTGGATCGTGTTCGACGCGCCGATCGCGCACGCCGACGTGCGGACGTGGGCGGCCGAGGGCACGACGATCGAGATCGAAGCGCTGGACATCCACGGCGATCCAATTGCGAGCGACACGCATGTCGTCGGGTCCTGCCCGATCCCCTCCCACCGCTTCGTTCTCTCCGTGCCCACGCAACAGGACCTGATCCACACGCTTCGCCTCAACGGCACGTTCCTCGCGATCGACGACCTACGCTTCTGGCGCAAGTCGCCATGACCCGGGTCCCTGCTCTGCCTCGCAACATTCCGACGATCCATGACGAGTTCTCAGCGCGGCATGGAGCGCCGATTTGCACCGGCTCGGACCAAACCCTCGGGGGCGAGTGCGGCCGACCGTCGAGCCTGCGGGGCCCGCTCTCCGGACCCGAGACTTCCGGCCCCCCAGACCTGGGGCGTTCTCACGGCTCCCCCAGTGGCGGACGACGACTACGCTGACGCCGGGGGCCGGGTCAACCCGGTAGGCGCGGACGTGGAAGCACGGGAGCTTGAGAGACTTGTCAATGTGGCCGGCAGAGATGCTTGGTGCATGGCCTACTGAATCGCCGAGCTGTTCGCCTGAACGGTCGTGTCCGTCTCGACCTCGATGACCTTGAACACGACGTTCGCCGCGTCGCCTGACCAGTCGGTGGAGGTGTTTACGGCCGTGAGTCGGACCGTGTAGCTGTCGGGGATCTGGTTCGACAGGGTGAGATTCACGTGGATCGCAAACGCCGTTGTGACCAAGTCGGCGGGGACTTCGGCGCGGACCGCAACGTCAGCAGCGACGGGGGGACCAGCAACTCCGCCGCGAACCTCGCGTACTTCCATCTGCAGGCGCGTCTGCTCGACGAACGCCTCCGGCGTTACCTCACCGCGGACCTCGAAAAGCAAGGCCGTCCCGCCCGCGACCGACGGCGTGAACGTCACCTCCTTGAGGGTCTCCTGGGCCCCGCCGATCGCATTGTCGATGTGGAACGGCCCCATGCTGGCGGACTCGTGACAGGTCAGGCGCAGCGGGCCCAGGGCGTCTACGGCGTCTGCCAGCCCTGCGATCTCCGTCGCCTGCGCAGCCAGCTCGGTCTCGGCCTGGGTGAGACGCGAGTCGAGTTGCTGCGCCTCGATGGCTGCGACGCGCATCTCGATGTCGTCCAGCGTCGCCGCGTTGCCGCCCGGCGTCCCACCGCTGCTGCCACCACACGCCGCGAGGATGGCAACGCCCGCCAAGATGCCCATGAACCCGGCCCAGAACGCGCTCTTCATCGAACTACTCCCCGTGGATCAGGGGAGGCTAGCGGAGCGCTGGGCCGGCTGCAATCTACGACTCGCGCCCGCATCGCCGGCGCACGTTCCGGACCACTCGCACGAACTGCGCCTGGACGTCGTACTCGTACGGACGCTCGATGTCCTCCGCGGGGGCCAGATGCCAGATTCGGCCTGTCATGTGAGATCCAGAATCAGCCCGGAGCCAATCGAGGTGCTCACTCCTGCTCAAAGCCCTGGGTGTCGAAGTGCAGCGTCCGGCTGTTCTCCGTGACGATCCGTACCACGTTCTCGGGCGCGCCGTCGGGAAGCTCGGCCTCGATCTCGAGCGTGACGCGCACCTTGGCACCGACGAGGCCGACCAAGTGAGAGATGACCTCCTGGGCGATGCGGCTGGCGTCGCGGCCCACGCGCGCGGCGTCGAGTGCTACCGTCCCGTGGAAGCGACGAAGGACCGGCTTGGGCGGAGCCTGCGTGCCCTTGCCGCCCGCCGGCTCACCCATTCCGCCGGCTCCACCACCTGCATTGCCACCGTTCGTGCCGCTCGGCTGCGGCCCCGGGGCGGGCTCCGTCGGCGCGGTCTCGGCCTCGAGCTGTCGGCGTGCGACGTCGGGCTTGACGAGGAGCCCCGCGTCCGTGGCGGTCAGGCTCACGAGCTGTCCGCCGCGAAGGCCGCGGTAGCGTCCCGCCTCCTCGTCGTGGCTCTCGGCGTAGGCGAAGGCGTCGTTCATCCAGGTGAGCAGACCGGCGCCGTCCTTCATGGCCTTGAGGAGCACCTCCGGGCCCGCTAGCCGGGGAAGGTAGAGGTAGCGCGCGAAGTCCTCGACGAGCTGGCGGACGGGTACGTGATCGCCCCGCCAGAGCGGGACGTCGTCCATGTGCTTTCGCAGGATCGTCGGGCCCAGCGAGCCCAGGAGGTCCTCATCCCGCTGCAAGCGCTTGGCGGCGCGCACCGCGAGGGCCTCGGCGCCCGTGAGGCGAACGGCGTTCCACGTGATTGGCGCCTGGGGCGTCGTCTGCTCGGGGACGAGCAGCCACTGGTAGGTCTCGGGCAGGCGCGCCGTCACCGTGCCGTCGGCACCCCTGAGCTGGGTCTCGGCTTGGCGCACCTGGTGCGGGTCCAGGTTCAGGATGTCCCGCTCGTCGAGGATCGACCTCCAGGCCAGGTACTTGCGTAGCGCCTCGTCGAGGTCCTTGAGGCGCACCTTGTCGGCCGCGAGGAACACCAGCGTGTTGCGGTAGATGCGGGGCGCGTTCCCCCGGGATTCGAGGATCGCCTGCGCCGCCGCCTGTGCGGCGTTCCCCTCCTCCTTCGTGTAGGGCTGTTCAGAGGGCAGGACGACCAAGCGGGCGTCCAGGTCGTCGGGCACGTCCGCCCCCGAACGCGGCAGGGGGTGGATGCGGGAAAACTCGCCTGTCCGCCGGAGGTCCGCCCGCAGCCGCTGGTCGAGCTCCTCGGCCGCCTTGTCCGGGTCGCGGACGAGTTGCTCGGCGCGGTCCTCGGCGAGCTTCGTGACCGTTGGCTGGGTCGAGTACCAGACCCGCGGACCGTCCTGGTAGAGGTAGGTCGCCGTCGCTGCGAGCCGGCGCAGCGCGTCGCCGAACACGGCCGGCGCCTCGCCTGGCATCACGCAGCCGAGTTTCACGCGCCGGTCCTCGATCCCCCGGTGGGCGGCGGCGGCCGTGGGCGCCGAGCCCAGGTAGATGGTCCGGGCCACACGCCGGGTGGCGTGGAGCTTCCCCAGGTTGGGCTGCTCCCCGTCGATCTTCAGGGGGAGCGAGTTCGGCCCGTCCACGTCCTTCTCGATGATCGGCGCCCAGTTGTCCGAGAGGTAGCGCGTGAGCTCGGACTGGACGCGCGGGTCGTCGATCGGGACCGTCGAGGGCAGGATCAGCGGGTTCCGGTCGCCCTTCTCCCAGAGGCTGTGGATCACCGCGGCCATCAGGCGCAGCACGCCGCGCGTGCGCTGGAACTTCACCAGCGTGGACCAGTCGGTGTACAGCCGGTCGAAGATCTCCGGATGGATCGGGTAGGCGGCCTGGATGCGCTTCTCGTAGTCGCCGTCCCGGCACTCGGGCGGGAACTCCGCCCCCTGCGCGTGGTAGAGGTCGGCGAAGGCGCGCGCCGTGACGTCGCGCTGCTTGAAGGCCCCCGGACCGCCCAGGGGCTCGAAGAGCCGGCGCCTCACGATCTCGAAGCCCTCCTCGGCCGTGGCCGGGCGCCAGGACGACTCCAGCCGACCGACCACGTTGCGGAGCCGCTCGAGCGCCTCGCGCCCGCGGATGCCGCCCACCTCCACGTCGTCGGCCTGGGTGTGGGGCGAGCCCGCGGTGTCCGAGGCCGGAAGCGAGATCACGAGCAGGCAGTTGCCCGCGAGCTTCGCGGACTCGGTGAGCGCCTGGGCGAAGGTGAACTGCGTCTCGAAGCCGCCGGCGGGGAGGTCGCCCTGGTCGTGGAGCTGGCGCGCGTAGGCCACCCATTCGTCGATCAGGACGAGGCACGGCCCATGCTCCTGGAACAGCTCGCGCAGCACGTCGCCGGGGTTCGTGGCCTTCTCGTCATCGGCCTTGACGCGCGCGAAGGCCGGCTTGCCTCCGAGCTGCCAGGCCAGCTCGCCCCAGAGCGTGCGCACGACCGTGCCGTCGGGCTTCGTCGTCGGGTTGCCGGGCGAGATCTTGTTGCCCACCAGCACGACGCGCTTGGCCCGGGGCAGGCTCTTGACTCCCGCTTCGGCCAGCACCGCGTCCACGCCGGTGAGATCGCCGGCGCCCACGCCCGAGAAGAGGTGGTAGAGCGCCAGCATCGAGTGGGTCTTGCCGCCGCCGAAGTTGGTCTGGAGCTGGACGACCGGGTCCCCGCCCTGGCCGAGGATGCGCTTCACGCCGCCCACGAGCAGGCCCTTCAGGCTCTCGGTCAGGTACGTGCGGCGGAAGAACTCCTGGGGATCGCGGTACTCGGCCGTCCCCTGACCGAGGTGGACCTGCCAGAGGTCCGCGGCGAACTCGGCCTGCTGGTAGCGGCCGCTCGCCACGTCGGCGTGCGGCGTGACGACCTCGCGCCAGGGCTTGAGGCCGCCGGAGGCCGCCGTGTCGATGAGCGACCCGCCGGCCTTTCGCTTCTCGTGGCGGACCTGCTCGTCGTAGGTCAGGCGACGAAGCTCGAGCTTCATCTGGTTGACCTCGTCGGCCTCGGGCGCCGAAACCGCGGCAAGGAGCCGGGTCATGGAGTCGAGCGCGCGGTCGGCGTCGTCGCTGGAGAACGGCTCCTGGTGCGCCCAGCGATGGCGCACGTCGAGCAGCTCGTTGACCAGGCTGCGCTCGGCCTTCCCCAGCGTCCAGCGGAAGACCGCTCCCCAGTGCCGGTCCATCACGACGAGCTGGACGGCCACGTCCCTCAGCGAGTCCCCCTTGTTGCTCTTGAGGCGCGTGTCCGCGAGGGTGCTCTCGACCTCCCGCTCCCACGCCTCGCCCAGGCGCGACTGCATCTCGCGCTCGACGAAGGGCTTGAGCCCGTTGCGAAGGAGCTCCATCGCTCGCCCGACGCGCTCCTGGTTGCTGATGGCCACGGGCTACTCCTCCCCCTCGAACAGATCGCCTTGGCCCGCCTTGGGCTTTCCGCTCTGTTGCGCGAGTCGCACGATCTCCGGGAAGCTCTGGACGAGGCCGTTGTAGGCCAGCGCTTCGGCGGCTCGCTTCTTGCGCTCGCAGAGGGTGTAGAGGCGGTAAGCCAGCTCGCGCGCGGTTTCGGCGTGGCTGCCGAGCTTCGCGACAAGGTCTGCTGCGGCGCCCTCGCCACCTCCAGCGAGCACTCGGACGAGATGGTGGACAACCTCCCACGCCGTGAGCCGTGTGTCCGTCGCGGGGTCCCAATCCTCGGGAAGTTCCTCGGGCTTCAGGAGCCGCACCCTGCCGCGGCTCGAGTGCAGAAACCCGTCCTTGCCGCTCATCGCGGCAACGCTCGTGTTCTTCGCCTTGGAGAGCGTCTCGGCCACGCCGTACTCGCCCTCGTCAAATCCGTGCTGCTCGAACCACGCCAGCGCCCAGCGCGTGTCGGCGTCGAAGTCCCCCTCCTGCTCCGCGAGGGCCTCGTCCAGCGTCTCGTTGATGAGCGCGAGGGCGTCCCGAACAGAGAGAGGCTTCCCCTCGGCGTCGAGCACCTGGGCGAAGCTTGTAAAGACCGCCATACCCGGACCGATAGCTGCCTGGGCGAGGTCCACCGGCGCGATGTTGCCGCGCTGGAGGTGGGCAAGGGCCTGGGGCAACTCGGCCTTGAGCGCCGCAACGAACTCGCGGCGTGTGGCGCTCGCCGCGTCGGCGGCGCGTGGCCGACAGACGAGGACGATGCTGGATGCGAGGGCGTTCGTGCCGGATCCGATCATTCGGTTGCCCAGTTCAGTCCGCATCGGCCAGGTTCCGCTGACCGCAAAGCCGGCGCGGATCACTGCGTCGAGGAAGGTCTCCCAGCCCGTGCTGGCCGTGCCTGCGGCACTCTCGGTCTCGGACTGTTTGAAGGCGTAGTAGATACTGACCGGGAACGCAGGATGCGCCTGTTGGGCAAGGCGGCCCATGGCGCGGGTCATGCCATCGAGGAAGAATGATTCGGCCTTCTCCTTGGAGCCGTGCCGGTAGGGCGTCGCGACCAGTTCATCCGCCTTCGGCACTGCGAGCGTGGCGAAGAGGTCGGGGAAGGCATCGCGTAGTGAACGACGAAGCCAAACGTAGAAGAAGTCCGAGAGATCTGCGTAGCCAATGTTGTCGTAGTAGGGTGGGTCTGTGGAAACGACCTTTGAGCAGCTTGTTTCCTGGTGGGCAGCATCCGCCTGAGTCGCCCCTCCTGGGGCCGCTGTAGTGAGCGAGGTGTCAATCACCTTGGCAACCCAACCAACAGCGTCGGACAGCCCCCGGCGTCAGCATAGTTGTCGTCCGCTCTTGGGGGAGCCGTGGGGCCCCTG
>CAZPGF010000041.1:0-14276 GCA_964586025.1 uncultured Planctomycetales bacterium
AGGGAGGATTCCATGGAGGCCAGACAGTCAACGCTCAGGCTGGGGACGGGGTACGCGCAAACGTGGGGAGGGCCAGACGCACTTCAGGACCAGCGCCGTGCGGGTCGTACGATCGTTGGACGCGGATCAGCACCACCGCCAGCGGATCGACGAACGGCAGATGCCACATCGAGCGCCCGGGAATGATGCGCACGAGCGCGCGCTCCGCCAGACGCAGTCGATCGACTGCCAGCGCCGCGTCGGGAGGTTCGAGCCAGATCGCATTCCGTGTCGTCAGGCTTTCGGGAGCGTCGCTGAGAGCGAGCGTCGGCAGGGGCTGCCCTCCCGCGGTCACGCGGGACCGTTGTAGCGAAGCACGATCAGGGTCAAGTCGTCATCGAACTGCGTACGGCCTTGGAAGTCAGCGAGGTCCTGAAGCAGTTCGCCGAGCAACAACGACGGATCGAGCGGACCGACGGCCTGCAAGCGCTCCGCCAGGCCCTGTTCGCCGAGGACATCGCCGTGGCCGTCGCGAAGGATCTCGAAAACGCCGTCCGTGAAGCAGATGATCGTATCGCCCGCTTCGAGGCGCGTGCGACGGGTCGGCTCGCCGCTGTCGAACACGTCGTCGTCCATGCCGAGCAGGCGATTGCGCGTTCGCAGTGGCTCCAGGGTGCCATCGGCGCGGAGTAGCAGCTGCGCAGGATGGCCGGCCGTCGCATACTCGAGGTCGCCCGTCTCCAGGTCCAGATGGAACAGCGCACAGGTGACGAAGAAGTAGGTGTGGCGACAGATCGCGAGCGTGCCCTTGTGCAACTGGGTCAGCATCGATTCAATCGGCGTGTTGGTCAGGGTGAATCGGCGGATCAACCCGTGGATGCGAGCCGCCACCAGCGCCGCAGAGATGCCGTGACCGGAAACATCCGCCACACCGAAGTACAACTGGCGCCCGTCCACCTCATGCGCGAAGAGGTAGTCGCCGCCGATCATCCGTGCGGGTACGGATCGCATCGCCATCGTCGCGCGACGATCGCGGATCGGCTCGGGCAACATGCTGCGCGCGACCGCCTCGGCGAGTTTCAACTCGTTCTGGTGCTCGCGGTTCTGTTCCTCGAGCTGGTCGCGTTCGAGAACGGCCTCGCCCAGCGCCTCCTCGGTCTCGGCGAGATGTTCTTCGATGTCGGACGCGCGCGACTCGACTTCCGCGGCGCGCTCCTGCGCACGCTGGCCCACGCGTCCTGCAGCCCCGAGCAAAACGGCCCAGGCGAACGGGGTCAGCGCCATCATCACCTTGGCCCAGACCGGCATCGCCATCGAGAGCGCCATGACCGGCGCGGGCAACGCCGTCAGGAAGCCGACCCAGAGACTCGGGTTGCGCGCGAAGTCGTAGGTGTGCTCGTCGCCGAACGCCTGGACCATCGCGCGCAGGAACGCACGAGGGCCCGTCGTGCGGGGCTGCTCGGCGTCCGGGCGATCGACGGGGGGACGCGCGCGGCTCACGCGGGGAGTTCCATGAGTGCCTGGATCGGAAGTCCGGCGAGGCGCTGGCGCCCGGGGAGTCCGGTCAGTTCGATCAGCACCGCCGCGCCGAGGACTTCGGCGCCGGCTTGCTTGGCGAGCTTCCAGGCGGCCTCCATCGTGCCTCCCGTCGCGAGGACGTCGTCCACGAGGAGCACGCGCTGCCCAGCCACGACGCCGTCGACGTGCATTTCCAGCCGGCTCGTTCCGTACTCGAGATCGTGTTCGTGGCCGATTGTTTCAGCCGGCAACTTTCCGGCTTTGCGCAGCAGTACGAGCCCGGCGCCCAGGCGAATGGCGAGCGGTGCGCCGAACAGGAAGCCACGGCTCTCGATCGCGAGCACGCGCTCGACGCCGGCATCGGCGTAGAACGCCGCCCAGGCGTCGATGACCTGCCCGAGCGCGCCGGGAGTTGCGAGCAAGGGGGTGATGTCACGGTAGCGGATCGCGGGCTTCGGGAAGTCGCGGATCGTGCGGATCAGAGCCGGAAGGTCGTGGGGGGGCATCGAGGCGGAGGTCCTGCGCGCGTCCCCGGTGCGTCCCGCCCGGAGCACCTTCGTATACTCCGGCGCCTACACCCGGACCTGAACCGGTCGAGGAGTCCGTCGTGCCGACCCGTCGCGCCCCCCAGCCCACCCACCATCCGCGCCACCACGCCGGTCGCCGACGCGGCATTGCGGCCGGCGGCATCACGATCCTGGCGCTCGCCCTCGGACTCAGTTGGGGCGTTGCGCTCGGGGCACCCAAGGAGGGCGACGACGTCGCCAGGGCTCGGCTCGAGCGCGGCAAGTCGCTGTTCACGACGGCGTTCGCGGAGGGGGCGAAGTCGTGCCAGTCGTGCCACGCGAGCGGTGCGAACAAGTTGACGATGAATCGCCTCAACGCCTACCCCAAGTACGACCGCCCGATGCGCGCGTTCGTCAGCGCGCAGCAGAAGATCAATCAGATGATCGCCACGAAGAGCGGCGGGTCCGAACTGCCGCTCGGCAGCGACGACCTGAACGCCCTCGAGGCGTACATCAAGTCGCTCCGCTGATGGGCTTTCGCGACGACGTGCTGCGAGCGCTCCGCGGCGCCCTGGGCGAGAACGCGTCGGCGGCAGGGGACTTGGACGCCGCTCTCGCAGCGCCGCCGCGGGTGGAAATGGGCGATCTCGCGTTCCCATGCTTCGCGCTGGCGAAGGCGTTGCGGAAGGCGCCGCCCGCGATCGCCGCCGACCTCGCCGCGGCGATTCGCCCCGCGGGCACGCTCGCCCGCGTCGAAGCCGCCGGACCGTTCGTCAATTTCCACGCGGACGCCGGCGCGATGCTCGACGACCTCTGCCGGTGCCTCGCCGACGGTCGGTTCGACCATGCGGCGCGCTCGGAACGGCCTTCACGGGTGATGATCGAGTTCAGTCAACCGAACACCCACAAGCCGTTTCATGTCGGCCACCTGCGCAACCTGGTGCTCGGCGACGCGCTGGTGCGCGCATTTCGCGCTCGGGGCCACGACGTGGTCGCCGCCAACTACTACGGTGACTTCGGCATCGACGTCGCGAAGTGTCTTTGGTGGATCCGGACGCATCCCGAGGAGTCGCCCCCCGCGGACCATCGCATCGCGTGGCTGGGCTCGTGCTACGTGCGCGCCACGGCGCGGGTGGACGAACTCGAAGCGGCCGACCCGGTCGTCGCCGCCGCGACCAAGAGCGCGATTCGCGACGTGCTCCGTGGCATGGAAGAAGGGGATCCGGCGATTCGAGCGCTCTACGAGGAGACGCGCCGTTGGTGCCTGGATGGGTTCCGCGCGATCTACGACAGCCTCGGCGTGACGTTCGATCACGACTTCTTCGAGTCGGAGGTCGAGCGCGAAGGACAGGCGCTCGTCGACGAGTACCTGAAGCGTGGCGTGTTCGTCGAGAGCCGGGGCGCGATCATATGCGATCTCGAGTCCGAAGGCCTCGGCGCCAATCTCGTTCGCAAGGGAGACGGGGCGAGCCTCTACATGACCTGGGATCTCGCGCTGGCGCGACGCAAGTTCGAAGACTTCGGTGTGGAGAAGTCCCTCTACGTCGTAGGCTCGGAGCAGCGACACCACTTTCAGCAGTTGTTCGCCACGCTTCGGCGAATGGGGTACGAACGAGCGGTTGATTGCCGCCACGTCGCGTACGAGCTCGTGATGTTGCCGACGGGCAAGATGAGCAGCCGGAAGGGCTCGGCGATCCCGTTGCACGTGCTCTGGGACACCGTTCGCGACGCGATTCGCAAGCGAATGGAGGGAGAGGGCCGCGAGGAACGCGCCGCGTGGGACGCCGCAACGTGGGACGACACCGTCGAGCGGGTCGTCGTCGCGTGCCTGAAGTATGGAATGCTGCACGTCACGAACAACCGCCGGGTCGTGTTCGACGTGGACGCCTGGACGAACCCCGAGGGCGACACCGGTGCGTATCTGCTCTATGCCCTGGCGCGCGTCGCCGGGTTGCAGCGCAAGGCCGAGGCGCCGATCCCCGCGCTTGCCGACGGCGTGGCGGCGCGGAGCGGTTCGACGGACGTTGGTTTCGGTCACGAGACCGAACGGGCGCTGCTCGGGCACCTGTTGACCTATCCCGACGTCCTCGCACGGATGGAAGCGAGTTGCGAGCCGGCGGTCCTCGCAGCGTTCCTCTTCGACGCGACGAAGTTCTTCAGCCGCTTTTACGCCGCCTGTCCGGTGCTTCGCGCCCCCGAGCCACTTCGGTCCGCGCGCTGGCAGCTCGTCAACGCGACCGAGGCGGTGCTGCGCCGCGGCTTCGACGTCCTCGGCCTGCCCGTCGTTCGCGTCATGTAGCGCGCGACAACTCGTCGGGGGAACTTCGGCGCCGAGCCCACGCCGTGTCGGGCCGGTGGAAGATCGCGGAGACGCCGCCGGGATCAGGCGACGCCGGCGATGCGGAGCGGATCGGTGCCGAGGGCGGCGCGCATCTCCTCGAGGCGACGACGAAACCAGGTCTCCTGCACGTCGATCACGGCGAGAGACGGCGGCTCCGGGTAGCGACGCCGGAGGTCGGCGAACCGTTCGTCGGGACGGACCACGCGATCGCCCGCCATGCAACTGTCCGCGACGGCGGCGCAGCGCTCCTCCCACGAGAGCCCGTACGGATCGATCCACGAGGCGACGTCGGTCAGGGTCTCTTCGGGAACGCCGGCGCGCGCGAGGACCTCCGGTGGCGCACCCTTCGTGAAGTGGGTCCAACACGCCGCCGCATAGGGAGCGAATCGCGTCTCGCGCAAGTGCGCGAGTCCGGCCCGCGGATGATCGAGATGGACGCCGCGTGCGCGGCCGACGTCATGCAGGAGCGTGGCGACCGCGGCGGCTTCGGGCTCGACCTCGACGCCGACCGCCCGGAGGGCGTCGGCGAACCGACGCGCGATGCGCGCGCCGCCGCGGAGGTGGGCCTCCAGCGCCGGCATCGCATGCGACTGGGCGCGCAGGTGCGCGAGGGCTTCTGCCTCGGACGCCGGCTCCGCGACGAGCAGGTCGCGATCGCGGATCCACAGCGCGCCTTGCCGCAGCACGCCGCGCAAGGTCGCAAACGGCAGCGCCGCCGACGCATCGGAGTAGGGCAACCACCGCGCGTCGGAGTGCTCCGGGGAGATCGCGACGGTGCCCCGCCGCCACCGGGCCAGCCCGTAAACCACCGTTTTCCGGTACGCCACGCCGCCGCGCTCGGCGGGGTAGACGAGTTCGCGACGGAAGTTCGGCGCGACGTCGAGGTCGGTCAGCCCCGTTTCTTCGGCGGTCTCCCGCCGTGCGGTGGTCACGGGATCCTCGCCCTCCTCGGCATGGCCCTTGGCGAAGCCGACCTCGCCGCGCTCGGCGTTGGTGAGGAGCAAGTATTCGACTCGCGACGTGCCGGCGACCGTGCGCCAGATCACGAACCCGGCTGCCATCCTTGAAGGGTGCTGCTCCACGCACGCATTCCACCACACCGCGGCGGCGACGATCCGCTCCGACCGACGAGTCGGAACGCCGTGCGGGTACGCTCCCCGGTCATGCGCGAGCCCCCTGGTCCGTCCGCCGCGGCACCCCTCGACCCGCCGGTTTCCACCGTCGGCGAGATCCTGGAGAACCGTCGCGTCGCGCCGTTCACCTGGATCATGAAGATCCACGCTCCCGAGGTCGCGCCCAGGATCCAGGCCGGGCAGTTCGTCAACCTGCAGACCTCCTCGTCCATCGTGCCGCTACTGCGCCGGCCGATGTCCGTCCACAAGGTGGTCCGGCACGGGGGCGCGGCGACCGGGTTCTGCGTGCTCTACGACGTGGTCGGTCCGGGCACGACCGCGCTTTCCCAGATGCGTCCGGGCCATCGCATCCCCTACGTCGGCCCGCTCGGCAACACGATCACCGTACCCCCCGGTGTGAGACGCGCCGTCCTGGTCGCCGGCGGCATCGGCGCCGGTCCGATCAAGCTCGTCGCCGAGACGCTGCAGGGCCGCGGCGTGCGCGACATCACGATCTGCTACGGGGCGCGGGACGCCGATCACTGCGTTCCGGTCGAGGACCTCGCCCCGCACGGATGTCGCGTGCTTGTCTGCACGGACGACGGATCGGTCGGCAAACGGATGTTGGTCACGGGGTATGTGCAGCACCTGCTCGAGACCGGTCGCCTCGAGTCCGGCGACTACGTGTTCACGTGCGGTCCGCGCCCGATGTTTCGCGCGCTCCGCGACCAGTTGCGTCCCCACAGCATCGAGGCCGAGGCAGCGACCGAGGAGTTCATGGGCTGCGGCTTCGGCGTCTGCAACGGCTGCCCGTTGCTCCAAGTCCGTCCCGACGGGCGTGTCGGCTGGCGACTGTGCTGCCTGGACGGTTGCCTCTTCCCGCTGTCGACGCTGGTCTTCGACGGCGACGGGCTGCGTCACGGCGATACGGTGACTGCCGCGAGCACCTCGTGACGCGCCGTCGTCCCATCGATTCGATCGCCGACCTCGCGCGCATCGTGAAGCGCGTCAAGGCGCGCGAGGTCTCGGCGTTCCAGCGCGAACTGCTCGCCGCGCGCCGGATCTTCGTCACGGGCCTCGGAAGGACCGGACTGATGGCGCGCGGCTTCGCGATGCGACTGATGCATCTCGGGCGAACCGTCTACCACGTCGGCGACGTGATCACACCGGCGATCGGGGAAATGGACCTGCTCGTGATCTGCACCCGCACGGGTCGCTCGAAGGTCCTCGGGCACTACATCGACATCGCTCGCCATGCGAGTGCCCGGGTGGCCGTCGTCACCGCACAGCCCTCCGCACCCGTCGCACGTCGCGCCGATGTCGTGCTCGCGATCGACGACCGCCTCGGGGCGTCACGTCGCGGTACGCCGCGCCTGCCCCTCGGCTCGCTGTTCGAGCAGGCGCTGCTCGTGACGATGGATCACGTGGTCCTGAACCTCATGGCCGACCTCGACCTCGGCGAGGACGACATGGCCCGCATCCACACCGACTTCGAGTAGGACCCGGCCCGCGAGGGCGCTGGTCATCCGGCGAGCGACTGAAGATGGCTCTGGAGCGAGGCGAATTCGTCTTCGTCGCCGAGCTTCGGTGCCGTACGGACCCGGCGCGGTGGCGGCGTCCACGACGAGTGGCGCGGATCCGGCCCCCCGGTGACGACGCCCTCGAGCGCCTCCAGAAGCGTGTCGGCGGAGCACGGCTTGGTCAGAAGCCGCGACACCTGGGCGTTGTTGACGGCTCGCAACGCGACATCGACGGACACATGGCCGGTCAGGAGAATCGAGCGCAGGTGAGGCCAGCGCTGCCGCGCGAACGCGAGGAGGTCCGTTCCTCGCACGTCGGGCATCACCTCGTCGCAAACGACGACGTCGATCGGCTGTTCTTCCAGCGCGCCCAGCGCGTCTTCCGCGCTGCAGGTGACGACGCACTCATACGGCTGCGACTGGATCAGGCGGGCGAGCAGGCCCGCGACGGCGGGATCGTCCTCGATCACGAGGACGCGGGGGTTGGCGGTCATGGAGGCGATTCCTCGGGCTGCGTGAGCGGCCCCACGGGTGGTGAGGACATCGATCCGAGTGGACGCGTCGGACGTGCGGGGCCCCTGCGTCGCTCCCCCGGCGACGGAAGGGCAGGTCGGGCGCGGACGTCAGCAGGCCGCGCGGGTGCCCTTGGGACATCGAAACGCTCCGGTGGTGGGACTCGGACCGCGGGCCGGGGGGGGCGGCCGTCGCGCTCATCGACCGTTCGGAGCCGTGACCTGAAGCACGATTCTCCGCGGTGACCGTTCGGACACGTCGAATCCCACGGACGGGATCGTGCACGGATCCGGGCGCCCGTTCAGGGCCTCGATCGGAACAGGTTCTTGGCGCCCCGACCGAGTCCCATGACGCCGAGTTTCAGCGAGTCCGACCAGCGGCTGATGTCGGGGGGCCGCGGCGAGATTCCCAATCGACGCAACTTCGCGTTCATCTGGCGCAACGTTTCCCGCCGCCGTGACGGGCCACTGCGGAACGTGAACGACACACTGACCGAGGCCTCGTCGGAGCCGTTCTCGACGGCGTGCGGCCACAGGACCGGGAAGTAGAGGCCGACGCCCGGTTCGAGATGGAACGAGAACGTCGGGGGCCGGTCGCCGCGACGCACCGGGAGTCCAGCCCAGTCGTCCGTCGTGGCGAACGACTCGAGCAACGTCTCCGGAACGATCTCGCGATCGTTGCCGTCCCACAGGTGGATCGTTTTGGTCCCGCGGATCTGAAGCAGGAAGTTGTGTTCGGGATCGACGTGGATCGGCTTGCGCGCGCCAGGCGACGAGACGAAGAGGTAGGCCTCGATGTCGTGGACGTCGCGCAGGCGTCCCGCGAACGCCTCGCCGACCTCGGCCACGAACTCGCGCGAGAGCGTGCGAATCTCCGGATCGACGTGCGCCTTGTCCACACCCAACCACGAACGGGACACCTCGATCTGTCGAATCAGGTCACGGGGATCGGCGGGCGGCTTCGGTGGGCGGCCCTCCAAGTCGAGCGGGACATCGGCGGGGTGCCAGTCGACGTGCCGCGCGGGCACGCGATCCACCAGGGCGAGGATCCCTTCGAGCGTCAGCAACGGATGCCCGACGAGTCGATGACGGACGAGGAACGGCCGATCCGGGAAGGCCGCCTTCTCCTGCACCCCGATCGCGTCGCGTTGGAGCCAGGGTCCGGAGATCACGGGCGCCGGCGGCGGCGATGCGACGGTTCGGGGCATCTCTTCGAACGCCTCCGGTGCGGGGGGCAAGGCGATCGACGATCGGGAGGGGGGGGTGTTCATTGCGGCACGGTTCTCGGGCCCGGGACCACAACCATGCATCGGGTCGCGGGGGCCGTCGCCTTGAGTACGAATCGTCATTCCGGTGTGACCAATGATCGTCCGCCGTCCACCGCGAGGACGACACCCGTCAGATAGCGGGCGCGCAGCAGGAAGAGCGCCGCGTCCCCGATCTCCTCGACCGTGCCGGCGCGACCGAGGAGAGTGTGCGCGATCGCTCGTTCCGCCTGCCCCGGCACACCCCCCGCGGGCGGCAGGATCGGGCCGGGGGCGATGGCGTTGACCCGCGCCGCCGGTCCGAGAAGCCGCGCGAACCCGCGCGTCAGGTTCACGAGGGCCGCCTTGCCGGCGCTGTACGCGACGTACCGTGACCACGGTCGCTCGGCGGACGTGCACGCGACGTTCAAGATCAGGCCTTGGTGACGGCCGTCGGCACGGCGCCGGTCGCGGAACGACCGTCCGACGTGCAGCGAGAGGGCGTACGCGGCTCGCGCCGGCACCGCGAAGTGACGATCGAGATCGGCGACGGTCATCGCGTCCAGGTCGGCGCTGTCGAACGACGAGGCGTTGTTCACGAGGACGGCGATCGGTGCAAGGCGGGTGGTGACCTCCCGGACGAGCCGCGCGCAGGCGGCGACCGACGCGAGGTCGGCGAAGAAGGGCTCGGCGACGCCGCCCGCGGCGCGGATCGCGGCGACCGTCTGTTCGGTGCCCGCGCGATCGGAGCGTCCGTGGACCGCGATCGGGTGCCCGCAGGCCGCGAGGCGCTCCGCGAGATGGCGGCCGATGCGGCGCGACGCACCCGTGACCAACGCCACGCCGGGGGCGGGATCGGCGACGGCGGACGGCAGCGCGTGCGGCACCATGCGGTCCTTCTACGCGAACCTCCGGATCGGGTGCGGCATTCCTTCGGGTTGTCCGTGGGCGTCCGTACAAGTTGCCCCCGGCTCGCAGGCTGGCGCGTTGGTCGCCATTCCAGTCGGGCCTTTGGCGCGCTGTCGTCGTCGGGGTTCGCGCACCCCTCTGCGTCCGCGCGTGTCGGCCCTTCGTTATCCCCTACCCTCGAACTCCCGGAGATCGGCTCCTCATGTCGGACGCCCCCGCGCTCGTGGCCCTGCTCGTCGACGTCGCCAATGTTCGGCTGGCGCTCGCCGACGCGGGAGAGCACACCCCCTTCTCGTCGTGTCCGTCAGCCCTCGTTCGCTTCGCCGCGGGCGCCGGTCGCCTCGGCGCGATCCGTGCCTACGCGGACTGGACTCGGGATCCCGACGGCCCGCGCGTCCTCCTCGGCAGTCGCTTCGAGCCCATCACCGTGCCCGCGACGGCGGACGACGAAGATCGCAGCCACATCCGGCTCGCGGTGGACGCGGTCGAACTTGCTCACGACGAAGGAGACCGCGCGGATGCGTTCGTCCTCGTATCCGACGATCCCACCATGGTTCCGCTCGTTCGCGCGCTGCGGCGCGTCGGCGCGCAGGTGATCGTCGTGGCCCCCGGGGGAGAGGGCGGCGAACTCGGTGCCGAGGCGGACCTGAGCGTCCCGCTGTCGGACGTGCTCGCGGGCGCGGTCCTCGAACCCGTCCGTCTGCGTCCCGCGCGTGCGGCGCGAACCGCCGCAGGCCCGGCCGAGCGCGGTGGTCGCAACCGGCGCGAGCGTGACGAGCGTCGCCCGATCCGCCTGTTCGACGCCGGGCCCGGGCCCGAGCCGGACTTCACCGGATACGACTGGACGGGATTCGTCCGCCTGATCGACGAACTCGAAGAACGGCTGCCGTTCGTCGGTGTGCGCTACCTCGTCAACAAGGTGCTCGCTCCGCACAACTGCGCGCTCGCCGACCCGCGACTGAAGCGCGACCTGATCAACGAGGCGGTCGACCAAGGGATCATCGAGCTCTACACGGTCGAGAATCTGCAGGCGCGTCTCGATCCGGTCACGGCCTGCCGACTCGATCGTGAGAACGGCGCCGTGCGGGAGATCCTCGCGCGGCTGGCCGAGGAGGAAGGCGACGCCGAGGCGGACGAGGGAGAGGACGGCGACTTCGACGAAGTCGACGCCGACGCCGACGCCGACGCCGGCGCCGGGCACGAAGCATTCAGTCACGAGGAGGTCTAGACGCCCAACGCGGGAACCGGGCGAGAAGGCGTCCGGACGCCTGTCCCATCGGCAGGCGCGGTATCGGAGGAATCAACATGATCGAGGTCCGGGAACTCCGGAAGTCGTACGGCGACATCCAGGCGTTGAGGGGCATTGACTTCGACGTGGCCCGCGGGGAGATCGTGGGCCTGCTGGGGCCGAACGGTGCGGGCAAGTCGACCGCAATGCGCGTGATCACTGGCTACATCGCGCCGACGTCGGGATCGGCGAAGGTGATGGGGCGCGAGGTGATTGCCGATCCACTCGCCGCGCAACGGCACATCGGCTACCTGCCGGAGGGCAATCCGCTCTACTTGGAGTTGCGCCTGATCGAACTGCTTCGCTTCGCCGCCGGGGTTCGCGGCCTGCGCGGCGCCGATCGGGACCGTGCGATCGGGGACGCCCTCGACGCCGCCGGCCTCACCGGCCTCGAGCGCCGCCGGATCGTGACGTTCTCGCGCGGGTACCGCCAGCGCGTCGGGCTCGCCAAGGCGCTGCTGCACAAGCCGCCGATCCTGATCCTCGACGAACCGTCCTCGGGGCTGGACCCGAACCAGCAGGCGGAGATGCGGCAGTCCATCCGCAGCCTTCGAGAGCGGTGTGCGGTGATCTTTTCGACGCACATCCTGCCGGAGGTCCCGGCGACGTGCGACCGCGCGGTGATCGTCGCCAACGGGCGGGTCGTCGCGTCCGGCAACGAGTCGGAACTGCGCGCCGCGGCGGCGCTCCCCGCCCAAGTGGAGGTGCGGATCGTCAGCGGCGATCCGTCGGCGGCACGAGCGGCGTGGCAAGCGCTCGACGGGGTCGTCTCCGTCGACTGGATCACGTCCGCGACGCCGCCCCGCCTCGTCGCGCGCCTCGACGGCGTTCCCGACGACGCGCGCCTGCGCGCGCTCGGCGCCGCGCTCGAGCGCGCCGGTGCGAACGGGTGGGGGCTTGCCCCGGTCGTGCACTCCCTCGACGACGTCTTCCGCCGGCTCACGACGCCGGGCGCCGCCGCGGTCGCCGCGACCGCCGCGTCGAGCGCCGAGGAGGTGGTCGAATGAGCGGTGTCGGAACGGTCTTCCGCAAGGAGATGCGGGCGTTCTTCGTCAGCCCGATTCCCTACGTCGTGATGGCGCTCTTCTCGGCGTTCGCCGCGTGGCGCTTCTTTTTCGACCGGCGGTTCTGGCTGCAGAACGCCGCCACGCTCGAGGGGGCCTTCTTCCACGAACTCGAACTGCTGCTCGTCGTGCTCGTCCCGCTGATCGGGATGCGCGCCTGGAGCGAGGAGCGCCGCGGTGGAACGATCGAGACGCTCATGACCGAGCCGATCTCGTCGACCGCACTGGTGATCGGCAAATACCTCGCCGCGTGGTGCGTCGTCGGCCTCTGCCTCCTCTCGACGCTCGGCCTTCCGATCACGGTCGGACAACTCGGCGACCTCGACGCGGGTCCGGTGATCGGCGGCTACCTCGGCGCCTTCCTCCTGGCCGGCGCGCTGCTGGCGATCGCCACGTGGATCTCGTCGTTCACCAACCACCAACTCGTCGCATGCATCGTGTCGCTGATCATCGGCGGCCTGTTCATCCTGATGCAGGCCATCGCGGCGGATCTCGGCGGATCGCAGGGACGCGTCTTGGATGCCGTCTCGCTGACCTCGCACTACCGCGCGATGGGTCGCGGGGTCGTGGACGTCCGCGACCTGCTCTACTTCGCCAGTTCGATCGTCTTCTTCCTGTACCTGAACGTGCGCTCGATCGAGAACAGGAGGTATCGCTAGTCATGGAACGCGCGCAATCGGTCCAGGTTCGTTCGTTGAGCCTGTTGAGCGGGCTCCTCCTGCTCGTCGTGCTCGTCCTCGTCAATGTCGCCGCCGCACGTACGCACCTGCGGGTCGACCTGACGGAGGAGAAGCGTTTCACGCTCTCCGACGGAAGTCGCCGTGTGCTCGCGCAGGTTCAGGACCCGGTTCGGGTGCAGGTGTTCTGGCACGGCGTCCCGACCGCGTTCGAGGACACGCGACGCTACGTCGAGGCGCTGCTCGATGAGATGGCCGACGCGGCGAGCGGACGATTCCAGGTGACGTGGGTGGACGTGTCCAACGAGGCCGGGCGGGCCCTCGCCGAGGAGGCGAACGTCCCCGAGTTCCCGTTCGGCGCGATCGAGGGTGACGAGTACCGACAGAGCCGGGGCTTCATGGCGCTCGTCCTGGCGATGGGGGAGGGCGAGTCCACCGTCCTCACGCCGCTGTCCGAACTGCGTGACCAGCTGGAGTACCGGATCGTCGCGGACATCCAGGCGCGTCTGCGCGTCACTCCGCCCGTGATCGCGCTCGTCACCACGCTCGAGGGGGCGGCCGACTTCGCGACCCTGGGCGATGCGCTGCGGGCGAGTTTCGGAGAGGGGGTGCGGACCGGCGTCACGCTCTCCTCGCCGGTCCCGGACGACATCCAGGTCGTGGTCCTCGCGGCGCCGAAGAACCTCGCGGAGGATGAGTCCTACCACTTCGAACAGTTCCTCCTTCGCGGCGGACGCGGCATCGTGCTGCTCGATCCGGTCGATGTCGAAGTCGCGCAAGGTCAGCAGGGCTACCGCGACAGCGGTCTGAAGGACTGGTTCGGCCATGTGGGCATCGACCTCCCCGGTGGGATCGTCGAGGACTTCGAACGTCCGGGTCGATTCGTCGCTTCGGGGGCGGTCGTCGCGTACCCACCCTGGGTGTTCGCCTTCCCGCCCGAGGAGAGCACGAACGTGTTGGCGGCATCGCTGCCGCGCGTCGCGCTGCGCTGGCCCGCGCCGTTCCGCATCGACGAAGAGAGGCAACGGGAGACGGGGCGCACGGTCACGCCGCTCCTGACCTCGTCGTCGGCGGCCTACCGTCGGCCCGACACGCTCGGCCTGATGGATCGGGTGGATTCGCCCTTCGGCAAGTCCCTGGGTGTCGAGACGCTCGCATTCCTCCTCGAGGGTCCGGTCGTTTCGATGTGGAAGGACAAGCCGCTTCCGAGGCCGCCGGCGGACGAGGGCGACGTCGGCGAGTCCGACGGGGAGGCGGAGGACCCGTTCGCCGCACCGATCGATCCCGGTGGGGACATGCCGGGAACTCCCGGGATCCCCGAGGCGCCGGAGATGCCCGAGGATTCGGACGCGCCGGACGGACCGGGCGGACCGGACGCACCCGATGCACCCGATGCACCCGATGCACCGGATGCACCCGATGCACCGGATGCACCGGATGAGCCCGCGCCCCCGAGGGACGATGACGGGAAGCACGGACCGAACGCGCCGGAGGACGACGAACCCGCTCCGCCCGCGGACGAACCCGCTCCGCCCGCGGACGAACCCGCTCCGCCCGCGGACGAGCCCGCTCCGCCCGCGGACGAGCCCGCTCCGCCCGCGGACGA
>CAZPGF010000041.1:14376-22684 GCA_964586025.1 uncultured Planctomycetales bacterium
GCGGACGAGCCCGCTCCGCCCGCGGACGAGCCCGCTCCGCCCGCGGACGAACCCGTCGCCGAGAACCGCGTGGATCACGTCGACGAGGGCCACGTTCGCCTGGTCGTCGTCGGCGACGCCGACCTGGTGCGCGACTTCTGGGTTCCCGCGCGCAACCAGCAGTACGTCATCCACATCCTGTCCCAACTGAACGGCGGCGTGAAGGGAGGCTACAGCGTCGTCCTGAACGCGGCCGACTGGATGTCCGGCAGCGACGACCTGCTCGCGCTTCGTGCGCGCGCCGACAAGCCGCGGGTCCTCACGAAAGTCGAGCCGTCGGATCGCAAGGCGATCGAGTGGGCGAACCTCCTCGCCGTGCCGGTCCTGATGCTGCTCGTAGGCATCGTCGTATGGATCGTCCGGGGGAGTGACTGAGATGGAACGCACGCCTGTCCGCGTCCTCGAGCGGCGCAACCTGATCCTCGGTGGCCTCGCCGTGTTGCTCGGCCTGTGGCTGATCCTCCGCCCAGAGCCCGCGCGTGGCGTCGCCCTCGACGCCTTGCCGAAGCTGCTGCCGGATCTCGATCCGTCCGCTGTGCGCGAGATCGACATCGAGTCGACCGACCCCGAGCGGCCGGACTCTCCGGAGCGAGTGCGCGTTCAGCGTCGGGACCTGACGTCGTGGGTGCTGCCCGATCGCTACGACCATCCCGTCCTTCCGAACGCTGCCGAGCGCCTGCTCGACGCGATCGCCGACGCACGCGATCGCGGCACCGTGACGTCACGGGCCGATACGTTCGAGCGCTACCGGCCGAGCACCGGTTGGAAGTCGGTCACGCTGAAGGATGGCGCGGGTAGGACGCTCGCCCGTCTCGACCTGGGGCGGTCCGATCGTTCCGATCTGCTCGTGCGCCTTGGCGAGGGCGCGGGCGCGCGGATCGCTCGGGTGGCGCGGCTGCGCCCCAGTGTCGCGCCGACGAGAATGACCGAGTGGATCGAAACGCAGCTTTGGCCGGGCACGTTGCGTTCTGCGACACTCGTTCGCCTGGATCTGGACCGCACCGCGTCCGGCGGAAAGCGTGTCGTCGCGGTGAAGCACGGCATCACGGCCGAGGGGCTCGGCGTGGCATCGCCGCCGATCGACGCCGATGCGCCGGAACGGTTGTGGTCGCTGATCGAGCCCTCACCGGCGGAGGCGGACCGGCTCGCGATCGAGGAGATCGGCCGCGCGTTCACGGGACTCGTCGTGGCGGACGTCGTCGCGGCCGAGTCGTCCGCGGGTGAGGCGACGTTCGGATTCGACAAACCGGACCTCGTCGCGGTGTTCCACGAGCTCGTCGGCGACAAGGTCACCGCGCACCGCCTCGTCGTCGGGGCGCGCGCCGCCGACAAGGACGCGTGGTACGTCCGTGTGGAGGGACGCCCGTTCGTCTACCTCGTCGAGTCGGGGCACAACCTCTCGCGGCTGCGTTCGGAGCCCGCCGAGATCGCGCCCGCCCTCGCCGAGATGCCCGGCAATCGGTAACGCACGGTTTCACGGACGCGCCGCCGCGACGAACGCGGCGACGCGCTCCGGATCGAGGTGGTGGCGCCGCTTCAACGCGGTGCCGACGATGACGCCGTCGGCGTGGACGAGGAGGTCGCGAACCGTCGCCGCGGTCGCCCCGGAACCGATCAGCACGGGGCGACCCGATGCGGCGGCGGCGACCGCGCGCAGTCGTTCGATGTCCACCGGTTCGCCGGTGCGAGGTCCGCTGACGACGAGCGCATCGGCGCCACCGCGTTCGACGAGGTCGGCGACCTCGTCGGCGAGCGGGCGTTCCGCCAGCGGTACGGCGTGCTTCACGCGGACATCGGCGAGGATCCTCGCCTGGGGCGCAAGCGTTCGTCGCTCCCGCACGACTTCCGCGGCGCGACCTTGCAGCAGGCCCTGATCCGTCACCATCGCACCGGTCAGGACGTTCACGCGGATCAGGTCGGCGTCGGCGACCGCGGCGATCGCCAACGCCGCGAGGGCGTCGTTGCGCAGCACGTTCACGCCGAGGAGGGCACCGCGGGGAAGTGCGCGGCGAACCTCGTACGCCGCCACGGCGAGCGAGGCCACGGTGACGTCGGGAACGTCGTCCCCGAAGTACGGGGCGTCGCCGAGATTCTCGACGACCACGCCGTCGAAGCCCGCCTCCGCGAGGCGCGTCGCATCACGCACCGCGGCGTCCACCCAGCGACCGGCGCCGCCGCTGCGTCCCGGTCGATACCGCGGGCTACCCGGCAACGGAGGTAGGTGCACCATCCCGAGCAGCAGAGGTCGCCGGTCCCAAGCCGTTCGCGCCATGCGGGAGAGGCTAGCCGCCGATCCGTGTGGCGCGAGCGGGGGTGCGCGGCGGGTCTCGATACGGGGTGGGTCTCCCCGTCCGTGACGGGGGACCCCTTACGCGAGCCGATAGACGGCACCCCGCCTCTTGCCCTCGCGAACCAGGTGCCCACGATCGATGAGATCGGCGAGGTCGCGCAACGCGGTTCGTGCGCTGGTTCCGGTGAGTTCGCAGTACTCGCGGCTCGTGCAGCGGCCGTGGCGCGCGAGGAATGCGAGCAGGGCCTGCTGGCGGGGATGCAGGTGGTCGGCCGGGGCACGCCGCGGGACGAGTCCGCCGCGCGCGTCCCCGCTGCCCGGGTCGAGATGGACGTGCTCCGGTCCGACCTCCTCGGCGTCGCACATCACCGCGCAGCGCTCGATCGTGTTGCGAAGCTCACGAACGTTGCCCGGCCACGGATGCCGGAACAGGAGATCCATCGCCGCGGGCGCCAGGCGTGCCGGCCCGCGCCCGTTCCGCCGCCGCATCTCCGCGAGGAAGAAGTCCACGAGCAGCGGAATCTCCTCACGCCTCTCTCGCAGCGGGGGCACGACCAGGCGGATCACGTTCAGGCGATAGTAGAGATCCTCGCGGAAACGTCCCGACTCGACGCTGCGTTCGAGGTCGCGGTTCGTCGCGGCGAGGATCCGAACGTCCACCGGGATGGGGCGCGATCCGCCGAGTCGCGTGATCGATCGTTCCTGAAGAACCCGCAGCAGCTTGGCCTGGGCGCCGGCGCTCATCTCGCCGATCTCGTCGAGGAACAGGGTGCCGCCGTCGGCGACTTCGAAGCGCCCCTCGCGACGTCGGTCCGCGCCGGTGAACGCGCCGCGCTCGTGACCGAACAGTTCGCTCTCGAGGAGCGTGTCGGGGAAGGCGGCGCAGTTCACGCTGACGAGCGGCCGCGTGCTGCGAGCGCTGTGACGATGCACGAGCGACGCAAGGACCTCCTTGCCCGTGCCGGTCTCGCCGGTGATCAGCACGGACGAGTCGCTGCGTGCCGCGCGGCGGGCTGCTTCGACCACCGCGACCATGGCGACGCTGCGGAAGACGGCGCCCTCTTCGAACGGCGGAACGTCCACGGCACCTTGCGCTTCGTCGCCCGCTTCGACGACCCCGTCGCCCCCGTCGCGTACGGCGACGGCCATGGCGGTCGCGGCGGCGGCGAGCAGGAACTCGGCGCTTCGCGCGTCGGCCGGGCAGGTCGCAAGACCGATCGACGCGGTCGTCGTCAGCGCCGAACCGTCCGGGGCGGGCACCTGCAGCTTCGCGATCCGCTCGCGCACGCGCTCCGCCAGGGTGCGGAGGGCCCCGGGGGAGCGTCCGGCGACCCGCAGTCCGAACTCGGTCGGTCCGATGCGCCCGACGCGGCGCACGTCGCCGATCTCCGCGACGAGCGCGGACGCGACCGCTTGCAGGAGGCGGCGCGAGGCCTCGACGCCGTGCTCGCGCTGCCGGCGTTCCGCGTGATCGAGGCCGATCCGTACGAGCGAGATCTCCTGTCCGCCTCGTGCGAACTCGCCGATGTCACGACGCAGCCGTGCCTCGAACGCCGTCGCGCCCGGCACGCGCGTGACCTCATCGAGCAGCGCGACGCGGTAGAGATGGGCGCGGTGCAGCGTGGCGGCGGCCATGGAGCCGAGCGCCGGAAGGCGTCGTCGTGCCGCGCGCGGCGGCGTCGCGGCCGCATCCTTCCACCCGAACAGGGCCCACGCCTCGACGCGTCCGCCGCTCGACAGGGCCTGCGACCGCCAGCGCACCGTGCCCGCGGCGAGCGCGGCGAGCGCCTCGGCCACCGTTGCCGGGGGCAGGTCGGCGAGTCCGTCCGTTCCCGCGGGCAGCGCGCGAAGGACCGCATCGTCGATCGGAACCCTTCGTCCGTCGCCGGGATCGGACTCGTCCCCGCGCTCCGCACGCCGGCGTCGCCCGAGCAGCGCGAGTGTGGCCGCGCCGGAACCGGCCTCGACGAGGCAGGTGACGTCGGCGCCGGTCGTCTCGTGCAGCAACGAGAGCACGCGCTCGACGCAGACGTCGTGGTCGAGATGCTCGGTCAGTTGATCCTGCGCGCGACGCAACGCCGCGAGGTCGTCCATGCGCTCGCTCAGATCGATCCGCATCTGCTCGAACGCACGCGAAAGTCGTCCGACCTCGTCGCCTCCCGCGGGCGGCAACGGAACGCCGAACTCGCCCCGACGCATCGCTTCGCTCGCCTCGGCCAGCGAGGCGATGGGGGAAGCGACCTGCCGTGCGACGAGGACCGCGCTGCATGCGACCAGCGCGAACCCGAGCAGTCCGAGCCAGAGCAACGGGACTTGCTCGTCGGCGATCGCGGCGTCGAGGGCCGCGGCCGAGGACGCGGCGACGACCCACAGGGGGCCCTCGTCGCGCCGCGCGCTTTCGACCGGAACGGCGGCGAGCAGGGCGTCGCCGTGTCGGCCCGAGGTCGGCGCCGACCCAACGTCACGTGCCTGTCGGAATCGATCGGCGGCGAACGCGCCCAGTTCGCCGCCGAGCGCGAGCGGGTCTCCGCGATCGTTGACGAGCGCCACGCTCGCGTCGGGCCGCCGCAACTCGAACGCCTCGACGAGTTCGCGTCGTCCGACCCGTCGCGCGACGACGACCTCGGTGGCGTCGTTGCGCCCGGCATGGCGGCGCGCGAGGACCAGCGGCCCGTCCCAGGGAGACGCCGTCAGGCGCGGCACGCGATCGGCCTCCTCCAGCACGCGGCGCGCGGCGAACGGGATGTCACCGATCGTCGCGAGAAGCGCTGGCGCCCGCCGGGTTCCGAACAGGACCGCGCCGTCGATGCCGGGGGGAACGACCGAGCGGATCGCCGCGGGCATCTGCTCTGCGGGCGTGTCGTCGGCGAGGCCGTGCAGGTGGCTGGCGAGTCGCCGCGCGAGTTCGTCCGTCTCGCGGACGAGCGACGCGAGGTGCGCATCGACGCCGCGTGCGAGGTCGTCGAGTTCGCGCTGGGCGTCCGTCTCGAGGCGGCGGCGCTGCTTCGATTCGAGCAGGAACAGCGTCACGAGCAGCGGCACCAGCGCCGCGACGAGCACACCAACCGTGAGTCGCGCGCCGAGACGGGGAAGTCGCCGCGCCCAGCGCGCCGCGAGCAGGACCGCGAGAAACACACCGAGGCCGAGTGCCGCGAAGCGTGCGATCGAGAGGCGCCTGACGCCCACCGCGGCGTCCGCGTCCAGTCGCGCCTCCAAGCGCAGGGGAATCGTCGCTTCGGGCGGGCCGACCTGGGTCTCGCGTTCGACCCGCAGCGCGTCGTCCTCGCCGGGTCGCGAGGTCCGCGGCAGGCGGTCCGCAAGGGGCGAGGGCACGTGCGCGAGCAGCGCGCGATCCGCCGCCGCGTCCTCGTCGAGCACGACGCGCACCAGCGCACCGTCGTCGGATGTGCGCGTGCGCACGAGCGATGCGGCCAGCAGCGTCAGGGTTTTCGGTCCGCGATTGTTCTCGATCGTCACGCGCTCGGGTCGTCGCGACGGATCGAGGCGCAGCGGCACGGCATCGCGCTCTTGCCGGAATCCGTCCGCCCCGGGCCACGAGAAGGCGACGCGACTCATCCGACCGAGCGGACGCGGAATCCCTTCGGCGTAGCGCGTCGGTCCGAAGTGGACCGTGTCCATCAGGTCCGTGACGTCGGGCTCGCCGTTCGCGTACCGGATCGTCACCCGCGCGACGCCGCCCGGTACGACCGGCTGGCCGTCGTCCGGCCCGAAGACGAACCACAACCGATCCGCTCCGCCGAGCAGCACGGGTAGCGCGAGGTCCAGTCGTCCCCCGGGACCGATCAGGACGTTCGGCGCGTCCTGGCGCGGATGGGCGAGGACCGGCACGCCGTCGTTGGTGCGGCTCGGGAGACGCTGCGGCAGCGCGACCCCCGCGTCGTCGGCGGCGAACAGGCGTCGCAGGCGGGCGCGCGCCGCCGTCGACGTTGGCGTGAAACGGAGGTGCGTCCACCCACCGGACGGCGCGGCGCGAAGGGCAACATCGATCCGCGCGACGCCCGCGGGCCCCCCCGGCGCGACGAGATCGACCTGCGCCACGGCGCCGCGCGAACCTTCGAGAAGGAGGGAACCGATCGTCGCAGCGTCCCGTCGCGGCATCGCGAGGTGCACCTCGAACCCGAGGGATGCCGATGCCAGGGGAGTCGGCAGCGGCAGGTCGAGGGGAGCGTCCAGCGCGATGTCGTACCCCTCGGACGGTGGCGGTGCGATCCGCCCATCGGCCCGCAACGGCACGTACGCGACGGCGTCGACGCCCACCGTCGCGGCGATCGGCTCGCCCTGCAACAGCGCGGCGAGCGAGGCGGCTTGGGCCTCGCTCGTTGCCTCGGTGAGCGCACCGACGGCACGCGCGGCGACGACGATCGGCGTCGCCTCTCGCGCGGCGACCGCGAGATCGGCGCCGAGTGCGGACCTGGCGGTATCGACGCGGCCGCGCGCGATCCAGTCGAGAGACAGACCCAGCACGACGAGGGCGGCGAGCGCGATCCCGAGATGGCGCGTCCTCACCCGCTCGAGGCGCCGCAAGCCGGGCCCGACGAGCAGCAGGGTGAGCGCGCCGACGCCGCCGACCAGCAGAAGCAGGAGGAACCACGAGGGCCCGGACGGTGCATCGGGCCACGGGACGAGTTCGGCTTCACGCGCGGGCAGACGAGCCTCGCTGAATCGGCGCGGATCCCGATACAACTCCGACGCCTCGTTCCACGACATGTACGTGCCGGGTTGCCCAGGACCGTCGTCGGCGTCGTTCAACGCCAACGCGAAGCCGAACACCCGGGGCGGCCCCGGGCGAATCCCGAGGTCGGCAAGATTCCAGCGCAGTTCGATCGTGGTGAGGTCGGGCGCCGGACGCTGGAAGCGGACCGCGAGGCCGGTCAGGGCCGCATCGTCGAACCGCGTCGTCGTGCCGCGCCACACGACGCCCCACGGCAGGTGGGGATGGGCCGGCAACAGGAACAGCTGGAGGCAGTCGGGCCCGTACACGGCATCGGCCGGCTCACCGATGCGGCGATGGGGGTCGATGAACAGCTCGATCGAGTCGCCGTGCCACCAGGGCGCCGCACTGTCGTGGAAGACCTGCTGGTCACGGACCTCGAACGCCAGCCAGAGGGTGTTGCCGGTGACTCCCCACCACCCCCGCGCCGAGAGATCGGCGGGGCCACCCCAGCGCTCGGATCTCGAGGGCAGGAGTTGCTCGCGTCGATCGATGCGGAAGTCTGGCTCCCGCCCGATCCACTCGTTCAGGGCGCCGTCGAGACGGGGGATCGCCTCCAGGACGCGGAGGGGCGGCGCGGGCGGAGGAGTGGGGGGAGGGGCCGTGTCGGCGCGAGCGGCATGGGAGAAGAGGAACGCCGCGAGCACGATCGCGGCCCCCAGCGCCCCCCGGCCGCGACGCGACGCGAACGCGCCGCCGAGGCGAGGCCGGCGGTGGCGAACGGCGGAATGGGGCAGTTCGTCGCGAGACACAAGCCTCCCGGTGGGCCCTGTTTGGCCGATGCTGCGCGCTGTCCGGCGCGATTGCGACACAATTTCGCCGCCTGGGGAGATCCTGTGCGGAAAGGGCCCGGAGTTGCCGATCCACCGGTTGGAGTCGGGTCGCGATTCGGTTCGTTGGGCTGTCCGGCGCCGCCGGTAGCCTGCTGGCGACTCGCTCCGAGCTTCAACCCGGATTCGCCTCGGGAGGACGTCTTGGCCACCACCCGGTCCCGTCGCCTCATGCCCCTCGTCGTGGTCGCTGCATCGTTCGGAGAGGGGCTCGTGGCTACGCGCGCACCCCAGGCCGCCGCTGGCGAGCCCTTCCAATCCGATGTGCCGGTGCGTGTCGGGGACGTGCTGATCCAGAACGTCGACGGACGGTGGGTGCCCGCCGGACGTCGTGGCGCGCCGCGCGCCGCGGCGTTCACCGCCCCGGCGTCCTCGTTCGCGGCCCCGGCCGTCCAACGCCCCTTGCGCAAGTGCACC
>CAZPGF010000042.1:0-18902 GCA_964586025.1 uncultured Planctomycetales bacterium
CCTCGTAGCGGGCCTGCAGCGTCACGTTCGCGCGCAGCAGGAAGTCGCCACCGCGAATCCAGAAGCCGTTGTCGTAGCCCGCGCTGCCCGGACCGCCCACGAGGGTCACGTCCGTGGCGTTGTCGGACAGGTAGTTGTCGAGCGCCGCCTGGACGTCGCGAGCGCTGCCGTCGGCGTGGGCCGGGGCAGCGAAAGCGGCCAAGAGCGCGAGGGCCGCGAGGCCCGTCACGAAACGATGCATGGATGCCTTCCTCCGGCCCCCCGCCTCCGATCGAGGCATCCGGGCCAAACTCGAACCGTTGACGAGTCGCCCTCCCAGGCGGCTCGCTGCGGCCCGGATCGTGACACGAAGTCCCGACCAGGGGTTGTTCCGGCCGGATCGGTCCGATGCCTGCGTTCCTTGAGCAGGGCCTGGCGGACGGGACTCCCGGCCTCGGCCACGGCACCTTGTGTCACCGCGAGGTCACGGGCGCCATCGGCACCCCCGGACCGGGTCCCGCTGTTACCGGCCCGCGTAGCCTCTCGCCTGTGACTGCCTCGTCCCTGGCCGCGCGCTACCACGAGCGCACCAAGTACACGCCGGAGGCGCTCGCTCGGGGCGCCTCGCGCATCGACCTGCGCCACCGGCCGCCTCCGTACAAGCCGTGGGTGCAGGGCGGACGGATCCCACTCGGCGGCAATTCGCCCGACGACCACGCCCCCGGGGGCGCCACCGACCACGCCCTCGATCGGGTCCGCCTCGGCCGTCTGCTGCACCACACCTACGGCGTGACGCAGATCCTGCACGCCGAGGGGCAGACCCTGTCGTTGCGTGCGGCGCCGTCGGCGGGCGGGCTGTACCCGACCGAGTTGTACGTCGCGACGCGTGACATCGCCGGCATCCCGAACGGCCTGTGGGCCTATCACGGTGGCGACCACCTGCTGTTGGCATGCTGGGAGGGCGACTTCCTTCCGGATCTCGGCCGCGCGGCGTTCGACGTACCGGCCTTCGACGATGCGGACGCGGTGATCGTGGTGTCGGGCTTCTACGAGCGCAGTTCGTGGCGCTACCAGGACCGCGCGTACCGCCGCGTGCTGCTCGACGCGGGTCATGTCGCGGGCAACGCCGTCCTCGCCGGCGACGCCGACCGCCTCGGCGTCACGCTGATCCCCGACTTCCTCGACGACGCGGTCGATGGCCTGCTCCTCTTCGACCCCGCCCGCGAGGGAACGCTGCTTCTCGGGACGGTCGGCCGCCCACCGGGCGGCGCCATCGCCGCGGGACTCCGCTCGCAGGAGGAACGCCCGCCCGACGCATCCGACGAAGGGAACTGGATCCCGTTGATCCACGGCGCGGGTCGGCTCGGTCCGAGCCGGGCGCGTGCGACGCCGGCGGCCGACGCCGGCGTGCCGGACGGCCCCCTGCGCCCCCTCGAGCGCGGCGCACCGCTCCCCGGGGGCGCGCCGGTCCTCGAGGCGATCCGGCGACGGCGCTCCACGCGCCGGTTTCGGCAGCAGGAGATCACCGCGACCACGATGGGCTCGATCCTGGCGCACGGCACCGCGCGGCGCGCGGGCCTGGGGCCGCCGTCGCTCGCCCCGGGTCTCGTCGAGACCTACGTCGCCGTCGCGTCGGTCGCGGGCATCCCCCCGGGCGTCTATCGCTACGACCCGCAGCGACACGGACTCGTGCAGCGCGCGGTCGGCGCGGTCCGGATGGCCCTGTATCAGGCGGCCCTCGGCCAGGAACTCGCGCGCGATGCCGCGTTCACGGTGATCCACGCCTTCGACCTCCCCGCGGCGGTGGCCCGCTACGGCGATCGTGCCTACCGCACCGCCCACCTCGACGCCGGCATCGCCGGGCAGTCGCTCGACCTGGCGGCGCTCCGCCTCGGCCTCGGCGCGAGCGGCATCGGGGGGTTCTTCGACGACCTCGTGAACGCGCTGCTCGGACTGCCCCCCGCGTACGCGATCGCGTACCTGACGACGGTGGGGGTGCCGGCGTGAGCGAGACCGACGCGTCCGACGACACGGGCGAGATCCGCCCGGGCGATCTGGTGATCCTGCCGTACGCGCGGGTTCGCGAACAACTCGGCTGCGGCGAAGAGGTCGGCCTCGTGCTGGAGGACCGCCGCCACGTCCTGAAGTGTTTCCTCCCCGAGATGGGGCGGGTGTTCTGGCTCGAACGCGGCGTCCTCGAACGCATCGAGCCCGGCCGCCTCGCGGCGGATCCGTGGATCGAACGACTGCACCGCGTCGGCCGCCTCGTCCACGTGGATCTCATCGATCTGCAAGACGGGTCGTTGCGTGCCGGCGTCGTGCACCTCTACTCGCGAGGGATGCGCTGGGAAGACGCCGAAGCGGCGCGCGAGATCCTCGGCGACGCCGTCCAGGCCCTCTGGATCGAGCCCGCGAACATGCGTCGCGTGCGCCTGAGGATCGAGATGCGCGGCGCGCCGAGCCGCCTCGACGGCGATGACCTCGACGGAGACGAGTACGTCGATCCCGCGTAGGGGGCGCGCTGCTCCCTCGCCCTCCCGCCGCACCGCCGCCGTCGGCGTCAGGGCGTCGCGAACGTCGGCGCCAGGCGGCGTTCGAGTTCGGCGACGTGCGCGGCGACGCGAGCCGCCACGCCCGCCCCCCCATCACCCTCCTCGTCGTCGTCCGCAGGCGCACTGCGGTCCTGCACGTTGATCTGGATCACCCGACCGCGGCTCACCAGCGTGTAGACCCACCGCGCGCCGTACTCGGCACGAAGCGCGGGGATGCCGGCGAACGTGGTGACGGCATCCTCGTCGCCCTGGTCGCGCAGTTCCTCGAAGTCGGTGCCCTGGGTCGCGAACGCGCGGATGCTCGCGTGGAACGTCGGCGCGCGAATCGACATCTGCGCGTCGCCCGAGAGGGTCACCCGCCACGCGGCCGGGACATCGACCGCTTCGATGCCGGCCAACACGTGGACGTACCGGCGCGTCGCGGGATCGCTCACGCGGTAGCTCGACGGATCGCCGAAGCGGTAGGAGGACGCGCCCTCGTCCAGTCGGCGGGTCTCGATCGCAAGCCGACCCTGGATGCGGCTGCTGACGAGGCCGGGCCAGGACCCGGCGCGATCGGGATAGCCGAAGAACACGTAGCGCGCGCCGGGCGCGATCTCGCCGGTCGTCGGATCGGCGGCGACCCACTCGCCGACCCAGATCTCGGCCCAGGCGTGCGAACCCCAGAGCGACCCGACGCAGACGTAGCCGCTGCAACGCCTCGCGGGAATCCCCGCCGCACGACAGAGCGCCACGAACAGCAGGGCGTGCTCGCTGCAATCGCCGCAACGGTGGTCGAGGATCTCGAGCGCGGAGGCCTGCGCGACGTCCGGGCTCTGCTTGGCGAGTTCGCGGTAGACCCAGCGTGCGAGGCGGTGGGCGGCGAGCCGCGCGTCCTTGGCATCGCCGACGATCTCCTTTGCCAGGGTCGTGAGGCGTTCGTGACCGACCGGCATCAGCACGGTCGCCTCGAGATCGGTCGCGAACTCCGCGGCGTGCTCGCCAAGGGCCAGCGGGAACGACGCGGAGAGTCCCGTGCCGGCGTGCCGCGCGAGGTCCACGTCGATCCTCCACCCGCTCTGCTCATCGCCCTCGGGCGGGTGCGCCTTGGACCAGGGCGAAGCCGGCAACTCCGGAAGGCGGCGCGTCGGGTCGGGCTGCAGCCGCAAGGTCACGAAGAGGCGGTCCGCGCCGAACACGCGTTCGAGGCGGGGGCGCGCAGCGACCGTGATGCCGTACTCCGCGGGACGCGCGGGCATCGTCTCGGCCGTCTCCCGCGTCGCCTTGAGGATCTCGGTTCCTCCTTCGCCGACGTAGCGGACGAGGCCGCCGTCACCGTCGATCCAGAGCAAGGACTCGGCGCGGCTCGCCAGGTGTCGCTCGGCGATCTTCCAGCAGGCGATCGCGCCGAGCCCCTCGATGGTCACGTCCTCGCGCGCGAGCACCTCGACCTCGACGGTCTCGGTCTTGCGTGCCCGCACGTCGAGGGCGGTCCAGCGCAGCGTCGTGCCCACCGCGAGCTCACCGCGCCGGATCGGACCGCCGAGAAACGACTCGGAGTCGGTCGTGACCGGGGCCTCGGCGGCGATCTCGACGACCTCGACCGAGTCGCCGAGTCGCGCCTCGCTGCGGTAACCCCGGCCCGTCCAATGGATCGACTCGACGGTCGCGCGACCTCCCTCCTCGACGCGGATCTGCTGACTCCAGAGACGGCCGTCGGGCGCGCGCTCCAGTTCGATCTCGGTCGTGGTCTCGAACCGGTCGCGGATGCCGCCCATCGAACGGGTGCTGACCGCGACGATCGTCGTGCGGTCACGGACCGTCGGCTCCCCGTCGCGCGTGCCCGGACTCCAGACGACGTGCAGGTGTCCCGCCTTCGCGCCGCGGAGTCGCTGCTCGTACCAGCGCTCCACCGCGCCGTCCGTCGCCTCGGCAGCGGGCCCTCGACCGAACGCGAGGATCGCAAACGCAACGAGGAGCAAGAGCTTCGGGAGGTCGAGCGACGGTGAGGGGCGGCGGAGCAACATGGCCGCGATCCTACGCCCGCGTGCGGGCCGCGGTTTTCGCGGCCCGGCGCCCCATCAGGTCTCGGCCCGGCGCAACGCGACGAGGGTCAGGTCGTCGCCCATCTCGTCCTTCCCCGTGTGGGCGAGCAGGGCCGCGACGATCGCGTCGAGGGCCTCGCGGGGAGACTTCGCGCCGTCTCGCGCGACGACGTCACGCAGGCGAGTCTCCCCGAACAGGTCCCCAGCCGTCGAGCGCGCTTCCGTCGCGCCGTCGGTGTACAGCAGGATCGACTCGCCCGGCTCCAGCACGAACGGGGTGCCTTCGGGGAAGCCCGGCCCCTGGAAGATCCCGAGCACGCGGCCGGTCGCGTCGAGGGCTTCGAGCGCGCCGTTCGCGCGCCGGACGAGGGCGGGGAGGTGACCGGCGTTCGACCAGGTGACGCGCCCCGAGGCCGGCTCGACCATCGCGAGGAAGAACGTCAGGAACTTCCCCCCGGTCATGTCCCGCGCCAGGAAGTCGTTCAGGCCGGTCATGGCCTCCTCGATCGTCTCCGCGGTACGGCTCGACGCGCGAAGGTAGGCGCGGGCCTGCGCCATCACGAGAGCGCAATGCAGGCCGTGACCCGAGACGTCGCCGATCGCGAACGCGATCCGACCGCTCGGCAGTTCGAACACGTCGTAGTAGTCGCCGCTCGCGTCCTCGCACACGACGTTCAGCGCGGCGAACTCGATGCCGCCGACCTCGGTGTCGAGCCGCTCGGGCTGGATGCCGCGCTGCACGTTGTGCGCGAGCGCGATCTCCTTGTTCTGGCGCTCCATCTCCACGCGGGCGAGATGCAGTCGCGCGTTCTCCAGCGCGAGCGCGACGGGCACCGAGAGGGCTTCGAGGAAGTCCTCGTCATCCTGCCCGAACGGCTCGCCGGACCTCTTGTTCAGCAGTTGGAAGACGCCGACGACACGACCCTCGCGGTTGTGGATCGGCGCGCAGAGGATCTGGCGGGTCCGGAAGCCGCTCTTCTTGTCCCAGGTGCGATCGAAGCGAGGGTCGTCGTAGGCGTCGGCGATGCGCACGGTCGCCGCGCCCGCGGCGACCGCTCCGGCGATGCCCTGGCCGACCGGGAGGTGAATCTCGACGGCGCTGTCGCCGACGCGCGACCAGATCTCGTTGCCGTCGTCGGTCAGGAGGAACACGGTGCCGCGATCGGCGCCGACGCCTTCGCGTGCATGCGTCAGGATGATGCCGAGCAGGGCGCCGAGGTCGAGGCTCGTGTGCAGCGCGTACGCCGCTTCGGCCAGCCGACGCTGCCGTTCCAGCGCGCGTTCGAGCGCGGCGATCTCCGCCCGCGTGTCGCTCACGGCGACGCATCCGGGGAATCGACGCGAATCTCGCTGCGGATGCCGCCCCGCCCGCGGAAGCGGCCGATCAACGAGAGGCGTCGCGGCGCGAGCACGTCCAGGAGGTCTTCGGCGATGCGGTTGACGAGGGCCTCGTAGAACACGCCCTCGTTCCGGTACGCCTGCAAGTAGATCTTCAACGACTTCAATTCGACGCAGGTCGCGTCGGGCACGTAGCGGAGTTCGATCGCGGCGAAGTCGGGATGGCCGGTCAGCGGGCAGAGGGACGTGAACTCCTCGGCGACGTGGACGATCTCGTAGTCGCGGTGCGGCGCCGGGTTGGGGAAGACCTCCAGCAGGGCGCGGTCGGGGCGGCCGATCCCCGTCATGCGACGGCGCCGACCTCGTCGGCCGTGCCGAGCCGGTCCTCGAACTGGTTCGGTCCGGAGAGAATGCGGTGGATGGGACAACGGCCGGCGATCTGGGTCAACCGATCGCTCTGCTCCCGGTCGAGCGCGTTCTCGATGTGGACGACTTGTTCGATGCGATTGGGTGCGTCGCCGCCGGGCACGTCCATCGTCACGCGGACGCGGATCGCGCCGAGGTCCCAGCCCTTGCGCGCCGCATACAGCCGCAGCGTGATGATCGTGCACGCACCGAGCGCCGAGAGCAGGGTCTCGTCCGGATTCGGATGCTCGCCGGGCCCGCCGAGGGCGGCGGACAGGTCCACGACGGTACGGCGATCGCCGGCCTCGGCGACGACGCGACGGCCATCATCGCTGTGGGTCAGCACTTCGAATCGCGACGCCATGCCTGGCTCCTCGGGACCGGATGCGGGGAGGCTACTCACCCTCCGCCCGAACCGCTCGATCGCGCCGCAGCGTCGTTCGACTCCCGGAAGATCACGGCATGGCGAGCCGGCCCCGCCGCGTCGCCGACGCGCAGCGGCAGCGAGAGCTCGATCGCCGCCGGCGCGAGGCAGGTGCCGCGGTCGTCGCAGGCCTGGACGCGGACCCGCAACGGAAGGCGACGCGGTCCGGGCCAGGCGTCCGCGGCGATGCGCATGAGCGCGGAGAACCGCCTCGCGCCTCCGTCCGGCGACGGCAGCTCGCGCACGTCGTGAAGGGCGAGTCCCGCAATCGGCGACGCGAACGCGATGTGCGTCGTGGTCGGATCGGTGTCGGCACCGAGCGGACCGATCTGCCATCCGGCGTCGAGAACGAGGTCCAGCCGGACGCGCACCGCGTCGCCGCGTCGTGCCTCCTCGCGTTCGAGCCAGGCGCGCGCGCGCACCGAGTCGATCCGCCCTTCGGCGTCGGCGGCGCCGCCTTGCGACGCCTCGTCACGATCGAGCGCCGACGCGAGCGCGAGCGCCCGGTAGAGCGCGACCAGTCCCGGTGCCATGCCGGCGTGCCCGAGCAGCGGCCGATAGGCGGCGAGGGTGCGACGCGCGGGTTCCGAGAGCGCGCGATCGCGTTCACGTTCGGCAAGTCGCAGTAGCGTCGTTGCGGCGGTGCCGTTGTCCGACGGGATCGGGCTGTCCCACGCCTCCTTCGATCGGACGAGCAACGACTCGTGGACGCCGTGGGCGGACGACCAGAAGCCGCCGCGCTCCCGGTCCTCGAACCCGGCGACGAGACGGGCCGCGAGGTCCCGCGCCGCGACGCGCCAGGCGCGCTCCCCGGTGGCGTCCTCCAGATCGAGCAGGCCCTCGATCAGGTGGACGTGGTCCTCGGCGAAGCCGGGGATCTCGGGGCCGCTGCCCCGCGGGAAGCGCAGCAGCGTGCCGTCCTCCCGGCGCGACGCGGCAAGGAGGTACGTCGCGAGGTCGCTCCCGCGACGAACGAGGTCGGCGTCGCCGAGCGCGAGGCCCGCCCGCGCGAACGCCGACACCAGCAGACCGTTCCACGCGGTGATCACCTTGTCGTCGAGCGAGGGCTGCGGTCGCTTCGCGCGCAACGGCACGAGAACGTCCATCGCGGCGTCCCAGCGTCGGCGCACCTCCGCCTCGTCGAGGCCTCGACGCGCCGCGACGGCCGCGAGCGGCTGCGCGTGGTGGAGCACGTTGCGACCCGTCGCGCGCTGGGTGGCCTCGTCGAGGACGTTGCCCTCGACGGTGATCGCCGCGAGGTCGAACACCACGGTCGCGAGGTCGGGATCGAGCGCGTCGCGCAACTCCTCCGCGGTCCACGTGATCGTGGTCCCCTCCTCGCCGTCGGTGTCGGCGTCGAGGCTGGACGCGTAGCCTCCGGCGGGACGACGCAGCACGTCCTCCATCCACGCGAACGCGCGCCGCGCGGCACGTTCGTACCGGGGCTCGTCGAAGCGCTTCGCCGCGGTCGCGAACGCGCGGGCGAGCAGCGCGTTGTCGTACAGCATCTTCTCGAAGTGCGGCAGCACCCACGCGCGATCGGTCGCGTAGCGGTGGAAGCCGCCGGCGACGTGGTCGTGGATGCCGCCCCGCTCGATCGCGTCGAGCGTGCGCCGCGCATGGTCGAGCGCATCGGCCGGAGCGCGCGGATCGTCGAGCGTCCACAGGAGTTCGGTGTGCGGCGGGAACTTCGGATGGAAGCCGCCGCGCGGATCGCCGTAGCCCGCGTGGAGCGGATCGAACCGCGCGGCGATCGCCTCGCGCGCGAGGCGCAGCAGACTCGCATCGTCCGCGTCGGTGGGCGCGGGATCGGGACCCGCGCTCATCGCGCGAAGTCGTTCGGTCACGTGCTCGGCCTGGCGCTCGAGCGGGGCGCGGTCGTCGCGGCGGAAGCGCTCGATCTCGCGCGCGAGTTCGCGAAGGTTCGCCGCGGGCAGGTAGGTCGCGCCGAGGAACGGGCGGCCGTCGGGGAGCAGCAGCACCGTCGTCGGCCAACCCCCGCGCCCGAACAGTTGCGCGGTCTGCATCGTGAGCGCGTCCACGTCGGGGCGCTCCTCGCGATCGACCTTCACGCAGACGAAGGTCGCGTTGAGCACGGCGGCGGTCGCCGGATCCTCGAACGACTCGCGCTCCATCACGTGGCACCAGTGGCAGGCCGCGTAACCGACGGACACGAAGATCGGCCGGTCGAGTTCGCGAGCGCGCGCGAACGCCTCCGCTCCCCACGGGTACCAGTCCACCGGGTTGGTGCGGTGCTGCCGGAGGTAGGGACTGCGCTCCTTCGCGAGGCGGTTCTCGGTCAACGGCGGCGCTCCCTTCGACTCCGGCGTCTCGTCGTCGCCGCAGAGCCCCCGCGACGACGCGACGAACGACGCCGCGAGCGCGAGGACGGCGAGGGTGGGGACGCGAAGCACGCGCCCACGCTACGGCGGACGCCGTGCGTCAGTCGTCGAACTGCGGTACCGGAGGCAGTTCCGAGGGCGGCTTCGGTACCGGGGGGCTCGGCGCGGGGGGCTTCTGTGCCGGCGGACTCGGCGTCGGCGGACTCGGCGTCGGCTCGACCGGGGACGGTTGCGGGCGAGGTCCTGGCGAAGGCGGCCCGACATCGCGGGGCGGCGCGGGCGGCGTCACCGGAAGGGGCGGCGACGGCGCGCGGGCCGAGTCGCCGAAGACCGAGGGCGGAGGCCGCGTTTGGACCGCGCGCGGATCGACGAACATCTCCCCCGAGGGCGGGATCAGTTCGTCGGTCGTCAGCGGTGGAGCGGGCGTCGGCGTCGGCGCGCGCACGACGGGTTCGACCGCCGGCGAGGGGGGGACTGGGGCAGGCGAGGGCGGCGTGCTGGCCGCGGGCACCGCCTCGTCGCGACGGAAACCCCAGATCCGGTCGAGGTCGCTGCTTCCAGCCGTCCGCGCGGCGACGTCGTTCTGCCCGGGCGGCAACTCGCACACGTCGTTGCGCCGCCACTCCCACCGCGCGGGGGAGACGACGACCTCGCGCGACCTCGTCTCGTATTGCGGCGGATCCTGCTCCTCGCGCCAGGCACCGGGCTGGACCTCGAGGATGATCTTGCGGGTCTCGTAGCGCGCGGGGATCACCTCCTCGCGCCAGGTCACGGGCTGGACCTGCACCCGCTCGGTGCGTTCCTCGAACACCGCGGGCACTTCGGCCAGCGTCCAGCATCCGCCGATCGACTCGGAGGGCTTGATGTCGGCGCCCTGACACTCCACCTGCTTCCATTCGTGGCGGCGCGGCTGCACTTCGACGCGCCGTACCTGCTCGGCGTATTGCGCCGGGACCTCGACGCGGATCCGGCGCTCCGGCTCGACCACGACGGACTCTTCGACCTCGCGGCGGACGGGCGGAACCCAGACGCGGCGCGTACGCGCGGGCTGGATCATCACCGTCTCGCTCTTGGTCTCGACGACGGGCGGGACGTGCACGTAACACCAGATTTCGCCCGGAGCGGCATCAGGCGGGCGCCCCCCGCCGGCCGCACCGGCGTCGCCGGTCGGGACGACGGTCGCCGCCGCGCCGGAGGCGAACGATTCGCTCGTGGAACTCGACGAGGTCGAGGTGGCGACGTGGGTGGCCGCATCGGCGATCGGCGGAGCCTCCGCATAGGCGGGAGGCGGAGGCGTGGATGTCGCCGAATCGCTTCCGCCGAGGAACGGGAGGCCCGACGGCAGCGGTACGCCCCGGCAGCCGCTCGATCCGAGCGCCGCCCCGAGCAGCGCGATCCCCGCCACGCGCACCGCGCGTCGGGATCGATCGGCGATCTCGGCCATGGTCGTACCCTCCCAATGCAATGGATCGGCGCCCCCGGCGCGGAACCGCAACCGGACCGGCCAGGGTACGCGCAACGCGCGCCGCGCGCGCAAGGGAGAGTGGTGCCGGGAGCGGGACTCGAACCCGCAGGAGCCGTTAAGCCCACCAGATCCTTAGTCTGGCGCGTCTGCCAATTCCGCCACCCCGGCCGGGGATCACGTGCGGACAGCGGGGCAATCTAGCGCTCGACCCGGACCTGTCAATCCGGGTCGCGTCCCCCCCCCGGGTGCGTTCCTCGCGGCGCCCCGCGACGCGCTCCGTCAGGGCTTGCGGCGCGCCCAGGCGATGTCCGCCTCCGCGTCGCGCAACGAGACCACGGCCTGGAGTTCGAGGTGGCTCTGGGTGTCCAGCGCCGTCGGCTGCGCGGCGACGACCAGTCCGACGCTGCGGAAGCGCCGCATCGTCTCGAGTTCCCGACGGTACTCCTCGACGAAGTCCGGGTACTGCGCGTAGAAGCGTTCCTTGGCGCGGGTCACGGCGTCGTTCACCGCGCGCGCGGCGTCGCGACTCAAGGGCTTCGGATACTTCGCTTCTTCCGTCCGACGCACGGCGATGGCGATCTCGCGGTCGTCGTGCCGCGACCGCACGACCTCGTTGCGCTGATCCCAGAGGTAGCCCCACGGCCGCCCCCTCGGGTCGCCCGACGGCGGCACGCGCGTGAGCTTCTCGATGTCGACGAAGAGCGCCGCCTGACCGCGCTCGGGTAGGGCGCGCATGGTGACGCGGAACGCGTCGTCCTGCGCGAGCGATGTCCCCGCTTCGCCGGTGACCGCATCCAGGATCTGCTTCAGGTAGACCTCGCTGCTGGACAGCACGAGATGACCCGAGACGACCACGTACGCGGGTTCGAGGTGCCGTTCGTTCAGCGTGCCCGGCACGTGCAGCCGCGTGTACGTCATCCCACGGTGCTCGCGACGCTCCAGGTTGGTGTCGATCCCGACGAGCGGGACCTTCTCGGCCAGGAAGGAGTCGACCTCGTCTGGGCTCGCGCCTTCGCGCAGCTTGACCAGGATGGCGAACGCGGGAAGCGCCGCGGGCTGATCGTCGGAGAAGTAGTCCTCCTGCGCGTAGCCGTCGTATGCCCGGAGACGACCGATCGCGATCGTCGCCGTGTCGTCCATCCTCGAGGCGACCTCGCGGAAGAGGTCCTCGACCGTCGTGAACGTCGTGCGGCCCTCGCGCCGCATCTGCTGCAGGTTGGTCTGCCAGATGCGGCGCTCCTCGGCCGACATCGCTTCCTCGTACACCGCGGTCAGGAGATAGCGAGGGTCGCAGCGCACGAACGCGGCGAGGAAGGTGTCGGCGGCGGGCACCATGCTCGCGATGCCCTCGGTCACCGGCCGGGGTGGAAGGCGATACATCGCGTCGGCGATGTCGCCGGCCTCCTGGGGGACGTACGACATGCGACCGCCGAACGTCAGGAGGTCGGAGACGGCGAGACTCACGCCGCCGTTCAACTTCTCGAGCGAGTTCGGGCGCAGGAAGCGGTTGAGGACCCCGAGCCGATCCTGCCGTCGCTCGATCCAGCGGATCAGGTAGCGCGCCAGCGGTTGCAGATTGGCCACCGCGACGACCCCGTTCGGGTCGAGGCGGGCGTCGAAGCCCGGACGCCCCGCGAACGAGTCGCTCGCCTTGCCTTCGCGCGTGAGGTCGGCGACGCGTGAGATCATGCGCCGGCTGTTGCTGACGGCGACGACGTCCCGGATGCGCCGGAGGTACCATTCGTTCTCCGGGGGCATCGTGAAGTTGCGGCCGCAGGCCGCGCGTTCTCGCTCCGGGGAGACACGCACGTTGCGCAACGTGACCTTCAAGACCCCGTCGCCCTCGTCGGAGAGGTCGGCCAGGTCCGGCGACCCGGCGACGACGCGCTCCCGCACGAAGTCGTGCGAGAGCGCGGCGAGCGCCATCCGCGGCCGCCACGACACCCGCTTCAGGACGAGGATCTCCTGCCATGCCGGTGGTCCCTGACGCGGATCGCGGTCCTGGCACCACATCCCGGCGATGGCCAACTCGCCCCGGAGGATGTCCTTCTCGACGCCGAACGTCGCCCACTCGGCGCTCAGCGGGATCTGGCTGTTGATGGCCTCCTCCAGGGCGGAGACCGCGCGTTTCAGTCCGGGCAGACTGCTCGAGGCGAGTTCGCGCGAACGGAACGCGCCTTCCTCGTCGCGCCACTCGCGCAGCGCGGGATGCAGGGCCGACTGCTCGAGGTTGCGCTCGATCCACCCGGTCTGTTGGAGGTCGTCCCAATTCGCGCGCATGAGGAACTCGGCGTCGTACGGAACGAGCGTCATCAGGTCGTCGACGTCGCCCTCGAGCGGCCAGTACGCGATCCAGGTGAACGCGCCGACGCCGATCGCGACGAGCAGGAGGGCGGCGATCGTGAGGCGCTTGAGCCACTTCTTCAGACGCGGGGGCACGGTGGACTCCGGGAGGCGGTCGGGAGAGTATCGCGAACGGAGGCGGGCGCGTCGGTTGCGGTGGACGGTCGCGGGCTTCCGGTTCGACTTGGCTGCGCGTACCGTGCGCCGGTGCACGCCTTCTCCCCGTACGCGGGCAGCCTGCCCGAATCTGAAACACTTGCGATCGCGGCGGCGGCGCGCAAGTTGCGCGCGGCCGGCGTCGACATCGCGCCGTTCGCCGCGGGCGAGCCTGACTTCGACACGCCCGACCACGTGAAGGAGGCCGCGATCGAGGCGATCCGGGCGAACCGCACCCGGTACGGTCCCGCCGCGGGCCTTCCGGCCCTGCGCGAGGCCGTCGCCGAGCACCTTCGCAAGACCGGCCTCGACGACGTGGTGCCCGCATCGACGATCATCGGGCCCGGCGCGAAGGGGGTGTTGCAACTCGCGATCCTGACGATTATCACGCCCGGCGACGAAGTGATCGTGCCCGCCCCCGCCTGGCTGTCCTACCGCCAGATGGTGCAGACGGCCGGTGGGCGGACGGTGTTCGTCGAGACGCGCCCGGAGGACGGGTACGTGATCGATCCGGATCGCGTTCGCGCCGCGGTCACGCGGCGCACCCGAGCGCTGATCGTGAACTCGCCCGGCAATCCGACCGGCGCGGTCCAGCCGGTCGAGGCCCTGCGGGCGTTGGGCGACATCGCCGTCGAGCACAATCTGGCCGTCATCAGCGACGAGATCTACGAGAAGCTCGTCTACCCTCCGGCCGAGTTCGTCGGGTTCACGCGCGCGGCACCGATCGCGGCGGACCGCACGTTGATCGTGAACGGCGTTTCAAAGGCCTACGCGATGACCGGTTGGCGGATCGGGTATGCGGGCGGGCCGCCGGTCTGGATCGATCGCATGATCCGCCTGCAGAGCCACGCGTTGAGCGGCCCGCCCGAGATCAATCAGGTCGCCGCGCTCGCCGCCCTGACGGGACCGCAGGACGTGATCGAGGCGATGCGCCTCGCCTTCCATCGCCGCCGCGACACGATGATCGAGGCGCTCGCGTCGATTCCCGAGCTGCCGCTTCGCACGCCGGACGGGGCGTTCTACGTGCTGCCGGACATCTCCGCCTACCTCGGCCGCCGCTGCAAGGGGTACGCGATCGGCGACGCGCCGGCCCTCGCCGGATTCCTACTCCGCCATGCGCACGCCGCCGTCGTACCGGGCGATGCGTTCGAGGCGCCGTACGCCATCCGCCTGAGTTACGCCTGCGGCGAGGACGACATTCGCTGCGGCGTTGCTCGGATCGGCGAGTTTCTCGAACGACTCACGCCGTAGGGGCGCCCCGCGTCGCTCACGTCCCCGCCGTCACGTCGAGTCGTGCATGCTCGGCTCGCCGCATCACGAATCGACGCGTCGGGGCGCCCGGCGCACGTTCGCGAACGCGTATCGAGAGAGGCAAGTCCGCCACGTCGTCGAACCGGACGAACCCGCGTTCGTCGGTCACCCCGCTGCGCGCGCGTTCGTCCTGTCGCGGAGACAGGTCGCCGGCCGCGGCAAGCTGTACCGCCCATCCGACGAGCGGCCCGCCGTCCGCATCGACCAGTTCGATCGTCATCGATTCGGGTGGACCGACGCGCCAACACCTCACGATCGATGAGTTCGCCGGCGCGAGTGCGGCGAGGGGCGATTCGACAGGACCGGTGCTCGTAACACGTTCGCCCAAGAAGACGATCCAGTCGCGGTCGGCGGCCGATTCGACCACGTACCGACCGTCCATGCTCGCCGCAACCTCCACGACGCGGCCGGCAGCGGGAACCAACATGAGCCGAGCGCCCGCCACGGACTCGCCTCGGTCGTCCAGAAGCCGACCTCGAACCGCATCGACCCGTTCGATCGTGAGTTCGACCGAATCGCTACCGCCGAGGTCGACTCCCTCGGAACGAACCAACCGACCATCGAGGAACCCCGACGGCACCTGCACGCGAGCGGGCGACGGGGGCCTCGCCACGGACACGACTCCCTGATCGTCGGTCACGCCGAACGACGAGAATCCGCCTCGCCCGGTCGCGAGTACCGGGACATCGGCCTGCGGAATCCGATCCCGATCGACGACGCTCACGGCGACGAATTCCGACCGCGGCATGATCACGCGCTCCGAAACGCCGCCTGCAAGCGGTACATCCATGAATGAGCGGACGGAACGCGACCCCGCGGAAACCGCGAGTCCGCACCGGCCAGGCGCCACGGCGGATGCCGTACAGGTGCCGTTCGAATCCGTGCGCAGGATGTGCGCCGGGAACGCGAACGACGGCTGGTCGGGACCAACGACCCGATCGCTCGACATGGCCGTCAGCTCGACGACGGCATTGGGAATCGGCGCTCCATCGGCTTCCACGACGTCGACGCGAACGGAAGCGCTCGGCGACATGCGGATGCGTCCGATGTCTTCACCGGATTCGCGGGGCAAGACGACACGCGCACCCCGAAGGCCGCGTTCTCGATGGACCGCAAGGACGACCCAGGCAATCCGTCGATCGACGTCGCGGAACTCGAATCGCCCCGCCTCGGTCGAGGATACGTGGCGTGCCGGCGGATCCGCCGCGAACACACCGACATCCGATTGCTCGCGAACCGCGGGAACCAGCGTCGCAACGCCTCCCTCCACGGGCGATCCGTCTTCCACCGCGAGAACACCGGCGAGAGCGCTGCCGGGGCCTAATTGGATCGTCGCCAGCGCGCCGTCCTCCGTGGAGGTCGATCCGGACGCATAGCCGTCCGCCTCGGCGAACAACACGGCGACGTCGTCGGTATGCAGCGTCAACCACGCCTCGCCGCGTTCGTCCGTCACGGCGGTCGGGAGACCCTGCGCCGACAGGCCGCCGATCGAGATCCGGGCGCCGACAATCGGCTCTCCCGATCGTTCGTCGAGCACGCGCACCTCTCGACGCGACGCCGCGCCCACTCGCAGTCGAACGTCGCGCCGGCCGGTTGCGGGCAGTCGGAGGTAGATCGGATCGAATGCGGATGTCGACGCGATCTGCACGGATCGCCCCCCACCGAGTCCTTCGAACACAGCGACGCCGCTTTCGCCGGTCGAGCGGCTCAAGGGCTCGCCGCCCGGTCCATCGTCGCCATATCGAAGCGCGAGGATCAAGCCGGGCACGGGCCGCCCCGAATGCTCGACCTCGATGTGAAGCGTCACACCCACGGTCGGCGGGCGCTCCGCCGGCCGACGATCCGCCGCCGATCGATCCCATCCCCGCAGGGCGGGCGAAGTCCGCGATCCCTCTTCGTCTCGAGACCGCTCCTCGGCAGGGGTCGCGCGGCGATCGACGGATTGATCGAGTCGAATCAGCGCCACGGAGACCACCGAGAGCGCCGCGCCGACGAGCAACGCGAAGCGGCCCCTCCTCACGGCACGATCCACGTCACCTCGGCGGCGCTCGACGGGTCTCCCGCCAAACAGATGCGCATGACGGGGTCCTCCGGTCCGCGCAACGCGGCTGCATCGACGATGACATCGACCCGGCCCTCGAACTCCTTCGCTCCCGTTCGCTTCCAGACTACGTCGGCCGCGAGGTGCGCCCAGGAATCTGCGATGCGAAGCGGACCCGGCTGGTCTCGCAGCGCGTCTCTCGCGCGGACGTGAATCGACAAGGTGCGACGAACGGACGGACCGACCGGCGGTCCAGGCAGACGAATCGACGTGGGAGCCACCGCCAACCCGAATTTTTCGGCAACGTGCGCATGGAATTCGAACGCGAAATTCACGTCGCAGTCCGAATCGCGGCACGTCCAAGCCAACGTGATCTCTCCGCTCGTGCGCCCACTGCCGGAAGCATACCCACAGATCGACACGTGATGCACGCCCTGCGGGTCGGGTTGAGACTTCACATCGACATCCCAGCAAGAGCAGGAGCGATCCACCAATCGGAGCGGGCCCGGCACGGTCGGCTCGACTCGGATCGGGACATCCCAGGCGACCTGGGCGTAGGGCGCGACGCCCAGGAGATTGAGCGCGTTCGGATCCACGACGGAGATGCGAGCGGACGGGGATTCGCCCCGCGCAATCCAACGCCCAATCCATGCCGCGCCAAAGAGGAGTGCGACCAAGATGCACCACCCACACGCATTACGGAAGCTCGAAGATGTCAACTTCGATGTCTCCACGCGCGCACCGATGCGAGCAGCACCGCCGCGATGATCGCGCCGACTGCGGCGAGGAGTAGTCCGCGGCGAAGGGAACGTCGTGGCGAGTGGGCGGCCGGGCCTCGCTCGTCGTCCTCGGACCAGGGAACGGGAACCTGTGATCCCTCGGCCTTCCATGCTCGCCCCGAGAGGTCATCGACCCGAAAGTACACGTCGGCGCCTTGCGTTTCAGGGAGTCGGTCCGAGGTCGAGAACCTCGAGTCACCGCACGGAGCCGCCGCCTCCCTCCACACGAACCAGGACTCGTCATGGCCCCCATTGAATCCGACGCTCCGAATCCATGCGGGCAACCACGCACCCCTCGACTCCTGGTGGTCGAGGACGCGAAGGTCCAACGCGTGTTCCTCGAAGTCACGCGGGTGGGCGATGGCGCCGCCACTCGTTGCGACATCGGAGGCAAGACGACGGACATCTTCGGGGGCGAGGCACCGCGTGTGACGCACGTGCCGAAGGCGACCGTCCACAGAGAAGCGAATCCGCATGACTCGCATCGGAACGGCACCGGAAGCGAGAGCGTCGCCAACGTCGGACTCGAACGCCCCCTGCCGAGTCCAGGGGAGGATCCACGTCGTCTCGCCGCCCTCCGTTGTCGAGAAGACGTAGGGCGCCTCCTTGACGAAGTCGATCAAGGGCTCGCCCGAAGGACCGTCCAACCACCCGAAGAAGGCGGCTGGCCGTGCGTCGTGGCTCGTCGCCGTGAGATGCCTCTCCGTCCACCACCCCTCTGGAGACCGCCCTGCGACCAGGGCGCGCCCCCCGTCGGAAACGACGATTGCGAGCGGCGGGAGCCCCAAGAGTACGGCACGTAGATCGTCGATCGCCTCCCTTTCCAACGCCTGGAGAACCTGCTGCCACGCAGGCTTCGACGTCCTGGGACGGATGAGCGCCCGCCGGGTCCATCGCTCGCATGGGTCCGAGTACTCAGCGTCGTACCTCTCGACGATCACGGGAACGGGGTCGTCCGGCGGCCTGCGGACGGTCACCAGTTCAAGACTGGATTGTCGAACGGTGACACTCATGCGGCCAAGCCGTGCCGCCAACGTCGATCGAGGCGATTCGTCGGGGTCGGCTCCGGCGATGCCGGACGACAAGGCGACCCAAACCGGAGCGCACAGGACGGCCGCGAGCGGCGCGAACCGCGATCCAAGCCGATCTGCACGAGACCGAGGGGCGAGCGGACACATGCCTCGCACCATCATCTACGAATGACAGAAGCGCCGGCCGCAAAGGTTCAATCCGGGCATCCAGCCCACGCAATGGTCAAAGCCGCCCGGATCGGGTTCGCACAAGGCGACCTCCTCGATTCCGCATGCCGGCTCGGGGTCGGTGAACGGCGTGCAAGGGCCCTGCGTACCGACGCAACTCGCACCCGGCCAGAAGATGGGCGGATAGCCGCATCGGTAGCACTTGCCGTCGCCGCTCGCGGCGCAGGCGATCATGTAGTTCTTGCAGGCGTTCTCGATCGGCCGGCAGATGTAGTTGTCCGCGACTGCGGGGGAATGCGCCGCGCCCGCGATGAGGAGGGCCGCCGCAAGCAGCATCAAGGGGGCAGGCGCTCCGGACTGGCGGATGATCAGGCGGATCATCGTCACGGGGAGTAGTCCTCCGGACACGGCCGGACTCTCCCGGCCGATGCCGGTCGGATGTTACGTCCCATCGCCCGACGGTCCAGGGGTACGCGATCGGCGACGCGTCGGCCCTCGCCGGATTCCTACTCCGCCATGCGCACGCCGCCGTCGTACCGGGCGA
>CAZPGF010000042.1:19002-22260 GCA_964586025.1 uncultured Planctomycetales bacterium
ACGACTCACGCCGTAGGGGCGCCCCGCGTCGCTCACGTCCCCGCCGTCACGTCGACGGGATTGCGCAGCCTTGATACTACGCTGCGCCGCCTTTCCTCGGCACCCAGCGAGCTCGCGCCTGCAAGTTTCCTGCACGCGGTTCGTCGGGCCCGTCGCCGCCTCCTGCAGATAGAGCGAGACTTGGCCTTTGCCCGGAAGACCCGGTGTGCTGGGATAGGCGCGAGTGCATACCAGCATGGCGACGCCGCCACGAGCCGCAGGAAGCACGACTCTCCGTCGCGCTTCGCGCCAAGAATTGCCGAGTGCATGACGCGGACGATGCGCGGTCGTTGCGTGACGCAGATGCGCCGCGCGGTTCCCACGAAGTGGCAGCCACGCGAGAGTTGCACGGGAGACTGCCCGTACTCCAGGCTCGCAGATGCTGGCGCGCCTCCCATTGGTCGGGGGACCCCAGAAGGCATAAGGACCCGAGGTCAGTCCCACCCGACCAGTTTCACCTCGACGAATCGCTCCACGCCCGCCCCGTCGATCGGGCTAAAGATGACTTCGACCGGCTCCCGCAAGCGGTCAGTCGATCGCATCACCTGCAGCAACTTGATGCGACCGGAGGCGGGGTAACTTCCCATCGGAAGGTGGCCCCGCTCATCGGTCTCGACAGTCCAAGACCCCATAACCGTAGAGATCGAGGACGCGTACAGGATGTCAACGTTGAACGCCCCGCGCAGTGCGCGCCCATCCCGCGTCGGCAGAAGCCGAAGACCCAAGAAGCCGGAGGTCTCAGCGGCCACACGTTGGACTCCGCCATCGTACACCTGCACGCCGGACGCAATCAACTGGTCCATGTAGAGCACGTCGTACTCACCCTGCGGGACATGGGTGACGACCCACTTGCCGTCGGCGTGCTCGATTTGTCGCGAGATCTGTTCACCACCTACAGAACGTGGCGCGAGAGCGATGCTAGCCCATCCCTTCGGCGGCACGAATCCCGCCGGAAGCGCCAGTTCGATCGCTCCGGCCTCACCGGCATCAGGCTCGGGGTCGACAGGGACATCGACGACAGCCCCAACTTGCAACCGGAGTTCCCTAACTTGAGGTGCGAAGCCTGGTCCGCCCAGAAGCAGGCTCACCGTTGAGCCCTCGGGGTACTGATCTATCGGGAGGTGAAGGCGAACGCGCCCGGCCACACGCTCAATCGCCGAAGCCATGATCGGAGCGGCGCCTTCAATCGTCACGCGCCAGGGCTGTGGGATAGGCACGCCATCCTTCGAACTCACGACTCGTAAATCATACGCCGCCGCAAACGCTACCGGAATCAGATTGTCACCCGATGGCACTTGAGCGAAGTATACTGGCGACTTGCCGACGTACAATCGGACGTCCGACTGCACTGGGACGATGCTGACGACATCGGAGGTTAGACCGCGGACTTCGAAGTAGCCTCGGTGATCCGAGCTAAAGATCCGCTCCTCGAAACGTTCCTCCCAAGATGGGTACTCAGGAGCTTGAGACACCTGCTCTGCGCCGTCCCCACGCAGCCACAAGCTGACGTTCGGGACGGGAACACCATCCAGGTTCACGGTCGTCCCTGACACCGAGACTCGATCATCGAAAGTGAGGACCACGTCCCTCGCTCCGTCGACAAACTCTGCGCTTGCCCACGCGCCCTCGAATCGACCTATGATGCGGCGCGCACCGGCAGGCACTTCGATCGAAACCAATCCATCATCATCCGTGCGGCTTGCGTGCTGCGCGGCCTCGGGGTGGTCCCACCAGACAACGACGTCGCCAACAGGCTCCTGACTGCTCTGCCAGCGCGCGCGAACGGAGATAGTGCGAGTGACCGGAACGGGCGTTACGGGGGGGGCAGGGGAAGAGCCGACGACGGAGCGGGCACCAGCGTCGGTGCCGTCGGCATCGCGGCGACAGCCACGGCTTCCCCGATGACTTGCGCAGCATCCGACTCATGACGATGCGGCGCGAGAACCGCGTACGCCGTGCTCACTACGATGAATGGCAAGATCATTTGCGGGCCGCTACGCCGTCCGGCGGAGCGGGCTGGCCGTGATTGAGCAAAGGTGAATGCCCCCAACAGTCCACCTACGAGGATGAGCGTCGCATAGTGGGAAGAGTCCCAGAGACTTCCATGGCAACCGCACGGCTCAGCGCCCGCTCCCTGGGCGATTCTCGTGATGTTGTAGGCTGCCAGTCCACCCAGCAATGCAATCGCAAGACTCATAGCCATCGCTTGCGAAGCGGCGCGCAAACAAAGGAGTCCCACGATGCAGAGCGCTGCAGAGACGACCGCCGGGATCAGTTCCGCACCACCCTCAGGCGGCCAAAGGAATCGCACGCTCCCCAATCCAAGCAGCAAGACTCCGAGTACTCGAACCACAGCGCCTCTCCTTCTCGCGCGATCACCCCGTGATCTGGCCCCCGCAGGAGCCGGCCGTGTTGAATCGCCTCGGCCTCGCACTCCTCCGCGCCTGATCACTCGCAGAGACACCAAGCGTCGTTGCCGCTGGGGATGAGAGGCGGGCCCGGGTCGGCAGGGAACGATTGGCCGTGGACGGTGCAAGGCTGGGCGCAAGATCCACGCTTGCAACTGAGCGCCAATCTGCCGGGAACCTCTACGATTGTAGAGACGCACTTCGTCTGCGCACCCTGGCCGTCGGGATCGTAGTAACTAGCGGGGTTGGTCGAAAGGCCGTCGCAAGAGCAGATGATCGCCCCGTCCAGGAGTTCGATCTGCGTGCAGATGTTCAAGCAGCCGAGTTGCGAGCACGCCACCGTCCGTGTCGGCGGCACCGTGTCGAACGTGCGCAACCGCGTTCCGCACCCCTGTTTGTTCGCATCCGCGAACGCCAAGCCGACGGCGCCCAGGAGCACCGCCATTGCCGCGGTCATCGCCGCGACGATTGAACTGACTCTCTGCATTTGATCTCCCCTTCTCGAAGTTGAACGCCATCCGGTGGCCCAGCCAAGTCCGGGCCATCCGGCTACCGATTGGGAGGCTATGCGGCCGGGTCAACGAGGGCAAGGGCTTGTTGTCATTAGCATGGTCGACTTTCGCAAATGGGTTCCCTTCGCCTATGAGGCTTGGGGCTTCTGCATCGCTAGGCGGCGCGTACTTCGTGCGAGGGAGCAGATTCGTGAATTGACCTCGAGGGCAAAGTCACTGCTCTGAAGTGCAGCAATCGACTGATCCTGGATATCCCATGAGCACCTAGGTCAAAAACGAAGTAAGGCGCACGGTTTGCA
>CAZPGF010000043.1:0-22150 GCA_964586025.1 uncultured Planctomycetales bacterium
TGGCGGGAGTGGAGCCGGGTGGTCCGTCACCTGCGCGAGCGGTCGCGCGGTCCCGACGAACCGTCGGATGCGGCCACCCGCGATCCGGATCGTGTCCATCGCGCGCTCCTGCCGGGATTCCTCGCCCACGTCGCCGCGCGCGGCGACGGACACGCCTACCTCGGGACCCACGACACCTCCGTTTGGCTCTGGCCCGGCAGCGTGCTGTTCCGGTCGCGACCGCCGTGGATCGTCTCGCTCGAGCGCGTCGACACCGGCCGGACGTTCGCGCGGCTCGTCGCACCCATCCGGCGCGCGTGGATCGAACCCGCCGCCACCCACCTCGTCCGACGTCGCCATCGGGATCCCCACTGGAACGAGCGACGCGGACATGTCGAGGCCTTCGAACGCGTGACGCTCGGTGGGCTCGTCGTCGAGCCGAAGCGACGCGTGAACTACGGTCCGCTCCACCCGCGTCGCGCGCGGGAGATCTTCATCCGCCACGCGCTCGTGCATCGCCGGTACCGATCGCGGGCGCCCTGGCGCCGGCATATCGACGAAGCGATTGAGACGATCGCGTTCTGGCGTGCGAGGCTGCGACGTTCCGACCTCGAACTCGATGCCGAAGACCTCTTTGCGTTCTTCGACGCGAGGATCCCCGCGACGGTCGTCGATGCTCGCTCGTTCGAACGCTGGCGCGCCGCGGCCGAAGCGGAGGATCCCCGCATCCTGTTCGTCGAGCCGTCGGCGCTCATCGGCTCGCCGCCGCCGAGCGACACCTCGCCATGGCCCGACGCCCTGATCGTCGGCACGGCGCGCTTCGACGTGCGGTACCGATTCGCACCGGGCGAACCCGACGACGGCCTCACGGTGCGCGTTCCCTGGCCGCGCCTGGAGGAGATCCCGGTCGAGCGACTCGAGTGGCTCGTCCCCGGCTTCCTCGCCGCCAAGGTGGAGGCCCTCCTGCGCACCCTGCCGAAGGAGTTGCGCCGACCCCTCGTTCCGCTGCCCGAGTCGGCCCGCGACCTCGCCGCGCGCCTCACCTTCGGACGCGGCAACCTGCGGGTCGCTCTCGCGCACGCGCTCGGGTCGCGGGCCGGACGCGAGATCCGCGTCGGCGACTTCGCTCCGCGGGCCGTCCCTCCCGAACTCGTCGCGCGTGTCGAGGTCCTCGATGCGTCCGGCACCGTGCTGGGGGCCGGACGCGATCCGGAGGCGTTGCGTCGCCAGATCCGGGCACGCCGCGGTGCGGTGCTCGACGCCGCCGATCGAGAGCGCGGCGGCGATCCGACGCGCACCTGGACCTTCGGTGCCCTTTCCGAAGAGGTCGCCGTCGATCACGGAGGGTTCACCGTCGCGGCCCGGCCGGTGCTGATGGACCGAGGGACCGAGGTGCGTCTCGCCCTCGTAGATCCCGGCCCGCGCGCGGACCGCCTCCACCGCGACGGGGTGCGCCGCCTGCTGGTGCTCGACCAGGGCGTGGCCCTGCGCAAACGTCTCGAATCCCATCCGAGTTGGCCCCGACTCGTCCGTCTGCAGTCCACCCGCGGCTCCGCCCTTCAGTTGGCTCGCGAGCTCGTCGACCTCGCGATCGTCCGCGGCGCGGGCCTGGACGATCGGGCACCTCGCGACGCCGAGGCCTTCCGCCGAGCCCGCGAGGCCCTTCGACAGGGGGCGGGCGCGGCGATCGAAGACGCCGTCGGGATCGGCGAGGCGATCCTCGAGCGCTACGACGCGGTCGCGCGCAAGTTGATGCCGACGCCGCCTCCCGGCTACGAAGCGCCGGTGAACGACATGATCCGACAGCTCGCCCGCCTCGTGGCGGAGAACGTGTTCGCCGACCTGCCTCGGCGACGCCTCGCCGAGATTCCCCGCTACCTGGACGCCATCGACGCGCGCCTGACGCGCATCGGCTACGGCGGTCTCGGGTCGGACCGCGAACGACAGGCCCGTATCGATCCCTGGACGGAGCGCCTTCGCGAGGCCGAGGAGGTCGCCGCGGAGCAGGCGATCGACGATCCGGCGCTCGATGCGTTGCGCTGGGCGCTCGAGGAGTTTCGCGTCGCGCAGTTCGCGCAGGAACTCGGCACGCGAGAACGTGTTTCGGAGCACCGCCTCGAGACGCTCTGGGAGCAACGCCGTGTCTGATCGTTCCGAGGCCTCGGCGGACGCCATCGCCGCACGCGAACGCGAGACGATGGTCCGCCAGGAGGCGGCCGAGGCCGCCCGAACGGCGGCGGCCACGAGCCTCGGGAGGATCGAGACCGCTCGCGCCAGCCTGTTCGTCGTCGCGCTGCTGGCGTTGGCGCTGCTTCCGGCGCCGTTCGGAGCGATCGGTGCGGGGATCTCGCTCGCCGCATTCGCCGCGTTCGTCGTCGCACACGGTCGCACCGGGGCGCGTGTGCGCGCGACCGAACGGCGTCGCGACCATGCGGGCGACGTCCTGTCGCGCCTGCGCGGGGCGGTGCCGGAACGCGCGTTCGATGCCACGCCCCTCCTGCGGACCTCCGAACGCGACGTCGCCGACGCGTTGCACCTCGCCGGTCCTCGCGGACTGCTCGCACGACTCGGTCGTCCGCGCACCCATCGCGGCGGTCGCCGGCTCGTCGAGACCGCGCTCGCCTGCCCCACCGCGATCCAGCGCGCCGAGCGCCAGGCGCAGACGCGTGCGATCGCCGCCGACGCCGATCTACTCGAGGCGTGGGCGATCGAGGCCGCCGACGCGCCGGCCTCTCTCGACGACGACGCGGTGGCGCCGTGGATCGAGGACCCCCCGCGCGCGCTCGGCGGTGCGTGGGGCCGGGTCGTGGACCTCCTTGCCGCCGCCGATACGGCCCTGGTGGTCGCCTGGTTCGCGGGGGCGCCCACCGGCCTGCCCGGCGCCCTCGGCGGCATGCTGGTGCATCACCTCGTCTGGCGCCCGCGCGCGGCGCTCGTGCGCGACGCGCTGTTGCGCTCCGAACGGGCGATCCGCGACCTCGCCCTCGCCGGGAGGCTGGCGCCCCTCGTGGCGGCCCGCCCGGATCGGGTCGGACCGGACCTCGCGGCGCGCGCCGACGCCTGGCACGGTCGGTTGCGATCGCTCGCGCGGCGGGGGAGTTGGGTCGAGAGCCTGCGCAACCCGTTCCTGATGCCGTGGACCTGGGTCACCGGCAGCGGGACGCGGCTCGCCCGTTCGCTCGAACGCTGGCGCAGCGACCATGGGCGCGACGCTCTCGCCTTCCTCGACGAGTTGGGCGCGTTCGACGCGGCGACCGCGGTCGCCGCGTACGCCTACGAGCATCCGTCCGACGCGTGGCCCGAGGCGGGCGCGACGGACGTCGCACGGCTCGTCGCGCGCGCGGTCCGCCATCCGCTCCTCGCGCGCGATGCCGGCGTGACGAACGACATCGACCTCGGCGATCCCGCCCCCCGCGTGCTCGTCGTCAGCGGGGCGAACATGGCCGGCAAAAGCACGTGGTTGCGTGCCCTCGGCGCGAACGAACTGCTCGCCCGGCTCGGCGCGCCGGTCGCAGCGGCGTCCTGGCGGGGCGGCCCGTTCGGACTTGGCATGTCGCTCGGCGTCCAGGACGACCTGCTCGCGGGCGTGTCGCGCTTCCAGGCGGAGGTCGCGCGCATGGCCGAGATCGTGGCCGAGGCACGTCGGGTGCGGCCGTATCTCGCGCTGCTCGACGAACTGTTCGGGGGGACCACCTCCGAAGACCGCGAGATCGGGGCACGCGCGATCCTGCGCCACCTCCTGGACGCCGGCGCGCTGGCTCTCCTGACCACCCACGATCTCTCGCTCACGCGCCTCGCCACCGACGATTCACGCGTCGGCAACGTCCATCTCGCCGCCGTGGTCGTCGACGGGCGCCTCCACTTCGATCACAAGGTGCGACCCGGCGTCGTCGAGGGGTCCAGCGCACCCGCTCTGCTTCGTGCGGCCGGCCTCCTCGACGAGGAGGACGCTCGCGGCGCGCGCTGACAGCGCGGGCAGACGTGGGTGCCGCGCCCCGCCACGACGAGTCGGCGGATCGTCGCGCCGCAGGTCGTGCACGCCTCGCCCCCTCGGCCGTAGACGCGAAAGTCCGACTGGAACGATCCCTCGCGTCCGTCCGGCGTGCGGTAGGCCCCGTCGAAGGTCGATCCCTCCGCGGCGATCGCCGACTCGAGGACCTCGCGCAGCGAACGCCACAGGCGTTCCCGCTCCCTCGCCCGCAGGCTGGCGACGGCGCGCGAGGGATGCAGGCGCGCACGATGCAGGCTCTCGTCCGCGTAGATGTTGCCGATGCCCGCGATGACGCGCGGATCGAGCAGCGCCGCCTTCAGTCCGCCGCGCCGTCGTGCGAGGCAGGCGGAGAACGCCGCCTCGTCGAACGACGGATCGAGCGGCTCGGGTCCGATGGCGGCCAGGGCGAGCGCCGGGTCATCGACGCACTCGACCCGTCCGAACTTGCGCGGATCCACGAACGCGAGCGCGGAGCCGTCGTCGAGGTCGAGGCGCAGGCGCTCCCAACGGAGGGCCTTCTCGTCGCGTCGCACCATCACCAACCGGCCGCTCATGCGCAGATGGCCGAGCAGCGCCTGGCGCGGGCGTGCCGGTGACGGCACGTCGAGAACGAACCACTTCGCCCGGCGTCTTACCGCGACGATCGGTCGCCCGACGAGCCGGCTTCGGAACGCGCGGGGACCGCCCGCACCGACCGTCCGCTCCCAACGCACGCGCGCGCCTTCGATCGTCCGTCCGACCAGGCGGGGACGGACCGCGCGGACGATCGTCTCGACCTCGGGCAACTCCGGCATCACGCCGGTCTACCCGGCACCCGCCCGCCGTCCCCTTCCGCGCCGCGCGCGACCGATCGTGACGACCGCGCGACCCCATGCGAGAGTCGCGACCAAGGCAAGGAGATCATCGGTTCATGGCTCGCACGCCCCGACCGCCGTCCCGCCCCCACTACGCGTGGAACGATCCGCGCCGCTGGACCTGGGTGAACGCGTTCGGATTCGCGTTGTCCCTGTTCCTCCTGATCTTCCTCTTGCTCTTCGCGGTGCGGACGTTGATGCCCTCCACGACACGCGTGCAGGCCTCGATCCCGACCGTCTACGTCGCGGCGAGCCTGCTCGCCTGTGCGGCGACGGTCGTGCTTGCGGTCTGGGTGGTGATCGGGCTGATGGCTCGCGGCGCGGATCTCGGCAGCGTTCACGCACGTCACGTGATCGTGCTCTGGAGCGCCTGCGGCTTGGCGTTCGCCCTCGTGCAGATCGTGGTGACGCTGCGCTTCGGCGTCGGTGCGCCGATGCCGAACGTCGCCCCGGGGATCGCGCACTCGTACTGGGGCAGTGGCTTCTTCGCGTTGCCGGGATTCGGCCTGATGACCTGGGCGAATGCCGCCCACGGCGGCGGCGGGCGCGACGAGGACGCGGTCGACGCCGACCTCGACGAGGCCTGACTACAGCGTCAGCGGGTAGCCGTCCACGAGCACCCCGGGCAGCCGCCGGCACGTCGTGGAGCGACCGCCGTAGGTCGACCCGTCGGGGCGCATCTCGACGTCCGCGCCGATCGCGACGAGGTTCGAGCCGAGGAGTCGGTACGCGCTCTCGTCGAATCGCATGGCACCGACCGGTGCCACGACCTCGCCCCTCTCGACCCAGAAGGTTCCGAAGCGCGTCATGCCGGTCGCCCGGCACGCCATCCGATCGGAGAAATTCAGATACCAGAGATTGCCGACGTAGAGCCCCGTGCCGAGGTCGCGGGCGACGTCGGCCGTCGCGAGCGAGCCACCCGCCATGGCCAGCGCCTCGGGCGACTCGGCGTCGGTCGCGCCGTTGTGCGGCACGCCGTACTCGCGCGACGACCGGGGTGAGACGAGCGCGTCGGCGGTACGGCCCCGCTCGATCAACGACACGCTCTCGGGGCGCGCGAACCCCTCCTCCTGGAAGGCGGGCGCGAGCGCCCCGGCGAACCGTTCCTCGATCGAAACGCGCTCGTCGAACGCCTCACCGCCCTCGGCGAGTCGCAACAACGGCGACTGCCGCGATCGCCGCGCCTGGAGCCCGAACCCTCCCCACGCGAGCATGGTCATCCACTCGTCGACGGCGGCCGGCGCGAGCCACGCTCGGTAGCATCCGGGTTCGAGTCGCTTCATCGGGCGCGCGAGCACGGCGAGTTCCCGCGCCGCCTCGTCGGATTTCCGGCGGAACGCCACCGCGTCGAAGTCGCCGTCGGCGAGTTCCTTCTTCACGGCGCGATCCCGGGCGTCGCGACGGTGCAGGCTCCAGTCGAGGTGGGTCGCGGCGACCTCATGCCAGTTGCGCTGACCCGTCGTCGACGCGAACGCACGACGGATCGTGCCGCTCGCGTAGACGCCGACCGCGTCCGCGCCGTCGGGTTGCGACGACGCGACGAGGTCGAGCACGTCGCCCGGGTCCACGGCCGGCGCCCGCGCCTCGACGACGCTGTCGGCCTCGCCGCGGGCCACGAGCAGCCACGGATCCACGGGGAGCGCCGGCAGCAGACGGCGCAACCGCCCGAGGTGCGCGCCGACGCGATGCGCGTCCTCGACGTCGGCGCCGGCCAGGTCGATCATGGAGGTCGCCTGCCGGCCGTCGTGCACGAGACGCAGCCGCACGCGATGCTGCTCGACGAGGCCGGCCTGGCGTACCCGACCGCCGTGGAATCGCGCGAAGTCCGATGTCTCGCCCGCGTAGGCGAGTTCGACGTGCTCGTCGCCCCGCACGTCGGCGAACGCCCGCCGCGCCAACTCCTCCCACCACGACCGAACCGATCCGCTCGCGAGCGTCATGCTCCTCCGAACACCGCGACGTCGCGGAAGCGGCATGCCGGCGTCGCGTGGCCGACGCGCACGAGTTGGTTCGGCTCGCCCTTGCCGCACTCGGGCGTGCCGAGGACTTCGCGCGTGGCCGCGTCGCCGACACCGACGAGGTTGCGCCAGAACGTCGCGCTGATCCCCCGGTAGTTCGGCGTGCGAACCAGCTCGCCCAGCCGGCCGTCGCGGATCCGACGGCCGAGTTCGCAACCGAACTGGAACTTGTTGCGCGCGTCGTCGATCGACCAGGAGCAGTTCGTCTCCATGTAGATGCCGTCTTCGACCGCGCCGATCAACTCGGCGAACGACGACGAGCCCGGTTCGAGGTTGAGGTTCGCCATGCGGTCGATCGGCGGCCGGTTCCACGCGCATGCGCGTGCGTTCGCGACGCCCTTCAGGCCGGAGCGGGCCTGCGAGAGCCGACCGCCGAGAGCACGCTCGAGGAGGCCGCGGCGGATCAGGAACTCGCGGCGGGCGGGGGTGCCGTCGTCGTCGAACCCGTACGAGGCGACCTGTCCCGAGACGGTCGGGTCGAACGTCACGTTCAGCAGCTCGGAGCCGTAGCGATACGACCCGAACATGTCGGGCGTCACGAAGCTCGTCCCGGCATAGTTGCGCTCGTCGCCGAGGATGCGGTCGAGTTCGAGCGGATGGCCGATCGATTCGTGGATCTGGAGCACCATCTGGTCCGGTGCGAGCACGACGTCGCAGACGGTGTCCGGGCACACGGGCGCGGCGAGCAAGGCCCGCGCTTCGTCGGCGACGCGAAGGACCCGATCGATCGGCAACACCGCGTCGAACACCTCGAGACCGCCCTGGCGAGCGTAGGCCCGCCCCCCGGCGCTGCGTCGTTGCGGATCCCCGGCGCCGCTCGCGACGGCGGCGGCCCCCGGGACCGTCACCTCGTAGCGCTGAAGGACGTGGGATCCCGACGTGTCGAGCAGCAGGGTCTCGACGTCGACGTGTTCGATCGATGCGCGCCGATCGACGATGTCGTCGCCGATCGCGAGCGCGGCCGCGACGGCGCGCAGGCGATCGACTACGTCGGTCGGCGCCGCGCCGGAGAACGGGAGGGACGAGGGGCCCGTCCAGGTCCCTCGGACCGGCTCCGGCGGTGCCTCCGCCGCCTCGATCGACACCCCGGCGGTTCGACGCGCCCAGCGGCGGGCTCGCGCGAACGCTTCGCGAAGGCCCGCCTCCGAGACGTCGCTCGTCGCGGCATAGCCGCATCCCTGTCCGTCGCGGACCGTGACGAAGACGCCCGACTCCTCGCCGCGGGCCCACGGCTCGACGACGTCGTTGCGGACGCACACCGCATCGCGGGTCTCGCGATGCCAACGAAGGCTCGCATGCTCGACGGCCGGAACCGCACTCCGAAAGGCCTGTTCCAATCGATCCAGCACGTCACGACTCCCGGCGCGATGGGGCGAAATCGGGCCGGCACGGTACCACAGGGTGCTCGCGCGAGAGCGCAGGCGTTCGGACGGGAGGAGGCCCCTTCGGTGATCGAGGCGCGCGGCCTGGCCAAGACCTATCGGACGCATCGCAAACAGCCGGGGCTCCGCGGCTCGCTGCGTGGCTTGTTCCGTCGTGAGTTCGTCGAGCGGCACGCGGTGCGAGACGTCAGTTTCCGCGTGGCCGCCGGCGAGATCGTCGGGCTGATCGGGCCCAACGGCGCCGGCAAGACGACGGTCGTGAAGATGCTCGCGGGCATCGTGCATCCCTCGGGAGGCGAGGCGCGCGTCCTCGGACACGACCCGTGGCGACGCGAGAACGCGTTTCGTCGCCGCATCGCGCTCGTGATGGGGCAGAAGCAGCAGCTCTGGTGGGACCTGCCTGCCGCGGACGGCTTCGACCTCCTTCGCGAGATCTACCGCGTGCCGCGGGCCGTCTTCCGCGAGACCTCAGACCGCCTCGTCGCGGCGCTGGGCGTCGCCGACCAGGTGCACGTTCCGATCCGGCGCCTCAGCCTCGGCGAGCGCATGAAGATGGAACTCGTCGCCGCGCTCCTGCACCGGCCCGACGTGCTCTTCCTCGACGAACCGACCATCGGCCTCGACCTGACCGCGCAACGCGCCATCCGCGATTTCCTGCTCGCCTGGCGCGCGGAGGCGGCGCCCGCCGTCCTCCTGACGAGTCACTACATGGAGGACATCGAGCGCCTCTGTCCACGCATCCTCGTGCTCCGCGAGGGTCGGATCGTGTTCGACGGCGCGCTGCGCGAGATCCATGCGCGGTACGCGAAGACGAAGCGCATCACGGCGCACCGCACGCTCGCCGACGGCGTGGACCCGCGCGCGAGCCTCGGCGAGTGGCCGGCCGAACTCGGCGAGGTGTCCGAGGCGACCGCCGAGGCGGTCGCGGTGAGCGTTCCACGGGCTCACGTCGCCGAGGCGGCGCAGCTGCTCCTGCAGCGGCTCGCGGTGATCGACCTCTCCATCCAGGAGGAGGACGTCGGCACCGTGATCGAACGGATCTACCGCGAGCGCGACGATGCGGACGGGCCCGCGTGAGCGCCCGCGCCTACGTCGCCGTGGCGGGGATGCAGGTCCGGCGGGGGCTCGCGTACCGCGCCGACTTCTGGATCCGCACCCTCGTCGGCTTCCTGCCCGCCTACGGGCTCGCCTGGTGCGTGTGGACGGCCGTCTTCGCCTCGTCCGGCGCGACGACGCTCGGCGGATTCACGCTCGACGGGATGCTGCTCTACATGGTCGTCGTCGTGCTGATGAGCACGATCGTGCGCGGCAACGATCTCGCGACAGCGATCAGCAACGAGATCTACACCGGCGGCCTCAACCGTTACCTCGTCTTCCCCGTGTCCTACCGGCGGACCAAGTACGCCGAGGCGGTCGGCTCGCTGCTGCCCGCCCTCGTCCAGATCGTCCTGTTCTGCGGACTGTTCCTGGTGATCGAGGGGCGGCCCTCCGACGTCACCTTCTCCTCGGCGGGCATCGTCGGGGCGCTGATCGCGATGTTCGTCGCGCATGGGCTCTACTTCCTGTTGTCCTATCCGGTCGAGCTCGTCGCCTTCTGGGCCGAGAACGTCTGGAGCCTCAACATCTCGCTGCGCCTTGTGACCGCGTTCCTCGGCGGCGCGATGATCCCGCTTTCGCTCTTCCCCGACTGGGCGCGGACGGCCCTGGACTGGTCGCCGTTTCCGATCCTGTTCGCTGTCCCGGCGGAGACGCTGCTGGGACGGCTCGACGCGGCGACCTGGCTGCGGCACGTCGCCGTCGGAATCGCCTGGTGCATCCTGATCGGGCGCCTCGGGACGGTCGTCTGGCGGCGCGGCAACCGCCGGTATGCGGGCGTCGGCATCTGATGCGGTACATGCGACTGTACGCCGCGTTCGTTCGTTTCGCGTTCCAGCGGGCGATGGAGTTCCGGGTCGACTTCTTCTTCCGGTTCGGCATGGACGTCGTCTGGTACGCCTACCAGTTGGCGTTCTTCGAGATCCTGTTCCTCCGCACGCCGACCCTGATGGGGCTCTCCCCCGCCGACGTTCGCGTCTTCGCGGGCGCCCTGTTCGTCAGCGATGCGTTCCACATGACGGTCTTCGCGTCGAACCTCTGGTGGTTCCCGTTGCAGGTGAACCAAGGCGACCTGGACCACGCTCTCGTGCGACCGGTGTCCAGCCTCTTCTTCGTCGGCCTGCGCGAGTTCGCGGCGAACTCCTTCTTCAACCTCGTCCTCGCGATCGCCATCCTGATCGCGATGGTCGGTGCCCATCCGACTCCGTTCGGCGCGCCGCGCCTCCTGCTGTTCGGCGCGCTCCTGTTCGTCGGGACGATCCTCCACTTCGCCGTGCACATGCTGCTGCTCCTGCCGGTCTTCTGGATGCACGACGTCTCGGGACTTCGCCAGATCGCCTTCGGGCTCGACACCTTCGGATCGCGCCCCGACGCGATCTACCGCGGTTGGTTTCGACGCGTCGTCACCGTGCTCGTTCCGGTCGCGCTGGTCGTCTCGTTTCCGGTGCGCGCCCTGCTCGCCGCGGACCCGTGGCCGGCGGCCTGGCAGCTGCTCGCGACGACGGCGGTCGCGGTGCTGCTCTTGGCCCTCGCCTGGCGTCGCGCCCTGGTCGCCTACAGTTCGGCGTCGTCCTGACCCACGGGCCTCGTCGCGACGAGCACGATCTGCCGCGCGTAGTCGATCCCGATCAGGCGGAACAGCCAGCCGAACAGCACGCGTTGCACGAATCGCTTGAGGGGCGGCGCGGCGTGACCGCGACCGACGAAGGAGACGCCGAGGCCGGCCCGTTCGACGAAGGCGACGAGCTGGTCCCAGCAGAGGGGGGTCCGATGGGTCGCGTCGCGCAGGAACTCATGCGGGCGAAACACGTTCGGGACGGAGAGGACGAGGGTCCCACCTGGAACAAGGACGCCGCGAATCGCCTCGAGCGTCCGCCGCACGTCGTCGAGATCGAGGTGTTCCAGCACCTCCAGGCAGACGACGACATCGACGCCCGGCTCGACGGTCTCGAACGAGCGATGATCGGCACGCGCCGCGGGATCCGGTTCGAGGCTCTCGTAGGCGACCTTCCGCCCCCGGGCCTCGAGCGAGGTGCGCAGACGCTCCCCGGCCGCGCCGACATCGAGGAGGCGATGGCCATCGTGGACCCGTTCGGCGATCCGGTCGATCGGACGGCGCAGGAGGGGTAGCGCGAACACGCTCCGTCCGAAGCGGCGTTGGGCGTCCTTGCGGCGTGCGTACAGATCGGACCAGCCGTCGGCCATGGCGAGCCGACGATCCTACGCGCGAACGCCTCGCTCCCGTACGCTCCTTCGCGATGCCGTCCCCGATCTTCGTCCTGGGCGTCAACGCGTTCGATCACGACGTCGCCGCCTGCCTGCTCGCCGATGGGAAGCCGATCGCCGCCGTCGCGAAGGAGCGCCTCTCCCGGATCCGACACGACACGGGGTTCTACGGAGACGCGGTCGACTACTGCCTGACCGCCGCCGGGATCGGCCTCGACGACGTCGCGCTGGTCGTTCGGTGCTCGTACCTCCTGCCGGTCACCGAGCTCGAGCGGCGTCTCCGCAGCGAGCTCCGCCCGGCCTTCTTCCCGACGCAGGAGCGAGGCGAGGCGTTCGCGTCGCCGCTCTGGGCGGGGCGCGGCGTGCGCCGTGTCGTGGACGTGAGCCACCACCTGGCGCACGCCTACAGCGCGTTCGCCTGCTCGCCGTTCGAACAGGGCGCCGTGATGATCGCCGACGGCGTCGGCAACTACCGATCCGACGTCCTCGAGACGGTGCCCGACGCCGACGACGCGCCGCCGCTCGCGCGCGAGGCGGAGTCGTTCTACCGCTTCAGCGGCCCTTCGATCGAATGCATCGGCAAGTCGTGGCTGACGCCGCGTCGTGCCGTAGTTCACGACGACTTCCTCACGGGCGACGGACTCGGTGCGCTCTACTCCCGCGTCAGCACATACGTGTTCGGCGATTGGAATCGGTGCGGGGAGGTGATGGGACTGGCGCCGTACGGACGCCTTGTCGGCGAGCCGCTCGCACGCCTCGAGGGCGATCGGCTCGTGATCGCGCCGTGGCCGGACGCATGGGATCGACCGTTCGAGGGGGGCGGCGACGCGGCGTGGGAGGCATCCCCCCATCGCGCGCACTGGGAGGACGTCGCCCGTCGCATCCAGCACGACACCGAGGAGATCCTGCTCGGACGCGTCCGCACCCTTCACGAGCGCACCGGCGAGCGCAACCTCGTGATCGCCGGCGGCGTCGCGCTGAACTGCGTGGCGAACGGCCGGATCGTGCGCGAGGGGCCGTTCGACCGAGTCTGGGTCCAGCCGGCGGCCGGCGACGATGGCACCGCCCTCGGTGCGGCGCTCTACGGCTGGCACGCGATCCTCGGCGCCACGGAGCGGTTCGAGTTGCGCGACGCGGCGCTGGGGTTCCGCTACCCGCGCGCGAGCTTCGATCGGGCCCTTTCGATGAAGGCCTTGCGGGTCGGCGCCTCGGTGCGACGGGCCGACGACGTCGCGCGCGAGACGGCCGAGAGGATCGCCGCGGGCCGCGTCGTCGGCTGGTTCGAGGGAGGCTCCGAGTTCGGTCCGCGGGCGCTCGGCCGACGCAGCATCCTCGCCGACCCGCGCGATCCCGGCATGAAGGGCCGCGTCAATGCTCGGGTGAAGCACCGCCAGGCGTTCCGGCCGTTCGCGCCCGCGGTCCTGGCGGAGCATGCCGCAGCCTGGTTCGAGGGTGTGAAGGAGTCGCCCTTCATGCTGGAAGCCCACCCGGTCCGACCGGAGCGCCGTGCCCTGGTTCCGGCCATCGTGCACGTGGACGGCACCGCGCGTGTGCAGACCGTTCACGCCGATCGCATGCCGCGCTTCCACGCTCTGCTTCGCGCCTTCCACGAACGGACCGGCGTTCCGATGCTCCTGAACACCTCGTTCAACCTGCGCGGCGAGCCGATCGTCGAGTCACCGATCGATGCGGTGCGCACCTTCCTCTCGACCGATCTGGACGTCCTCGTGCTTGACGAGGACATGATCGAGAAGCGTGCCCTCGGTCGCCCGCTCGTCCGTTGGCTCCGCGCCATGCGGAAGATCCGCGATCGCTTCGCCTGACCGGGCGCACGCGGCGGTACGCGTTCAGGGGGTCTTCGACCTTTCGAACGTGCGGCTTCGCAGATCGGGGGCGATCAGGCCGCCGTGTCGGGCTCGAGTGGCCAACCACACGTCGCCCTCCACGGCGACCTTCCGCTCCCCGCCTGCGAACCCGGACCGGCGGTGGAGGCGAAGGGAAGGCATGTCATCGGTGCTTCGGGTCGCCCCCTGCGTTGCGCGCGGGGGGGGCCTGAACGGATACACGCGGCGGCATGCGTTCAAGCCCGGCCCTCGCGCGCAACTCCGGAGGCGGTCCGATCCGCAAGGTCAAAGACACCCTGAACGGATCCAGGCGGCGTCGTGGAAACGAAGAGGGCCGGATCCCCCCGCACAAGTCGGGATCCGGCCCGGGTCGGACGCCACCGCCTGCTCACTCAGCGGACGTCGGCGTCGCGACCTCCCCTCCCAACGCATTGCGGAGGAGGTTGACGCAGGTTTCTTGCTTCACCGCGCCGTCACCAGAAAGGTGGCTTCGAGGGCGCGGGCGATGCGGGGTCGATGGTCACCGAACCGGTCGAGGCGTGCGCCCAGCGCCTCCAATTCGGGACGTGCGACCCGGGCCGAAGGCCCGATGCGCCCCAGTCCGCGAACGGCTTCGAGCACCGCCGTGGGATCGGTCGATGCCAGGCGCGGCGCGAGTCGAGCAACGGCCAGCGTGTCGTCGTGGCCGACCTCCCAGGCCCTCAGGCTGGCCCAGACCGCGACGAGGTCCTCCGGACGCTTCGCCGCCGCGTCGAGCGCCGCGAGCGCGTCCCGTCCGAGCAGGCGCAGCGTCCAGGTGAGCATCTCCGCGCGGCGACCGTCGTCGCGCTCGAGCGCGTCGCGAACGAATCGAAGCGCCGCCGGACCGCCGCCCGCCAGCGCCGTCGCGGCATTCGCCCGCACGAGCGCGCGCGGATCGTCGAGGGCGGCGAGCAGGCGCGGGAACGCCGGCTCCATCGCCGCACCGGTCCTGCCGAGCGCCATCACCGCGTAGTGCGCGACGCCTTCGCGCTCGTCGTCGAGTGCCGCGGCGAGCGCGGGAACGATGCGTCGCAGGCGTTCGGCGTCGAGGCGTTCACTCGCCTCGATCCGCGCGAGTCCCTGGGCTGACGCCTCGCGAACCACCGGGTCGCCGTCGCCGAGCCCGTCGATCAGGCGATCGAGAGGCGGATCTCGAAACCGAGCCGCGGCGCCGAGCGCAAGCACGGCGCGACGACGAAGTTCGAGATCTTCGTCGTGCGACGCGACGATCAGCGCCGCATCGACGCCCGCCGACGTCTCGGCGTCGACGTAGGGCGCCGCGAACGCGGCCGCACGACGCACGGTGACGGGTCGCTCGGGCTCGAGGTCCTCGACGAGGCGATCGAGGAAGAACGAGTCCGGCGATCCGTACCAACCGATCGCGAGCCACGCCGCCTGCCGGACCTCGTCGCGTTCGTCCGCCAACGCGGCGCGAACGGCGTTCGACGCGGCCGCGGCGTCCTGACGTTCGACGAGCGCCTCCTTGACGAGTGCACGAATCCGGCCCTCGGCGATCGCCGGATCGCGGGTGGAGCGCGCGATCGACGCCAGGCGTGGCGCCAGGGCGAGCAGGACGCGCTCCGACGGCACGGACGCGATGGGCGCGACGTCTTCAGCGGAAGGAGGCCGATGCACCTCTCCGGCGCCATCGCACTCCCTCATGCCGAGGAGTCCCGCGGCGAGCAGCGCGGCAAGCCCAAGTCCTCCCAACCATCTCGGCATCGCGTCGCCTCCGCGGGTCGTCCGCCTCTGCGATGACGATGGTAGCCTCCGGCCATGCAGCGTACGCCACCGAGTCTGCGCTACGACGGTCCCCGTCCGCGGCTGATGGCCTTGATCGAGGCGAGTCGCGCGCTCGCGGCGACGCCCGATCGGACCGTGCTCTTGCGCCGCATCCTCGACCTCTCGACCCGCCACGTCGGGGCGGAGCGAGGCGCCCTCTTCGTCGTGGACTCGGAGCGCGGCGGCCTCGTCGCGTCCATCTTCCACGGCGACGAGGTGGCCGAGATCCACGTCGGACCCGGGCGAGGACTCGTCGGCGAGGTCGTCCAGTCGGGACGTCCGATCCGCGTCGCCGACGCCTACCTCGATGCGCGCTTCGATCGCAGCATCGATGCGGCGACCGGCTACCTGACGCGCAGCGTCCTCGTCGTCCCGCTGCTCGGAACGGACGGCGCCCGGTTCGGCGCGCTGGAGGTCCTGAACAAGCGCGATGCCGACGAATTCGACGCGGACGACGAGTCGTTCCTGGAGGCGTTCGCCGCCCAGGCCGCCGTCGCGCTCGAGACCGCGCGGCTCGTCGAGGAGCGGCTGCGCGAGGCGCGACTCGCCGGGATCGGCCAGGTTGCCGCCACGCTCGTCCACGACCTGCGCGGACCGCTCTCGGGTCTGATGGGGTACGCGGCCCTTCTCGAGCGGGAACCGCCGGCCGAGATGCGCGCCGAGCTCTTCGAGGGCCTGCGGCGGCAGGGCCGCCGCATGGAGCAGATGGTGCGCGACATCCTCCGCTACGTGCGGGGCGAGGAGCGCTTCCTCTTCGCGAAGACCGATGTCGACGAACTGCTCTCGCACACCGCAGCGGACCTCGCCGCCGCGCACCACGACGCGCCGGTCACGATCCGCGCCGAGCCGTCGTGTGTCGGCGCCGCGCGCGTCGATCCGATCGCACTTCGGCGCGCGCTCGACAACGTCGTGCGCAACGGCATCGAGGCGCTCGACGGACGCGCCGGCGAGGTTGTCCTGCGCGCGCGGCGCGACGGCGACGACCTGCGCATCGAGGTCACCGACTCGGGCAAGGGGATTCCGGACGCGATGCGCGAACGGCTGTTCACCCCGTTCGCGACCGCCGGCAAGCGCGAGGGCACCGGCCTCGGTCTCGAACTCGTCCGCCGCGTGATCGAGGGACACACCGGTCGCATCGACGTCGAGAGCGCCCCCGGCGCCGGGACCACGATCGCGCTGATCGTTCCGATCGCGGGCCCTCAGAGCGACTGACGACGTCGCTCGTAGAGCACGAGCGCGACGCAGACGGCGACGTTCAGGCTGTTCGTCACGCCCTCGACCGGCAGGGCAACGACCTCGTCGGCCATTGCCAACAGCGCGTCACGGACGCCCGCCCGTTCGTGGCCGAAAACGAGCACCGTGCGGTCCCCGAACGACGCGCGCGCCGGATCCACGGCATCGCGCGTCTGCTCGACCACCACGACCCGCCAACCGGCGCGGCGAAGGCGGCGCACGCCCGGGCTTGGGTCGCTGACCGCCCGCCAGGGGACCGTCTCGAGGCTCCCCCCCACCGCGGTCTTCGCGATGCGACCGTCCGCTCGGGGACTCGAACCGGGATGCGGGGTGATGCCGCCGAGCCAGAGCGCCCGAACGTTCGCCGTGTCGGCGACCCGGAACACGAGTCCGACGTTGTACGCGGAACGGATGTCGTCGAGGACGACGACGACCGAGCGTCGCGCGGCCGGTTCCGGGGAGCGCAGCGCGCGCTCGAGGACGAGGTCCTCGGTCACGCGTCGCTCGCCCCCGACCCGCTTCATGCCGCGCCGTCGGTCGGCCCGGCGACCGGTTCCCCGGCCAGCGCGTCGCGAATCGCGGACAGCGTCGCCGCGTCCTCCTCGGAGCGTTCCGTGCCCGTCCCGACGGGCGAGAGCCGGTGCAGGAGGTCGGATGCGACGACGGTGAACACCAGCATCATGCCGAACAGGTGGATGCCGACCCTCAGGAGGTCCTCGATGCCGAGCATCGTCTTCGTCGCGCCGTTCGGATCGTCCTCGAGCCCGAAGAGCGTATAGCCGAACAGGGTCGTGCGGTTCATCACCAGCAGCAGGCCGACCGCACCGAGCACGACCAGCCATCGCGAGGCGACGCGGATGCGGCGGACCGCGGTCGAAGCGGCCCCCGCGGTCATGGGTCGGGACATCGCGGCGCAGTGGAGTCCGGTCAGGAGCGGCGCACCGAGCAGCAGCGCGGCGACGACGGGAAGAGCCCACGACTCGAGGATGCCCTGGGCGACCACGAGGAGCACGACGAGGTAGAGGGCGTTCAGGGGGCCCGCGGCGGCCGCGGCGACCGGACCGAGCGAGCGCGTGGGCAGCCCCGTCTTCATCGTCAGTCCCGCGCGGAACAACCCCGGGAAGACCGACAGAAGGGCGGGCAACGCCTCCATCAACAGCATCACCAGCACCATCATGCGCACGAGTTCGGCGGTCAGCATGACCTGCGGCGAGGCGCGGTCGATGCCGTCGGGGGGATCGAGAATCAACGATCCCCACGGGATCAGCAGGAACAGCAGCGGACCACCGAGCGCGACGAGCCAGCCGCGCGCGATCTGCTTCGAGGCCCGCCCGGGTCGCGCGCCGCCGTGGGCGAGCGCCGCGACGATCTCATAGACCAGGTAGCCGGCGGCGAGCACCTTCGCGAGCATCGGGATGTACAGCACCCAGAGCCGCAGGTTCTCTTCGGGCTTGGTCTCGGCGAGGTTGGAGATCCAGTCGATGATGCCGATCACGAAGCTGATCGCGAGCAGCCAGACGGCGAGGCGCAGCGTGCTCGCTCGCCACGCGAAGTGATCCTGCGCACGCGCGTCGACGACGGCCGGGGTGGCGGCGGCCTGGGCGGCGCGCTCGTCGGCGGACGCGCGGATCCGCGTCAGATCCGACGACGACGTCCGCTTGAAGTCGGTGCCCAACGTCTTGCCGAGCCCCCGTACGAAGGGGCCGATGAGCCCCGACCTCGTCGGAGGGGAGGAGCCGCCGGGAGTCACCGCACCACCCGCGTCTGCGCGCGTTGCCTCTTCGCTCATGGCGCCCTCCGCCCAGGAAAGCGTATGCGCCCCGAGTCGGACGGCAAGAACCCAGCGGGCCGGAACAGCCGTTCCGGCCCGCTGCAACGAGGAGGCGGTCGACGCGTCGGCCCCGAAGGGCCGACGCGACTTCAGCGCGTCACTGGTTCGCGATGCAGACGTCCTGACGGTACGAGTCCGTCTTCACGCCGTCGATCTTGCCCTTGATCCAAGCGCCGACGGTCCGCGGATCCTTCGCCCAGCAACACGGACGGTCGAGGCGGACGGTCACGGTCCAGTAGCAGTGACAGAACCCCTCGATGGCGTGTTCGACGCCCAGATCGATCGTCCGATCGACCGCGAGGATCGTCAGGTACCCGCCGTCGCTGGTCTTCTCACCCGCCCACGAGTCGCCGTCGAAGACGAGGCGCAACGTGTCGAGCGGAAGGTCGGCGCCGTCGGCGGCCACCACGACGTCGATCGCGCGGGCGTCGCCGTCCTTGAACCAGTCGCACGGACCGTTCGCGTTCAGGCGGAGCGTCACCGGTTCGCATCCCGGATCGCGCGGGCCGCGGCAGGCCTTCCAGCCGTCCTCCCCGAGGATCTCGAGCGCAAGGAAGCGCGCCCCGCACTCGCCGGTCGGGAGCCACTGGTACATGTCCTCGCCCGCACCCTTGCACGGGGCCAGCGGCGTGCAGCCTTCGTGGAACGTGAACCAGGTGCCGGGACGGATCGTCTCGGCGCGCCAGGTCACGTGCCCGACGGCGGTGTCGTCACCGAGGCGGACCGTCAGCATCTGCGGGGTCTCGGGGAGGTAGCCGTCGCCCTGCGCCGTCAGGCGGATGCGCGTGCGCACCGCACCCCACGGCGTCCACTCCATCGAGAGGACACGGATGACGCCCGTGACGCCCGACCGCTCCAGCGGACCCTCCACGTTGGCGAGCGTGTCGAGGCTGTCGACCAGGACGAGCGCGTCGCCGAAGACGTTCGAGAGCGAGATCTGGAACGGCAGGTACCCGCCGTCGGCCGGCGCGTCGCAGACGTAGAGGTCCACCTCGACGTCCGCCTCACGAACCCGACCTTCGCAGGACGGGATCCGCGGGCAGCCCTCGCATGCGTTGATCAGGCACTCGCCGTCCTCACCGCAGCGGAGCGTCAGCGGGCATTCGAAGATGTCGCACTTCGCCATGCCGAGGTGGTGCTGGAAGCCGCCGACGTAGATCACGTAGCGACCCGGCTCCATGTCCTCGAAGCAGACACGACCGTTGGCGTCGGTCCAGGCGTCCTTCAGGTAGCCGTCGAGGTCGTCCGCGCGCCGGATGAAGACGTGGGCGCCCTCGAGCCAGCGGTCCACGCCGGGCGTGAACACGTGGTCGCAATGACCGAGCGGCTCGATGTAGACCTGTGCGCACGCCTTGAGCACGCAGTCCTCTTCCAGGCAGTAGGCGAAGTCGAGGTAGTTCAACCCGCCCGCCTCCGCGCCGTTCGCGGGGACCACGACGGTCCAGAACAGCGGCGTCGGTCCGGTCGTGCCCGCCAGCAGCGCCGCGTTCGCCGGGGTGTCGGCAACGCGCGTCGAGTAGGTCGCGCCGAGTTCGAGCCCCGCGAACGAGTACCGCCCGTCGGGACCCGTCAGCGTCGTGTCCACCACGACGCCTTCCCGCACGAGTTCGACGAGCACGCCGAGAACCGGCGTATCGACGCCCGGATGCCAGTTGCCGTCGCAGTCGGGCTCACCCGGCTCGATGAACACGCGGCCCGAGAGTTCGCGCAGGCAGTAGCCGAAGTCGAGTCCCGTCAGCGGATCGGCCGTGCCGGGGGTCACCGTCCACGAGAGCGGCGTCGGGCCGCTCGCACCGGCCAGCAGCGCTTCGTTCGCGGGCGTGTCGGCGACACGCGTCGTGTACGCCACGCCGCCCTCCAACTCGTCGAACGAGTAGAAGCCGACGGCGTTCGTCGTCGTGGTATCGACGACGACCTCGTTCACCACGAGCTCGATCAGCACGCCGGGGACCGGCGCGTCGACCCCGGGGTGGTAGACCCCGTCGCAATCGACCGTCGGACCCGAGATGTAGACGGTGCCCGAGAGTTCGGACGTCGAGCAGTAGGCGAAGTCGAGGTTGTTCAACGCGGCGGCCGCGGCGCCCGACGCCGGGATCGCAACCGTCCAGTTCAGCGGCGTCGGTCCCGTCTTGCCGGCCAGGATCAACGCATTCGCGGGGGTGTTCGCGACGCGCGTCGTGTACGACTCGCCGAGGATCAGCCCGGTGAACACGTACCGACCGTCCGCCCCCGTCAACGTGGTGCCGACCACGCCGCCGTTGTGGACGAGCTCGATCAGCAGTCCCGGGATCGGCGTATCGACGCCCGGATGCCAGGTGCCGTCGCAGTCCGGGTGGCCGGGCTCGTAGAACACGCGACCGGAGATCTCACGCAGGCAGTAGCCGAAGTCGAGCCCCGTGAGCACGTCGTTCGTGCCCGGCGTGACCGTCCACGAGGTCGGCGTCGGGCCCGTCATGCCCGTCAGCAGCAGGTTGTTCGCCGGCGTGTTCGCGACACGCGTCGTGTAGGCGACGCCGTTCGAGAGGTTGCCGAACGAGTAGAACCCGTTGGCGTCGGTGATGTCCGTCGCGATCACGATGCCGTTCGAGACGAGCTCGACGAGCACACCGGGGATCGGCGTGTCCACGCCCGGGTGATAGACCCCGTCGCAGTCCACGTGCGGCAGGCTCTTGTAGACCGTGCCGGACAGGTCACGCAGCTCGCAGTACTCGAAGTCGAGCCCGGTGAGCGTGGCGACCGCGTCCGCGCCGAGCGCCGGAACGATGACCGTGTGAAGGGGCGGCGTGGGACCGGACTTGCCGGCCAGGATGAGCGCGTTCGCAGGCGTGTTGGCGACGCGCGTCGAGTAGGTCGCGCCCAGTTCGAGGCCGTCGAACTCGTAGAAGCCGGCGGCGTTCGCCGTCGTCGTCTCCACGACGGCGCCGTTGCGGACGAGTTCGATCAGGAGCCCCGGGATCGGGACGTCCACGCCGGGGTCGTAGACCCCGTCGCAGTCCTCCGTCTTCGGCGCGTAGAAGACCGTGCCGCTCAACTTGCGCAGGCAGTACGCGAAGTCGAGGCCCGTCAGCGGGTCGTTCGTGCCCGGGGTCACCGTGCGCTGCGTCGGCGTCGGCCCGCTCATGCCGGCGAGGATCGCCGCGTTGCCGGGGTTGTTCGCCGGCCGCACCGTGTACGCAACGCCCGGCGTCAGGCCGGAGAACGCGTACATGCCCTGGGCGTTCGTCGTGGTGGTCTTGACGACGACACCGTTCGCGACGAGTTCGACCACGAGACCCGGGATCGGAACGTCGACACCCGAGTCGTACTCGCCGTCGCAGTCCTCGGTCGGGGGCGCGTAGAAGAAGCGGCCCGAGAGTTCCTTCAGGCAGTAGGCGAAGTCCAGGTCCTGGCGCGATCCGGTGTTGCCCGGGAGGATCGTCCACGAGGGCGGCGTGGGCCCGGCGGCGGCGCCGAGGATCGCGGCGTTCGCCGGGGTGTTCGCGACGCGGGTCGTGACCTGCAGATCCGGGCGAACCGGCGAGAAGGCGTAGCGCCCGCTCGCGTCGGTGAACGTCGTGGCGACCACGGAGCCGCCCTGCACGAGTTCGATCAGGAGCCCGACGACCGGCGTGTCGATGGCCGGCTCGTAGACCCCGTCGCAGTCGGCGTCGGGTCCCTCGAGGAACACGCGACCGCCGATCTCCCGGACGCAGTAGGCGAAGTCGAGACCGCCGACCGTTTCGCCCGGCGGCAGATCGACCTGGTACTGGGTCGGGGACGGACCCGCGGCGTGGCCGAGCAGCAGCGCGTTGCCGGGCGACGTCGCCACGCGGACGACGTAGGCGAGGCCCGCCGTGAGGTCGGTGAACGCGTAGGAGCCGTCGGCTGCCGTCGATGTCGTCGCGATGACGTTCC
>CAZPGF010000044.1:0-21498 GCA_964586025.1 uncultured Planctomycetales bacterium
CCTTGCCGCCGTGGGCTTCGGCGACCGCGCGCGGCAGCGCGAGGCCGGGAAGGGGCGTGCGGGTCGCGTCGTGGGTCAGGACGACCCCTTCGATCCCCGGGTGGTTCGGGAGCGAGCGGTCGGCGTTCTTCGCGAGCAGCACGATGCTGATCGTGCGGCCGACCCGCGTCGCCCGAGCCAGGATCTCGCACGGCACGTCGGCCGTGACGCCCGCGAGGAGCACCGTCGCCGCTCGGAGGGCGGTCCGCACCTGGACGGCATCGACGTCGGCCGGACTCGCCTCGCCCAGACCGTCGATCCGGTATCGGACGAAGCCGGCGTGGAATGCGTCGCGCAGCACGTCCTCGAGCAGTTCGGCGACGTCGATGCGCGTGCGCCGCGGCGGGCCGAGGCCTCCGTACGCGGCGAGCCAGGTCGTCACCTCGCGGACGCGCGCGAGCGCGGCGACCGCTTCGCTCGAGGTCAGCGTCGTGGTTCCCGGCCTCGCCGTGGCGTCCGACTCCATCTGGAGCGCGAGCACCTGGAGCGGGTTGTTGATCGCGTGCGCGACCTCGGCCGCGAACCGCGAGACATCGGGACTCGTGCGCCGGTCGGGGACCGGGACCGCGTCGCCCCCGCGCGGCACGAGACCGCGTCGCCAGAGCGCGCGCACGACGGCCGCGAGCTCGGTGGAGTCGTGCGGCTCGACGAGGATCGCATCGCCCCCCGCGTCGAGCGCCCGGCCCGAGATCCGCCGTCGGGACGGAGGCACCAACAAGAGGACGCGCGTCGCCGCGGCATGCTCCCGGATGGTCCGCAGGAAGCCGAGATCGCGGCGACGGAACGAACGAAGGGAGACGACGACGAGGTCGGTCGGATTCGCGAGGAACGAAGCCATCCCCTCGTACGGCTCGCGAGAGACCTCGACCGAGAGGCCAAGGTCACGAAGCGTTTCCGCGACGTCGCGACGCAGCGTCGCCTCGCTCGCCACGAGCAGCGCGGTTCCTTCGAGGGGGGGAGGGGCGGGGCGCATGGGTCGTGCGGCGCAGGGCGGCGCCTAGTCGATCTCCAGATCCTTCATCTTCTCCCAGAGGTTCTTCCGACTGATGCCGAGAATCCGCGCCGCCTGCGCGCGATGCCCTTCGGTCGCGGCCAGCACGCGTCGGATGTGCGTCGCCTCGGTCTCGCGCACGATCTCGCGCAACGTGACGAGGGGCGTGGCGGCATCGACCGGCCCGCTCTTGCGGCGGCGCCGCAGCGCGTCTTCGAGGAGCAGTTCGCGCGTGAGGATGCCGTCGGGCCCGGCGAGCGCGATGGCGCGCTCGATCGCGTTCTCCAGTTCCCGCACGTTGCCGGGCCAACGATAGGCGCACAGTTCGGTCATCACGTCTGGTGGAACGACGTGTCGGCCGCCGAAGCGTTCGAGGAAGTGCTCGACGAGCAGGGGGATGTCGTCGGCCCGCTCGCGAAGCGGCGGCAACACGATCGGAACGACGTTCAGCCGGTAGTAGAGGTCCTCGCGGAACTCGCCGTCCTCGACCGCGCTGGCCAGGTCGATCTTGGTGGCGGCGATCACGCGCACGTCGACGGGAATCGCCTTCTGTCCGCCGAGGGGCTCGACCTCGTTCTCCTGCAAGACGCGCAGCAGCTTGACCTGCGTCTCGAGCGGCATGTCGTCGATGTCGTCGAGGAAGAGGGTGCCGCCGTTCGCCCGCTCGAAGCGGCCCGCCTTGCGCTCCTTCGCGTCGGTGAACGCGCCGCGCTCGTGCCCGACGATCTCGTCCTCGAGCAGTTGAGAGGGGATCGCGGCACAGGAGAGCGGCACGAACGGGCCGTCGCGCCGGCGCGACGTCTCGTGGATCGCGCGGGCCACGCGCTCCTTGCCGGTGCCGGACTCGCCGGTCACGAGGACGCGCGCGTCGCGGTCGGCGATCGTGCGAATGCGATCGATCACGCGCTGCATGGCGCTGCTGCGACCGACGAGATGACGCAGTCCGGCGCCCAGGCCCAGCTCGACGCGCAGTTCGGCGTTCTCGTTCTTCAGCCGACGGAACGCCTGGATCTTGCGCAGCTTCTCGAGGATTTCCTCGTCGTGGAACGGCTTGAGGATGTAGTCGAACGCACCCCGCCGCATGGCATCGACCGCCGAGTCGATCGTTCCGTACCCGGTGATCAGGATGACCTCGGTCTCGAGTCCCGCCTGGCGCACGTGGTCGAGGACGGCCATGCCATTCACGCCGGGCATGTTGATGTCCGAGATCACGACATCGTACACGTTCTCGGCGAGGCGAGCGATCGCACTCGTGCCGTCGCCGACGACGTCGACCGAGTGCCCGTGGCGCTTGAGATCGTCGGCGAGGGTGATGGCGATCGTACGTTCGTCGTCGGCGAGTAGGACGCGCACGCGATTCCTCCGGCGGGTCGCGGCGATTGTAGGGTCGGATTCGTGATTCCCGCGTGGACAATGACCGGATGGTCGATCGGCCCGATGTGACGTGGACGCCCGTCGTCGGCGAGTGGCTCGAGGAGGCGACGTCGTTTCGAGCCGTCGCGGGCGAGACGAGCGCACCCTTCCTGCCGTGGCGATTCGTGTGGCGCGGTCGTGCTCGCGAGGTCGTCTCGGCGACGGCGGCGGGTCGTCGGATCGGTCCCTCGTTCGAGACTGCGGCGCAGCGCTACCTGCGCGGGCATCGCGCGCTCGTCAGGACGGCCGACGGCGTCGAACTCCTCGTCGAGGGGGAGCGCCGAACCCGTCGAACGACTCGCTGGCGCGTTCTCGCGTGGCGCGACCCGCGGTCCCCATCGGAGGCGCCGCCCGTGCCCTGAGACCCCCGCGAGGCGGTCCGATCCGGCGGGCCGCCGCCGCGGCGACTCAAGGGGGCGGGCTGGGATGGCCGATGGGCTCGGCATGGACTGCCCGCGGGGCGGTCCGTCGGAGCCGATCGTGAGCCGATCCAACCGCCGTCTCCTCGTGATCGGCCTGTTCCTTGCCGCCGGGCTCGCTGCGTCGCCCGCCCGGGGCGAGGAGGTGGCCGGCCCCGGGTTCGTCGTCGAGGTCCCCGCCGGCTATGTGCGGTACGCGAATCCGGACGGCCTCGGCTCGTTGCTCAGCCGGCATGAGCATGCCCTCGTCAAGCCCTCGAGCGGCGGAGCGCAGCCAGCCGTCTACGTCAAGGGCGACGCGCTCGCGCCGGAGGGGGTCCTGATCCTCGGACGGGTGCCGACCTCCGAGCTGGAGATCGCCGGCGATCTCGATGCCTACGCCCGGATGCTCCGTCGCACGCCCGTGCTGCCGAGCGGTGTCACCGTCAGCGTGTTCCGTCCCGTGCTCGCCTCGGGCGAGTCCGCGCTGCTCGCCGAACTCGCCACGCCCGCCGGACGCGGCGGCGGCACGCCGGACGCGCGGCTGTTGCTCGCGTCGAACGATCCCCAGCACCGCACGCTCGTGCTGTGGTTCGGAACGGCGGCGAAGGGCGGGGTCCAAGACTTCGACACGGTGCTTGCGAGCTTGAAGATCCTGCCGCGCCCCGACCGTTTCCAGCAGGTCGTGGTCTGGGGCATCCTCGCGGTGGCCGGATTGCTGTTGCTCGCGCTCACGCTCGTCCGCGCCCATGCGGCGCGGCGCGGCGGAACGGTGAACTTCGGCTCGCGATCGCCGGGAAGCGAGTTGGCGACACGTCCGTCGGACGGTCTGCCGACCTTCGGGGTCGGCATCCCGTCGCACGGACCCGGCGCTCCCGGCGGGCCCCATGGCATGGCGTCACACGGCGCCTCGCACTCCGGCGCGCCGGCCGGCTTGCGCATGACCGGTCGCACGCCCGGTCGCTGACGCGCTCGCCGCATCGGCCCAACTCACCGTCTGGTATCCTTCCCCGGATGCGCACCGCAATCGCACGCATCGCGCCGTGCCTCGCCCTGTCCGCCCTCGTGTTGCTCTCCGCCGGGCTCGCCGGATGCGGCGAGTCGGGCGGTGCGACCGACTGCCTCTGCGCGAACGGCCGCGCCGGCGAGACGCTCTGGTGCCCGCCCTGTGCGAAAGGCTGGATCGACGGCGTGGCGACGACGGACAAAGCGGCGGTCGATCGCGCACTCGCCGCCCTCGTCGAGAAGGCTGCTGCGGAGCGGGGCCTCTCCGGCAGCGAGGTCGATCGGATCCTCGGGGACATCGCGGCGGGCGTCGTGAAGAAGCCGGCCTGCTCGTGCCAGGCCTGCGCGACCGGCGAGCCGCACGAGCACGCTCCGACCGACTCCGGCCGGCCCTGATCGGGGCGGCGCCGCTGGCGACGCTCGACCAGTCCTGTCGCGACCTGGAACAGCGTGCGCGTGACGCGGGCTGGACGGTCGTCGAGTCGCGAGCGATCCCCTACGGCCGCCTGATGCGGTTCGAACGGGCCGGCGCCGAAGCGGTGCTGAACGTGTACCTCGGACGCAAGGGCCTTCGGGTCGTCCCGGCCGGTCGAGACGGTGACCTCTTGGCGTCGGATGTGGGACAGGGTGAGGGCGCCGCGCGGACCGGCGAGGCGCCCGGCGATGCGGGCGACCCGTTCGGCCTCGGTGTTCCGCGGATCGGCGCCGACGAGAGCGGCAAGGGGGATTGGTTCGGTCCGCTCGTGGTCGCCGCCGTCCTGGTGGATGCGGAGCGCGTCCGCGCGCTGCGCGCCCTCGGTGTCGAGGACAGCAAGCGGGTCGCCGACTCGCGCGCCCGAGCCCTCGCGGAGCGCATCGCTTCCCTCGGCGGGTGTGCGGTCGAATCCCTCTCGCCCGCCGAATACAATGCTCGCTACGCCACGATCGGCAATCTGAACGTGTTGCTCGCGGGCCTCCATGCGTCCTGCATCCGGCGCCTGCTCGAGAACGAGCACCGTGCCGGTCGCTCCGTTCCGGTCGTGTTCGTCGACCGGTTCGCATCGAGCGACCGGAACCTGAAGGCCGCCCTTCGGCTGCCTGCGGAGACCCGTCTCGTCACCGCGCCACGCGCGGAGGCCGATCCGGCGGTCGCCGCGGCGAGCCTTCTCGCGCGAGCCGCCTTTCTCGACGGACTCGACGCGCTCGGGCACGAGTACGGCGCGACGTTCGCGCCCGGCGCCGGCCCGCCGGTGCTCCGCGCCGGGGTCGACTTCGTGCGGAGCTTCGGCCCGGCGGGGCTTCCCAACGTCGCGAAGATGCACTTCGCGACGACCGCCCAGGTGATGCAGCGCGCCCGCTGATCGACCACCTCGCCCCACGTCGCACCTCCGCAGGCGAGGACCCACCGGACGCGTTCGTCGTTCGCTCGCCGGGGCCCGTCTCCCGCGCCGCTCACGCGGCGTAATGCGCGTAGAGGCGGGCGTAGGCACCGTCGCGGGCCAGCAACTCCGCGTGCGTGCCCTGCTCCACGAGGCGGCCGTGGTCGAACACGAGGATGCGGTCCGCCTCGCGAACCGTGCTCAAACGATGTGCGATCACGAACGTGGTCTGACGCGAGGTCAGCCGACGCAACGCGCCGAGCAGCAGGGCCTCGGTGCGCGTGTCCACCGCGCTGGTCGCCTCGTCGAGGATCAGGATCGCCGGATCCGCGAGCCAGGCCCGCACGAAGCACACGATCTGTCGCTCGCCCTCGGCCAGGTTGGCGCCGCGTTCGCCCACGGGCGTCGCCAGGCCGGCGGGCAGTTGCCGCAGCACATGCTCGCAGCCGAGACGCGCGAAGCCCTCCTCCGCGCGTTCCGGCGTGAGCTCGGGACACGCGAAACGCAGGTTGTCGAAGACCGTTCCGTCGAACAGGAAACTCGTCTGCAGGACGATTCCCATCTGCCGGTGCAGGGCCGTTAGCTGGAGATCCCGGATCTCATGGCCGTCGAGGCGGATCGTTCCGGACTGCGGCTCGTAGAACCGCGCGAGGAGGTTGATGACGCTCGTCTTGCCGGCTCCGGTGTGCCCGACGAGGGCGATCGTCTCGCCGGGAGCGACCTCGAACGAAACGTCCTCCAGTTGCCGGGGTCCGGTGGACGCCGGGTCGTAGCGGAACCCGACGCCCTCGAAGACGACGCGCCCGGCCAGGCGTCCCGGGTCCTTCGCGTCGGGACGGTCGGCGACCTCGGGTTCGGTATCGAGCAGGAGGAAGATCCGCTCCGCCGCGGCGCCCGCGACGAGGCACTCGTTGTAGAGACCGCCGAGCATCTCGACCGGGCCGAGAATGAAGCCCATCATAAGCTCGAACTGGATCAGTTCGCCGAGAGGGATCTCGCCGCGCGCGACGGGTCCGGCACCGGCGAGCAGGATCGCGACGGTCGCGAGTTGGAACACGAGCCCGAGCGATGGCAGGTACGCGCCCGCGATCCGGGCGCCGTGGAGCACGGCACCCCGGTAGGCATGCTGCAACCGGTCCAGACAGCCCGCCTCCCGTGCTTCCTGCCCGAACGCCTGCACGACGCGCACGCCCTGGATCGTTTCGGCGACGTGCGCCGAGATCGCCGAGTGCGTCTCGCGGATGCGGCGGTAGGCCGGGAAGCCCAGACGGTGGAAGAAGCGATTCAGGAGCCAGGTGATCGGCACGCCGGCGAGCAGGAACAGGGCCAGCTTGCCGTTGAGCGCGATCAGCACGATCGTCCCGAACACGAAGCTCAGCACCATCATCGTGACGAGGATCGCCCCCCAGAACACGAGGTGCTCGAGGCTGTCCACGTCGCGATCGACGCGCGCGATGATCCGTCCCTGCTTCGTGCGGTCGAAATACCGCATGCTCAGGCGCTGGACGTGCCCGAACACGTCGCGACGCATGGCGTCCATGATCTTCACGCCGGCGCGCGTGCTCATGCGCAGTTCGACACGCGTCGTGAGGGCGCGGACGACCACGTTGACGACGAACAGCCCGAGCAGCAGCGCGACGATCCCTCCCGCACCGGCCACGAACGCGCCGTCGGCGTCCCGCCGGAGCGGACCGTCCACGAGGGCACGGACGAGCGCGGGCTCGATCAGCATGCTGACCACCCAGAGCGCCTCGAGCGCGACGACCCACGCGACCGCGCGCTTGTGCGGCGCCACGTAGGCGAGGAGGCGCTTGAACGTCGCGCGCTGGAGCGGCGCACGGGCCAACTCTTCTTCGAGATCCAGATCGGTGCTCACGGCGCTTCTCCGATGGCGGCGCCGACGAGCCGTTGGTGGCGATCGATCTCGCGGTAGAGGGGGCTCGTCTCGAGCAGTTCCTCGTGGGTTCCGATCGCGGTGATGCGTCCGCGGTCCATCACCGCGATCCGATCGCACCAGCGGACCGAGGGGATGCGCTGGCTGATGACGATCACGGTCGCGCGATCGGCGCGCTCGAGTCCGTCGAAGAGGCGTCGTTCGGTCACGGCGTCGAGACTCGCCGTGGCGTCGTCGAGCACGAGCACCCGCGGACGGCACGCGAGCGCGCGCGCGACGGTCAGCCGCTGGCGCTGACCGCCGGAGAGGCTCACGCCGCGCTCGCCGACGACGGTATCGTAGGCCTGCGGCAGCGCGTCGATGAACTCGTGCGCTTCGGCGAGACGCGTGGCACGCGTGACATCGTCGCGATCGATGTGCCGGCGTCCGTAGGCGACGTTGCCGGCGACGGTGTCGGAGAACAGGAACGGCTCCTGGAAGACGAGGGCGACCGAGGCGCGCAACGCCTCCACGTCCCAGTCGCGGACGTCCACGCCGTCGATCCGTACCGCGCCGCGATCCGGGTCGTAGAAGCGAGGCAGCAGGTGGACGAGGGTGGTCTTGCCCGCGCCGGTGGGTCCGATCAATCCGAGCGACGATCCGGCGGGGATCCGCAGCGTCACGCCCGTGAGGATCGGCGTACCCGGGCGGTGTGCGAAGTGGACGTCGTCGAACTCGATCTCACCGCCTCCGGGCGGCGCGGCGACCGCAGGGCCGCTCGCGAACACCTCGGTGCGATCGATGACCTCGAAGACGCGCGCAGCGCTGGCGACGGACTTCTGGCCCGCGATCACCAGCCGCATCAACGGACGGACCCGCGCCTGCACCAGCCGCGTGCAGAAGAGGACCATCAGCACCTCCTCCAGCGCGGCACCGCGCGTGAGGACGCGCCAGGAGCCGAGCCCGAGGCAGCCCGCCAGGGCGAGCGGGTAGAGGTGAAGGACGAGGGGCAGGATGCCGGTCCACAGCGCCTCGAGTCGGGACCACGAACCGCTGAACGCATCCAGGCGTGCGCCGAAGCGCGCCGCCTCGTCCGTCTCGCGCCCGAAGGCACGGACGACGCGGGCGCCCGCCACGTTCTCGGTCAGCACGGTGCAGACGCCGTCGTACTCGTCGCAAACGGTCCGGTCCATCACGCCGACGCGGCGGCCGAGCCCGAGCATCGCGCTCAGTGCGCCGACGTAGACCGGCAGAACCGGCACGAGATAGATCGGGTGCTGCCACGCGATCGCGGCGACGGCCGTGACGAGCAGAAGCGCGAGTTGCAGGTACCCGAACCAGACTTCGCGATAGAAGAGCTTCGCCTGCTCCATGTCGCGCAGGCTTCGTGCGATCGTCTCGCCGCTCCGGTTCTCGTCGTGGTAGCGGAAGCGCAGCGCGAGAACTTTGTCGAACAGTTCGGCGCGTAGACCGTTCTCGAGATCCTGGCCGACGCGCGAAGCGCCGACATGCGCGAGATAGAAGAGGACCTGCTTGGCGATCATCACGATCGCCAGCACGACCATGGCGTCCTGGAACGTGGCCGGAACGACGCCGCTCCGCGCATGCGCCGGTGCGGACAGGAGATCCAGCGCGCGCGCGACCAGCCACGGCTGCGCGATCTCCGTGACCGACCGCGCCACCAACAGGACGAACACCCCGCTCGATGCGAGCCACAGCGGCCGGAAGCGCGAGAGCATCCGCCGCAGCGTCTCGCGCTGGCGGATGGCGTCCGACGGAGTGGAACGGGTCGAGGACGAACTCACGGAAACCTCGGAAGATGGGAAGAAGGCAGGGGGAACGGAGCGACACCCCGGTGCGGCCGGCCCCGACGCACCCGTCGGGACGAACGTCCCGATGGGCATCTCGGCGACGAAGTCGGACGGATCCGAGCGTCGGCCGAGCGGTGCGCGTCGCGGGTGCTACCAGCGACGCGTGCAGTCGACGCCGCCGCCCAGCGCGACGCGGCACGGCATCGGGGCCGGACCGGGCGATCGATGGGGGACGGCGACGAGCATCATGAAAGGGGGACCCTCTCGACGATGCGGCACCGTACGTCGCAGGTTCTTCGAGTGCAAAGAAGTTCGCAGGCGCGGAGGGGGCTCCGACTCTGCGGACGTACGGTGTCACCGATCGGCGGCCTGCTCGCCCCCGATCTGCGAAGCCGTTCCTCCGCAAGGTCAAGGATCCCCTGAACGCGTACGAACGGCAGCGCGTCGGCGCTTCGGATCGGTCCTCCACGCGCGGTCGCCTGCGAGGTCCGAGCGGGGATCGACCATCGCGCGGGCGGAGTCGCCCGGCCTGACGGAGGCCTCCCCGATTCCGGATTCGACGCGCCGTGCGAGGATCGCCGCGATGGATGGGCCGCCGCGCGAGATCCGGCGATTCGGGTGGCGCGAGGCCTCGGAGCGCATCGACCTCTGGTCGGGTGAGTTCGACTTCGATCCCGCGACGCGGGGGGGACGCTTCCCCGGGCGCGAGCGATCGAGCGGATCGCCCGTGGAACTCGAAGTCCCTCTCGTCCTCGGACGACCGCACGAGGGAACGACGCTCGCAACCTGGCGAACGGAGGCCGAAGCGTCGCCGGGGCTCCACGTCGTGCTGCTCGTTCAGGCCGGGGCGGTCGCCGCGGGGCTGTGGCGCGACGACGACCTGCTCGACCACAAGGCCTGGAAACGCTACGTCGTTCGCGGGCGCGGCAAGGCGCAACCGACCTATCTGAAGACCAAGGGACGCAGTCGGGCGGGATCGCGACTGCGCCTGCGCAACGCCGAGGCGTTGCGCGAGGATCTCGGTGCCCGTCTCGTCGCATGGTGGACCGGGTACGGTCCGCCCCGCGCCCTCTTCGTCAGCTGCCCGGTTCGCGAATGGCCCGAACTCTTCGGCGCGGCGCCGGATCTGCCGTTCGGACCGCGCGACGAACGCATCGTGCGGATCCCGCTCGACGTCGGCGTTCCCAACCATGCGGAGTTGCTGCGCGTGCGCGGCTTCCTCGGACGCGGTCGGCTGCGCATCTACGAGGACGGCTCCGTCACGCCGTCGCCCTGATCACCTCGGCGATGGCGGCGACGGTCGATGCGACCTCGCGTTCGGCCAGGGCGCAGACCCCGAGGCGAAGCGCACCCGCGAGCGGAACGACGTAGATGCCGCGTTCGCGCAGGCGCGCCGCCACGGACTCGGCGCGCGGCGCGAAGACGGTCGTGAAGAAGCCTCCGTCGTAGCGGGGCCAACGCAGACCGGTGTGCGCCGCGGCGGCATTGAACGCATCGACGCGGCGGCCGAGCATCGCGACGGCGTCGCGTCGTTCCGAGTCGACGGCGGCCCGCGCCGTGGGATCCGTGAGCAGGCGCGTCACCGCGACGAGGCCGCCCCGGTTCACGTTCGACCAGGTGCCACGGCACGCGTGAACGAGCGCGGCGCCGAGGTGCCTGCGTTCGTCGGGATCCCGTTCCAACGCCACGAGTGCGCCGACACGCAGACCGTAGTGGGTGAACGACTTCGATGCGGACCACGCGATCGCCACCGACGCGGTGTCGGCGAGCGAGACCAGCGCGTCGCGCGCGACGTCCATGCTGCCCGGCGGGCCGTACGCCGCGTACGCGTTGTCGAGGAGCAGCGCCACGGGAGCACGCCGCGCGTGGCGGCGAACGATGTCCGCGACGGCCCGCCACTCGTCCGCGTTCATCGAGTAACCGGTCGGGTTGTGGCACGGATCGTTCAGGAAGACCAGCGCGCGGCCCTGGGCTGCGACCGAACGGCCGAGCGCTTCGTCGAAGGAGGCGACGTCGAACGCGAGGTCCTCGTCGAACAGGCGGAAGGTCGCGAGGGCCCGTTCGTTCTCGTCGGCGAGCGTGCGGTAGGGACCCCAGTACCAGTCCCCGGTGAGCAGCGACTGGCCGGGTTCGAGGAAACACGCGATCGCGTGGCGAAGCGCACCGGTGCCGCCGGGGGTCGCGACGGCGACGGTGTGCGGCGTCTCGTCCGCGAACGCGTCGCGGCGCACCGCCTCGAGGAACGCGGGGTTCCCGGCGATCGGTGCGTACGCGGCACGCTCCTCGATCGCGACCGCACCGACCTCGCGTGCCGCGGTCGGAAGGACGTGCAGGCGATGGTCCTCGTCGAGCAGGGCTCCGAGCGTCGCATTGACGATCGTCTCGCCCGCGGCGGCGCGACGCGACGCCTCGGCGTGGAGGGCGAAGATCGGGTCATCGTCGGAGCGACCGCGGCGGCCGGGGATCAGCGCGGAGAGGCGATGGAGGGTCGGCATTCCGGCAACCTACCGCGCACGGGGTCCAACGCGGTCCGCGAGCCGCACGGCACCGTGAAGATCGTGCCGCGCTCGCTCCCCCCGGCGCAGGATGGGGGCGCCGCGCGTGAGCCGGCGGGCCCCGGAGAGGTCGCGTTGAACTTCCTGGCCCACGGCCATCGCTGGCTCGACCGGCCGAACCGCCTCGCGGGCACCGCGCTGCCGGACTGGCTCGCGATGCTCGCGCCGACGAGTCGGTTGCGCGGGCAGCGACTCCAACTGCCGGATGCGGCCGATCGGAGCGCGCGCGCCGAGATCGTCCGCGGCGTGCGGATCCACCACGCCGAGGACACCTGGTTCCACCAGCAGCCGGCGTTTGACGCGCTCGTTCGCGAGGGGATCGCCGCGTTCCGGCGGGTCGCCGACGGCGTGGCGGACGATCGCCGGTTCAAACCCCTGTTTCTCGGTCACATCGCCGTCGAGATGCTCCTCGACGGGTGGCTCCTGCGGCGCCATCCGGGACTTGGGGCCGCATGGACCGACGCCGTCCAACTGGCCGATCTCGACGCGGTCGAGGCATTCGTCGCGAGCGAGGCGCCGGTACCGGCCCCCGGCCTCGCCACCCGGATCCGGACGTTCCGGGGCCGCGCGTACGCCGACGGCTGGGACGAGCGCCCCGAACTCGCTCGCCGTCTGGTCGCGGTCGCCGGGCGCGTCGGGGTCCGCGCCCCCGACGAGGCGGCGGTCGCCACCGCGTTCGGTTCGCTCGAGCCGAGCGTGCACCGGGCCGCGCCGTCGCTGCTTCCTCCCCCCTGGCCGTCGCGTCTCGCGCTGCGCGTGCCGACCGCCTGAACGTGGCCCGGGGGGCCGCGTACCACGGCTTCCGAGCGTCGTGTGGTGTCGACTTCGCGCGCATGCCTTGTCGCGCGAGGCGTCCATTCCGCGCGACACCCGCCGGTCCGCCTCCCGATCGATCGGGGTTTTCGGACCGGGCGGCGGAGGGAGCCGGCACGGCGGCGTCGCGCAATCTCGACGCGGGGGATAGGGGGGTATCCCGGGCCGAATCGGGATTGGCCGCTGATTCGGGGACGGGCAACACTCCCGTCATACGCCACGTCGCAGACCGATGCGGCCGTGCCCTTCACCCGGGGCACGGACCGCATCCGGGGGGGCCCGTGAAGGACGCACAACCCGCGAAACGGAACGCCGCACCGACCGCCCGAACGGCGGCGGGACGCGCTCCGAAGGGGACGCGGGCTCGCGCAACCGGCAAAGCCGTCACCCGGCTATCGGAGGAAAGGGGCGGAGTGGATCCGTGGGCGGTGTGGAGCCCACAGGCAGGACGAAGAGTTTGAGGGAGGGCCGCGCGTCCAAGTCGGGCGAGTTGCCCGGCTCGGTACCAGGGGGGACGGCGGCCCTTCCTCTGTTTCGCCCCGCGGGCTACTTGGCCGTCGTCGCGGCCGCGAATCGATCGGCGACCGCCTTCCAGTTGACGACGTTCCACCACGCCTTGAGGTAGTCGGCGCGACGGTTCTCGTACGTGAGGTAGTAGGCGTGTTCCCACACGTCGTTGCCGAAGATCACCTTCGCGCCGTCCGAGGTGGGGGTGTCCTGGTTCGGGGTGGTGACGAGGTCGAGTCGGCCGTCCTTGCCGAGGACCACCCAGACCCAGCCGCTGCCGAAGCGCTTGCCGCCCGCGTCGTTGAAGCGGGTCTTGAAGGAATCGAAGTCCCCGAACGCCGCGTCGAGCGCGGTGGCGAGCGCGCCCTCGGGGCGGCCGCCGACGTTCGGGCCGGTGTGCGGTCCCATGATCTGCCAGAACATCGTGTGGTTGGCGTGGCCGCCACCGTTGTTGCGGACCGCGCCGCGGATCGCCTCGGGCACGCGATCCAGGTTGGCGAGCAACGCATCGATCGACAGCGCCGCGAGGTCGGCGTGGCCCTCCAGGGCGGCGTTCAGGTTCGACACGTACGCGGCGTGGTGCTTGCCGTGGTGCAACTCCATCGTGCGCTTGTTGATGAACGGTTCCAGCGCGTCGTGGGGGTAGGGCAGGGCGGGAAGTTCGTGAGCCATGGGCGCAGCACCTTTCGAACGGGGTCTTGGGCCCGAGAGCGTAGCACATCCGCCGCCCGTTCCGACCTCGGTACGACGCTCCCGAATGGCTCGGCCGCGGCGGTCCTGGAGACCTATACTCCCCGGCCGTCTGCGGCGCCGCGGACGGAGGCCCGCCCCCCCGACATGCCCTCGCCGAACGCCGCTGTCACGCGCGCGCCGCTCGTGCCGGGGGCGGCGGCATTGCGTCTCGCCCTGTTGTCGGCGGTCCTCGGCGCGGGATTCGCGCATCCGAGCGTTCGGCCTCATCTCACCTCGGCCCTCGTCGATGCGTGGCTCGCGGTCGGCGTGTTCGTCGCCGCGACGTTCCTGATCGTCGTCATCGTCGAACGTCGCACCCATCGATCGGCGCTCCGGCTCTTCGCGCGTCATCCGCGCTACGAGATCCCGATCGCGGCGTTCCTCGGGGCGCTGCCCGGCTGCGGACCGACGATCATCGTCGCGACGCGCTTCGCGGCGGGCCAGACGAGCTTCGGTGCGCTCGTCGCGGCGATGGCCGCGACGATGGGCGACGCCGCCTTCCTCGTTCTGGCGCGTGCGCCGCCCGTCGGTCTGCTGCTGATCGGGATGGGCTTCGTCGTGGGATGCCTGAGCGGATGGATCGTCGATGCCATTCACGACAAGGACTTCCTGCGCGGCCACGCCGCGGACCCCGCCGCGGAGCCCGCACCCCTCGCGCCGGCGCCACGCCTGTTCTGGTGGCTCTGGGCCATCGTGTTCGTGCCCGGCCTGCTGGTCGGTTCGATCGCGCTGTTCGACCTCACCCTCCCCGACGACCTCACGGTGCCGATCGGGCTGGCGGGGGCGATCCTCAGTCTCTCGATCTGGGCGATCAGCCCGAGCCAGGCGGCGACGCTCTCGCGTGACACGGCGCGCCTTCCGCTCGTCGAGACGGTCGCGCGCAACACGAACTACGTCCTCTTCTGGGTCGTGATCGGCTTCCTCTCGTACGAACTCGCCGTCGGCCTGCTCGGCTTCGACGTGAAGGACGCGTTCGCGACGGTGCAGTACCTGCTGCCCCTGATGGGGGTGATCGTCGGCTTCATCCCCGGGTGCGGCCCACAGATCGTCGTCTCGACCCTGTACCTGAACGGTGCGGTGCCGTTCTCCGTGCAGGCCGGGAACGCGATCTCGAACGACGGCGACGCGCTGTTCCCGGCGATCGCCGCGACCCCGCGGGCGGCGATCCTGGCCACGCTCTACACGGCGGTTCCGTCGTTGATCGTCGGCTACGGGATCTACCTGTTCCTGGAGTGACCCGGCGTCCCCGACGGGTAGAGTGCGGGTGACCTCACGGAGGGCGTCATGGCGGCCAAGATCGGACTCCTCTACGGATCGAGCACCGGCAACACGGCGGGTATCGCCGGGCGGCTCGCGGCAGCGTTCCAGGCGGCACGACCCGACGGTGTCGACGTCCACGAGATCGGCGCGGCGGGTCTCGCTCCGCTGACGGCCTACCCGTGTTTGCTCGTCGGCATCCCGACCTGGAACACCGGCGAGTTGCAGGAGGACTGGAAGGACGCCTTCGCAAAGCTCGATTCGATCGACCTGACCGGGCGCAAGATCGCGATCTTCGGTCTGGGCGACCAGAAGGGCTACGCCGACAACTTCCAGGACGGCATCGGCATCCTCGGAGAGAAGTTCATGGATCGCGGCGCCGAGCTCTGCGGGTTCACCGACGCGGAGGACGGGACCTACGAGTTCACGAAGTCACGAGGCACGATGGAAGGGTTCTTCCTCGGGCTGGCGATCGACGAGGACAACCAGAAGGAGCGCACCGACGAACGCATCGCGCGCTGGGTGCCCGCCGTCCTCGCCGAGTTCGGTGTGTAGCGAACCGGCCGTGACCTTCGCCGCACCGGCATCGGGGCCGGTCGATCCTCGTTGGGCGCGCCTCGTCGAAGCGGCGACCGGCCGTCGGCCGCACTCGGCCGAACCGATCGACGCGGAGGGCTCGAAGCGCCGCATGGCGCGCCTCCGACTCATCGACGGCCGCTCCGTCGTCGGCGTTCTCGGCCCGGATCGCGCCGAGAACCGCGCTTTCGTCTCGTTCGCACGCGACCTTCGCCGGGCGGGTGTCGCCGTGCCCGAGGTGCTCGCGTTCGACGCATCGGAGGAGGCCTGGCTCGTCGAAGATCTCGGTGACCGAACGTTGTTCCGAGCTCTGCTCGGGGCGCGGCGCGACGCGCCCGGCGACGTGCTTCCGGCCGCGATCCGTCCCGCCTACGAACGCACCCTCGCCGCGCTCGTGCGGATGCAACTAGACGGCGGCGAAGCGATCGACTACTCCGTGGCCTACCCGACCGCGGCGTTCGACGCGACCTCGATGCGTTGGGATCTCGACGCGTTCAAGTACCAGTTCCTGCGGCTCGCGGGCGTCGGCTTCCACGAGGCCCGCTTCGAGGACGACGCGCGACGTCTCATCGCGCGCCTGCTCGAAGGCGACGACCCGCACTTCGTCGCCCGAGATGTCCAGTCTCGCAACGTGATGCTGCGCGACGGCGACGTGCCGTGGTTCATCGACTTCCAGAACGGGCGTCGCGGCGCGCTCGCCTACGACGTCGCGTCGCTGCTGTTCGACGGGAAGGCCGCGCTGACGCCGGAGGTGCGCGAGGATCTGCTTTGCGTCTATCTCGCCGCGCTCGGCGAGCGGCTGCCCGCGGCCGTCGACGGCGTGCGTCGCCGCTTCGGCGGGTACGCGCTGCTGCGCGTGCTCCAGGCGATGAGCGCGTACGGCTACCTGGGATTCTTCCACCGCAAGGAACACTTCCTCGCGAGCGTGCCGCATGCGGTCGAGAACCTCGGATGGCTTCTCGAGCACGAGCCGCTCGTATCCGAACTCCCGGAGATCGCCCGCGTGATCGAGGTCTTCGCCGCGGATCCGCGTTTCGCCCGGCATCGCGCGCCGGATCACACACCGGGCCGCCTGGTCGTGCATGTCGGCTCGTTCCGGTATGCGCTGGGCCTGCCGGGTGATCCGACCGGTCACGGTGGGGGATTCGTGTTCGACTGCCGCGCGCTCACCAACCCCGGACTCGACGCCGAACTCGCGGCCCTCTCCGGCGTCGATCGCGCGGTGGCGCAGCGACTCGAGGGAGATCCGGCCGCGAACCGGTTCGTCGAGGGAGCGCTCGCGCTCGTTCGGCCGCAGATCGAGGCGTACCGGCAGCGGGGGTTCTCCTCGCTGGCCGTCTGGTTCGGCTGCACGGGCGGTCAGCACCGCAGCGTCTGGTGTGCCGAACGCCTTGGAGCAAACTTGCGAAACCTCGGCTACGAAGACATCGAGGTGCGGGTCGAGCATCGCGAGCGCGGGCGCTGGCCGGCGACGGCCGGTCTCGACGCGACGAACGGCGTGGCGGACTGACGTGGAGGCGATGGTCTTCGCGGCCGGACGCGGGACGCGACTCGGCGACCTCACCCGCGATCGACCGAAGGCGCTCGTCGAGGTGGACGGGCGCCCCCTCATCGAGCACGTGCTCGCGAACCTCCTCCAGGCAGGGGTCGAGCGCGTCGTCGTCAATGCGCACCACCACGCCGAGCGACTGGTGTCGTGGGCGGCCGCGCGTCGCGGTCCGCCCGAGGTCGTGCTCTCGATCGAACGGGACGAACTGCTCGACACCGGAGGCGGCCTCGCGGCGGCCCGCGCGCTGCTCTCGGGCCGGGGTCCGCTGATCGTGCACAACGTGGACGTCCTCACGCCGCTCGACCTCGCGCGGGTCGTCCTCGCCCACGAGGCGGGCGGTTGGGACGCCACGCTGGTGACGAGCGCGCGCCCGAGTCGCCGCGGCCTGTGGTTCGACGACCACGGACTGTTCGGCCACCTCGACGAGACGCGCGACGCCGCGGAGACGGTTCGAGCTCCGCGCGGCAACGTCGTCCGACGAGCGTTCCAGGGGATCAGCGTGGTGTCGCGATCGTTCGTCGAGCGGCTCGGTCCGCCGCGCGTCGCACCGATCACGCGCCTCTGGCTCGACGACGCCGCGACCGGCCGGCGCCTCGACGCCTTCGACATGGATCCGGTGCCGTGGTTCGACGTCGGGCGGCCCGAGGACCTGGCCCGCGCGAGCGCGGCCTTCAGCCGCCGACCCGCTTCACCTTGAAGCCGTCGGCTTCGAGCATCGCGACGATGGCGTCGCGATGGTCGCCCTGCACCTCGATCACGCCGTCACGGACGGTGCCGCCCGACGCGCAGCGGGTCTTCAGCCTCTTGGCGAGCGCCTCGAGGTCGGATCCGGCGAGGGGCACGCCGCGGACCGTCGTGACGCCCTTGCCCCGGCGCCCCTGCGTCTCGCGCCCGACGCGCACGATGCCGTCGCCCGCCGAAGCGGGCGCGGCCTTGCGCGGCACGTCCTTGCAGCGGCACGAGAACGCAGGGCGCCCGCAATCCAGGCAGCGGGACGCGCCGCTGCTCGACCAGACGATGCGGGACACGCCGTGGACCTCGCTCAGGAGGGCTTCGCCATCGCTTCGTGGACCGTACGCACCCGATCCGGTCCGGACTTGAGCGTCGGATCGCCGTCGGTGGACCAGTTCGCGGGGCAGGCCTCCTGGGCGTGCTGTGCCAGGTAGATGTTGCCCTTCAACTTGCGCACGAGTTCCTTCACGTTGCGGCCGAGGTTGTAGAAGTTGACCTCGCTGTTGAGCAGCTTGCCTTCCGGATTGATCAGGAAGGTCCCTCGCAGCGACAGACCGCTGTTCTCGTCGAACACGCCGAACAGACGACCCAGCCGGCCGGTCGGATCGGCGCCCATCGGGAAGCGGACGTCCGCGAGTTCCTTCTCGCTCCGCTGCCACGCGAGGTGGACGAACTTCGTGTCGTTGCTGATCGACACGATGTCGGCACCGAGCGCACGGATCGCCGGATCCTCCTTCGCGAGCGCGCCGAACTCGGTCGCGCAGACGAACGTGAAGTCCGCCGGGTAGAAGAAGAGGATGCTCCAACGACCGGCCTTCTTCTGGGCTCCGAGATCGAAGGTCCCGAAGGCCTGCTTCGCCGGGTCGTAGGTATCGATCGTGAAGTCGGGCACCGTGCTGCCGACGCCGTAGGGCTTCGCGGATTCGCTGGACATGCGTTCCTCATGGGGGTTCCGAGCTATCCCGGACCGACGGCGGGGAGGATAGGCGGACCCCGCGGCGGCGAAAGCATCGGCGCGGACGCAGGAGCCGTCGCCGGGGATCTCCCGCCGCGAACGCCTCGGACGTATCCTTCCTCCATGCCCCGTTGGGTCGCTCCGCTCGCCCTGCTTCTGTCCCTGGCCTCCCTGGGTCTCGCCTGGGCCACGTGGTCGGAGTTGCGCGCGACGCGCGACGCCCTGCGCGCGGACGGGCTGCTCGGCGTCGCGGCCGATCCGTTCCACCCGCCGCGGCGTGCGAACGCGACCGACCCCATCGCCCAACCGCCCGATCGATCGTCCCCCGCGGACCCCGCGGAGCCCGCTGGGGGCCCGACCGGGGTCGGATCACGCACCGAGCGCGGGCCGCTGCTCGTCGGCCTGGCCTCGCCCGAGCCGTCGGCCTCCCTACCGACCGCCGGTGAAGCGCCGATCGAGGAACTGGTCGCGAAGACGGTGGACGCCAAGCTCACCACGGCGGTGGACGAGGCGATCCGCAAGGGCGTCAACGAGGTCCTGGCGAGGCAGGACAAGAAGCCGACGATCGAACGATTCGCCGAGGTGTTGCACCTCGACGACGCGCAGCGTGCCACCGTCGCTCACGAGGTCGTCGGCGCCCAAAAGAGCATCGTCGATGCGCTCTCGACGCCGATGCGGGACGGCACCGTTCCGCTCGACGAACTCGTCGATCTGATGGCCGAGGGGATGCGACGTCCGGGCGAGGACGTCGGATGGGGGCGCTTCCTGTCGCGGCTGCTCGCCGAGCCCTTTGCCGGGACGCGTTCCACGTATGCGCAGCACGTGGACGGGATCAAGGCCGACCTGAAGACATCGCTGCGTCGATCGTTGAACGACGCCCAGTGGTCGTCGTTCGAGGCGTGGCAGATGGATCCGACGGAGATCGGCAACGTTCCGGGAAGTCCGTACGGCGACATTCTCCAGCGGGTCCAGGAACGCGCGGGGACGGCCGCCGACCGCTGACCCCGACCCGATTCGAAATCGCCGGGTCCGGCGGTCGCGGCGGACTCGATCGGACGTAGGGTGGCGCGCCGCATGGCGTCCGCGTTCGGTACCCAGTTCGCACCGTTTCAGGCGGTCGCCCACTTCCGAGCGGGCGCGTGGACGCCGCACCGCCTCGAAGCGCTCGCCCCGCTGGCGCTGCACCCGGGCGTGCACGGGCTGCACTACGGGAGTTCGTGCTTCGAAGGGCTGAAGGCGTATCGCGCCGACGACGAAGGCGTCCATGTGTTCCGTCTCGATCGCCACGTCGCGCGCCTGCGCGCGAGCGCCGAGTCGCTCGCCCTGCCGGTCCCGCCCGCGGACCTGATCGAGGAGATGACGCTTGCCGTCGTGGACGCATCGCGCGCTTCGATCCCCGCGTATCCCGGTTCGCTGTACCTGCGTCCGTTGCTCCTCGGCACGTTGGAGAGCGTCGGCGCCGCGGGATCACCGAGCACGGAGGCGTCGCTGATCGTGATGGCCTGCCCGGTGGGCGACTACTTCGCGGGCGGGATGCGCCCCCTGCGCGTCGCCGTCGAGGAGTCGCGAGGTCGCGCCGCACCGGGGTTCGGCAGGGTGAAGACCGGAGCGAACTACGCCGCCGCGCTCGGTCCGTTGCTGCACGCGAAGAAGGTCTGGCGCGCGGATCAGGTGCTGTTCTGCCCCCACGGGGACGTCCAGGAGTCCGGCGCCGCGAACTTCCTCCTGATCGACGGCGACACGATTCGCACGAAGCCGCTCGACGACACGATCCTGCACGGCGTCACGCGCGCATCGCTTCTCGAACTCGCCCCCGGGCTGGGCTTCCGCGTCGCCGAGTGGACGCTGACCGTGGACGAGTTGGTGGCACGCGCGCCGAGCGCCGAGGCCGCTCTGTCGGGTACCGCCGCGGTGCTGACGCCGATCGGCACGTTGATCCGCGCGGGATCCGACCTCCACGTCGGTGACGGCGCGATCGGTCCCGGCACCGCACGCCTGCGCGCCGCGCTGACCGCGATCCAGCGCGGCACCGCGCCCGCCCCGCCCGGTTGGCTGCATCCCGTCCCGTAAATCCTCTTCGGCACGGCTCGTGGCACGCCTCGGAAGCCCACGCCGGTCGCCGCTCCACCGCTCGACGCGTTCGTGTTGGGCCCGGAACCCCTCCGCGCGCACCTCAAGCCGCTCCACAAGAACCACGTCTGGAGCTACGACTTCGCGACGGACCGGACGCACGACGGGCGGCCGCTGCGGATGCTGACGGTGATCGACGAATACACGCGCGAGTGACGCTGCCACCGGGTTGCTGTGCGGTCCCGGCGGCATTGAGGCGGAGTGAACCGAGAGACTTTCGGCTCATCGCCTCAAAGCGTGACGCACCGGACGCCCGGAGACCTCCCCGATCCTGGGTGCAGACATACTTCGGGCCCGGCCGTTGCACGTGAGACAGATCCCGATTACCCGCTGAGACAACCAGGGGTCGGTTGCGCGGAGCGTACACGCCGGGCGACCTCTTGGAGCAGGCGGGCGTGGCGGTCCGTTGCGTTCAATCGCATCAGCCTGGATATCCCATGAGCACCTAGGTCAAATACGAAGTAAGGCGCACGGTTTGCACTTCCGGATGCTGTTGAAGGCAATCCTGGGAGAGCAAGCGCATGCGCCTCATGGGTGAAGGTACCACGTTCCGTCGTTCGCTGCGCGTGGAAGTCCGAGACGACGCCCTCTCGCCGTTCGGGGGCCTGGTGCTGCTGCGGGAGTTTGAGGAACGCACGGCGTTTCTGGCTCGGCTGATTGCCGGGCTCATCGATCCACGGCGCGCCTCCCATGCCGTGTGTTCCGTCCCCGACTGGTGTTGACTCTTCGCGACCCTCGGAATCCTTCCGGGGTCTTCCGGGTTTCGTGTGGGTAGCCGGGAGGGCGAGAGGCCGGAGCAGAGGG
>CAZPGF010000045.1:0-19658 GCA_964586025.1 uncultured Planctomycetales bacterium
GACCTCGCGAAGTTCCCCGAGCTTCGCCTGCTCGACCGTTACCACCTGGTCGCGCCGATCCTCTACGCCCTCGGGATGTGGTTCCTCGGCGCGTGGCTCGAGCAGGTCCGCCCGGAGTGGGGCACGAACGGCCCGCAGATGCTGATCTGGGGTTTCTTCGTCAGCACGGTCGTGCTCGTCCAGGGCACCGGCACGATCAACTCGCTCGCGCACGTGATCGGCAAGCGCCGCTTCCCGACGAACGACCAGAGCCGCAACCACCTGGGTCTCGCCCTGCTCACCCTCGGCGAAGGGTGGCACAACAACCACCACCGTTATCCGAGTTCGGCGCGCCAGGGATTCCGTCCGGCCGACATCGACATCACCTGGTACGTGCTCAAGGGGATGGAGAAGGTGCGCATCATCCGCGACCTGAAGGAGCCGCCCGACGTCCTGAAGGCCGTGAAGTAGCCACGATCGAGCCGCGTCCGCACGTTCAGCGGAAAAGCGGCGGCAACGGGAGTCCGAAGGGCCCGCAGCGAGGCCGGCGACGGCAGGGCCGGGGCGGAGGCGACGGTCGCGGCGAAGGCGGTGCCGCCCGCGCGGCCGAACCCGCCTCCGCGGCGGTGGTGATGCGGCGGGCCGAGAGGCCGCGGGCCTCCAGTCGGGCCAGCACACCGCCCGGTCCGGCGAGATGCGCGGCGCCGATCGCCGCGAACAGGGTCCGTCCGCGGTCGCGGCGAACCAGGGCCGCCAGCCGGTCCGCCATCCGTTCGCTGCGCGCGTCGAGCAGGCGGGCGACGAGGTAGGCGTCCAGCGCGTCGCCCCGACCCGAGAAGCGCGCCGTGAGGGCGAGGACCTCGTGCTCGTCGCCGGCGAGCCAGGCTCGGGTGATCGCCTCGAGCGGCGCGGCCGAGGCGGCCGCGTCCGCGCGGTCGAGTGCGTCGAGGGACCGCACGACGAGGTCGAGTTGCCTCGGAAGATCGAGGGCCGCGAACGGCGCGATCTGCTCCTCTGCGCATTCGAGTCCGCCGACCGTCTTGCCCCGTCGGACCGCGTCGCGGTAGAGGCGGGTGTCGAGGGGCGGTCCTTCGCCCGTCGATTCGCCTTGCACCGCGGCCTCCAGCGTGAACCACAGCACCCACGGCGCGAGTCCCTCGTAGGTCGCCAGGGAGTGGCCGAGCGTGTCGAGACGATGGATCAATCGCTCCCGAAGTCCGTCCGGGAGCAGCGCGGACAGCGTGTCGCCGGCGGGCAGGGCGGCCGCGGCGACGAGATCCTTCCACGGCTCGCCGTCGAGCGCCGTCTCCGCGAAGAAGGCGTCGCTGGCCGCGAACGCGTTCTCGACGAGCGCGGGACGAGCGAGGACCCGCGGGTCGTTGGTGTGCAGCGTGCCGTAGATCCAGAGCCGAGACGGGCCGTCCACGAGGAAGAGCAGCGGGGCGGCTTCCGAGGCCGACGCATCGGCGACGGCCAGCGCGTCGTCCGCGTGGGCTGCCGGCACGCCGGCGATCGCCAAGGGGACGATGGCGAGCAGCAGCCGGACAAGAGCGGAAAATCGCACGCCCGAAGTCTCGCCACGCCTGCCCTTCCTCGCAACATCGCGGAGATGGATCTCCCCGGAACGGGTCTCCTCGAGCTGCTCTACGTCGAGTTCGTCGGCGTCCGCACCGCGTCGGCGGCGCCGGACCTGGCGGCGAGCGCGCTCGCCACCTGGGGATCGGCTCCGGGTTGCCTCGGGGTCCAGTGCCGTCTCGAGCAGGACGATCGAAGGCTCCTCCTGCTGACCTGCTGGGCGGACACCGCCGCGCGCGACGCGTGGCGCGCGAGCCCCGAGGCCCACGCATGGTGGGCCGAGCAGGCCACCCGCGGCGCACGCACGGCCCGATCGGTCTGGAAGCCGGACACGTTCCTGACGCCGCTCGCCGAACGCCTCGCGTAGGCGCCCTTCCCAACCGGCGCCCCGCGATGAGGGCGGCGGCGAACGTCGCCCACGGCCGGGCCCCCTACACTCGCGGGGTGGCCGCACCGTTTCTGCCCACCACCCGCGAGGAGGTCGCCGCGCTCGGTTGGGACGCGGTGGACGTGGTCCTCGTTTCGGGCGACGCCTACATCGACCACCCGTCGTTCGCGGCGGCGATCCTCGGCCGCCATCTCGAACGGAACGGCTACCGCGTCGCCGTGCTCCCGCAACCGGACTGGCGCAGCGCCGACGCATGGCGCGCCCTCGGGCGTCCCCGGCTCTTCTACGGGGTCAGCGCCGGCAACATGGACTCGATGATCAATCACTACACGGCGAACAGGAAGCGTCGCAACGACGACGCCTACTCGCCGGGCGGACGGATCGGGCTGCGACCGGATCGTCCCACGCCCATCTACGCGCAGCGCTGTCGCGAGGCGTTCCCCGGCGTGCCCGTCGTCATCGGCGGCGTCGAGGCCTCGTTGCGGCGCATCACGCACTTCGACTACTGGAGCGACACCGTCCGGCCGTCCATGCTCGTGCCGAGCAAGGCCGACCTGCTCGTCTACGGGATGGGCGAGCGCCCGATCCTCCAGATCGCCCGGCGCCTCGACGCGGGCGAACCGATCTCCGCCCTGCGCGACCTGCGCGGCGTCGCCTACCTGCTCGGACGCACGGAGACGCTTCCGGACCATCGATTCGAGGACGCCGCGTGCGACCAACGCACGATCGAACTCCCGTCGTCCGAGGACGTCGCACGGGATCCCGACGCGTTCCTGCGGATGACCGCGCTCCACCACCACGAGACCAATCCGCTGAACGCGCGACGCGTGGTGCAGCGTCACGGCGACCGCCTGCTCGTCCAGAACCCGCCGTCCCTCCCGTTGACCGAGGAGGAGATGGACGCGGTGTACGACCTGCCGTACGCGCGACGCCCGCACCCGCGCTACGTCGAGCCGATCCCCGCGGACGTGATGATCCGGGACTCCGTGACGATCATGCGCGGTTGCTTCGGCGGCTGCACCTTCTGCAGCATCACGATGCACCAGGGACGCATCATCCAGAGCCGCAGCGAGCGTTCGATCCTGAACGAAGTGAAACGGGTCGCCGACGACCCCGAGTTCAAGGGCACGATCTCCGACATCGGCGGACCGACGGCGAACATGTACAAGATGCGCTGCACGCGTCCCGACGTCGAAGCACGATGCCGGCGCCTCTCGTGCATCCACCCGAAGATCTGTCCGCTGCTCGGCACCGACCACGGCCCGACGGTCGACCTGCTGCGCAAGGCCCGCGCGACGCCCGGGGTGCGACGCGTGCACGTCGCGTCGGGCATTCGGATGGATCTCGCGAACCGCTCGCCCGAGTACGTCGACGAACTCGTCCGTCACCACGTCGGCGGGCACCTGAAGGTCGCTCCCGAGCACACCTCCGACACGGTCCTCGCCGCGATGAAGAAGCCTCCGCAGGCGGAGTTCGAGCGCTTCGAGGAGACGTTCGCCGCAGCGAGTCGCGCGGCCGGCAAGAAGCAGTACCTGGTGCCGTACTTCATCGCCAGCCATCCGGCGAGCACGACCGACGAGATGATCGAACTGGCGACGTTCCTGAAGGCGCGCGGCTATCGCCCGCGTCAGGTCCAGGACTTCATCCCCGCGCCGATGGACATCGCGACGTGCATGTACCACACCGGCCGGGACCCGTTCACCGGCCGGCCGGTGGACGTGCCGAAGCGACTGCGCGATCGCCAGGTGCAACGCGCGCTGCTGCAGTTCTTCCGGCCGGAGAACTGGTTCGTCGTGCGTCGCGCGTTGCTCGAACGAGGACGCGCCGACCTGATCGGTGACGGACCGACCGCCCTGATTCCTTCGCGCGCCCCGCCCGAGGCGATCGCCGCGCGGCGACGGGCCGCCGGCGAGGACGCGGCGCCGGTGCACGCCGAGGACGCGGGCACCTCTCCCACCGTCGGTTACCGCCCGGGACGTCGCGGTGCCAAGCGGCGCGCTCCTCCGCGAGGCGACGGACCTCGATGAGCGAGGGCGGGGCGCCGCTCGTGCGCTACCTCTCGCGTCATCTCGTCGCGACGCGCGGCGGCGCGCGCGACCTGGTGCGAGCCGGACGGGTGACCGTGAACGGGAAACGGGTGACCGACGGTGCGCGTCGGGTCGATCCCCGCCGCGACCGCGTCGAGGTGGACGGACGCCACGTCGATCCCGAGGCCGCTGCCGCGGCCTTCGTGTGGTGGATCGTCAACAAGCCCCGCGGCGTGGTCACGACGACGAACGATCCCGAGGGTCGGACGACCGTGATGGACGTCGTCCGCGCGAAACTTCCCGCCGAGGGGATCGCCGGCCTCGCGCCCGTCGGGCGCCTCGACAAGGCCAGCGCGGGCCTCCTGCTCCTGACGAACGATCACGCGACGGCGGCGCGTCTGCTCGATCCGCAACGCCATGTCGAGAAGGTCTACCGCGTGAAGGTCCGCGGGCACCCGGGCGACGCGACGCTCGACGCATGGAGGACCCGTTCGCTCGAGGTCGATGGGCTCGTCCTCGGGCCCATGGACGTCGAGATCGAGCGATCCGGTCCGAAATCGACCTGGCTCCTGATCACGCTGCGGGAGGGCAAGAACCGCCAGATCCGGCGGCGCCTCGAGGCGGACGGGCACGAGGTCGAGATCCTCGTGCGCCTCGCGTTCGGCCCGATCGAACTCGGCGCGCTCGCCGCGGGCGACGCGCGGCCGCTGACGGACGAGGAGACGCGACGCGTACGCGACGCGGCGAGGGCCGCGGGGTAGAACGCGCTCCCCATCGCGGAGCCCTCCTCATGAAGCGTTTCGGTCTCGTCGGCGGCGGTTCGATCCCGGCTCTCGGTCTCGGCACCTGGCTCTCGCCGGCCGGCGAGGTCGGCCCCGTGATCCGCGAGGCGATCCGCCAGGGCTATCGCCACATCGACTGCGCGCGCGCGTACGGGAACGAGGCGGAGATCGGCAAAGCGCTCGAGGCCGCCTTCGCCGCCGGCGACGTGCGGCGCGAGGATCTCTTCGTGACGTCCAAGTTGTGGAACGACGCACACGAACCCGACCGCGTGCGTCCCGCGCTCGAGCGGACGCTGAAGGACCTCCGCCTCGATCACCTGGACCTCTACCTGATCCACTGGCCGGTCGCGCTCAAGCCGAAGACCGGCGCGCCCAAGTCCGCCGACGACTTCTTCGATCCCACCACGCTCCCCGTGCTCGCGACCTGGCGCGCGTTGGAAGCGTGTGCGCGCGAGGGCCTCGTCCGTCATCTCGGCGTCTCGAACTTCGGACCGCGTCGCGTCGAGGAACTCGTCGCGTCCGCCGAGGTGCCGGTCGCCGTGAACCAGGTCGAGCGACATCCCCTGCTCGCCCAGCGCGACCTGCTCGCGCGCTGCGCTGCGCATGACGTCCACGTTACCGCGTACGCGCCCCTCGGCTCCCGCGGTCGCCCGGCGTCGATGGCCAACCCGGAGGAGCCCAACCTGTTCCAGCACCCCGTCATCGCGCGGATCGCCGAGGGGCGGCACGCCACCCCGGCCCAGGTCCTCTTGGCGTGGGGCATCGCGCGCGGGACGAGCGTCATCCCGAAGACGACCCACCCCGATCGCCTCCGCGAGAACCTCGCCGCGGCCGACCTCGCCCTCCCGCCGGAGGACCTGGGGGCGCTCGACGCGCTGGATCGGGGCCACCGCTTCGTGGACGGCACGTTCTGGTGCCAGCCCTTCTCCCCGTGGACCCTGACCGACCTGTGGGCCTGACCCGCAGCCCGGTATTTTGGTTCCCGGGAGGGCCTCGATGCTCCGGCGACTGCTTCCCCGCAAGGACATCTTCTTCACCTACATGGAGCAGTCCGCGGCGATGGTCGTCGAGATCCTCGCCGCCTACCGCGACCTCGTGCTCGATCCGACCAACTCGAAGGAGCGCGTGGAGCGCGTCCGCGAACTCGAGCACAACGCCGACGAGCACCTGCACCAGGTCCTGCTCAACCTCGAGCGGACGTTCATCACGCCGCTCGACCGCAACGAGATCAGCACGATCTGCCGCCGCATGGACGACATCATCGACCTGGTCGAGGGCGCCGCGCAGCGTCTCTACCACTACGAACTGATCGAGAGCCCGCCGCCGCTCGTCCAACTGGTGGCGATCCTCACCGAACTCGCGACGATCATGCAGCGGGCGATCAGTCGCCTCGTCGATCTGCGGCACCCCGACGAATTGCGGCAACTCCTCGTCGAGATCCACACGCTCGAGAACAAGGCCGACGACGTCCTGCGCCCCGCCATCGGCGACCTCTTCCGCAAGCACGAGGACGCACGGGACATCATCAAGTGGAAAGAGGTGTACGAGCACCTCGAGGCGGCCACGGACCGCTGCGAAGACGTGGCCGATCAGATCGAGAACATCCTGCTCGAGTACGCCTGAGCGGCTCGCGGCAACCTGATCGCATCGATGCTCACGCTCGTCATCGTCATCGTCGCCCTCGCGCTCGTGTTCGACTTCATCAACGGGATGAACGACGCGGCGAACTCGATCGCCACGATCGTCTCCACCCGCGTGCTCACCCCGCGCCAGGCCGTCGCCTGGGCCGCGTTCTGGAACGCGGCCGCGATGGTCTTCGTCGGCACGGCCGTCGCGCAGACGGTCTCCACCGTCGTCCCGCCCGCGCAGAAGGACCTGATGATCGTGTTGGCCGGCCTCCTCGGCGCGGTCGTGTGGGCCCACGGGTGCACGAAGCTGGGACTGCCGATCAGCGTCAGCCACTCGCTGATCGGCGGATTGGTCGGTGCCGGCTGGGCGGCCCAGGGCACCTCCGCGATCAACCTCGCCAAGCTGACGCCGACCCTCTGGTTCATCCTCCTCGCTCCGATGATCGGTCTCGTCGTCGGCGCGCTGTTCATGCTCATCACGTTCTGGGTGTTCCGCAACGTGAACCGCGCCCGCGCCGAGCGGACGTTCCGCGTCGGCCAGCTCTTCTCCTCCGCCGCCTTCAGCCTCGGGCACGGCAGCAACGACGCACAGAAGGTGATGGGCATCATCACGGCCGCGCTGGTCGCCGGCGGCGTCCAGGCGACGCCCGCTCCCGGCGAGGCGCCGCACGTCGAGTTCTGGGTGATCGCCGCGGCGCACGCCGCGATCGCGCTCGGCACCCTCCTCGGCGGGTGGCGGGTGATCCGCACGATGGGCAGCAAGTTGACCAAGTTGCGCCCGGAGCAGGGGTTCTGCGCGGAGTTCTCCGGCAGCCTCGTGCTCCTGTTCACGGCGAAGCTCGGCATCCCGGTCAGCACGACCCACTGCATCACCGGATCGATCATGGGCACCGGCGTCGTGAAGCGGATGCGATCGGTCCGCTGGGACACCGCGCGCAAGATTCTCGCGGCGTGGGTCCTCACGATCCCCGCCGCCGCGGCGATGGGCGCTCTGTTTTACGAACTCACACAGGTCACCGGACTGTCTGCCGTCGCGAAGTGACGCGTACGCGTTCAGGGGGTCCTTGACCTTGCGGAGGAACGGCTTCGCAGATCGGGGGCGATCAGGCCGCCGTGTCGGGCTTGAGTGGTCCACCACACGTCGCCCTCCACGGCGGCCTTCCGCTCCCCGCCTGCGAACCCGGACCGGCGGTGAACACCAAAAAAAGGCATGTCATCGGCGTTGAGGACCGCCCCCTGCGTTGCGCGCGAGGGCTGGCTCCATGAATGCGTACAAGGACGTGCGGGTCCGTCGGACGGAATCGCGGTCCCCTCTTTCGAGGCCGCCCCCGGCAACGTATACGGGCGGCATGATCGACGCGTCGCCGTTCGCCTCCGTCTCCCCCGCGCTCGGCGCCGTCGTCCACGAGACCGGCTTGATCGCGACGATCGCGGCGGGCCTCGGCGTCGCCCTGATCTTCGGGTACGCGACGAAGCGCATCGGACTCTCGCCGATCCTCGGCTACCTGCTCGCGGGGATCATCGTCGGCCCGCACACCCCCGGCATCGTCGCGGACAGCGGACTGGCCCAGCAACTCGCCGAGATCGGCGTGATCCTGCTGATGTTCGGCGTCGGCATGCACTTCTCGCTGGCCGACCTGATGCGGGTCAAGGCGATCGCCATCCCCGGCGCCGTCGCCCAGAGCGGGATCGCCACCCTGCTCGGGATCGCGGTCGCCCAGCTGTGGGGCTGGTCTCTCGGCGCGGGCGTGGTGCTGGGCGTCGCGCTGTCGGTCGCGAGCACGGTCGTGCTGATTCGCGGACTCCAGGACCACCACCTCCTCGAGACGTCACACGGCCACGCCGCGATCGGCTGGCTGATCGTCGAGGACCTGTTCACCGTCCTCGTGTTGGTGCTGCTCCCCGCGCTGTCGGGCGTGCTCGGCGGGTCCGACAACGGAGCTGCCGGGAACCTCTGGGGCACACTCGCCTGGACCGTCGGCAAGGTCGTCCTGCTCGCGACGATCGTGCTGACGGTCGGGTCGCGCGTCGTGCCCTGGCTCCTCGTCAAGGTCGCCCGCGTCGAGTCGCGCGAACTGTTCACGCTGTCGGTTCTCGCGATCGCGTTGGGCATCGCATACGGTTCGGCGATCGCGTTCGACGTGTCGATGGCCCTCGGGGCGTTCCTCGCGGGCATGGTCGTCGCCCAGAGCGACATGAGCCATCGCGCGGCGGCGGACGCGCTGCCCCTCGGCGACGCGTTCGCCGTGCTGTTCTTCGTCTCGGTGGGGATGCTTTTCGACCCGGCGTTCCTGATCGAAGAGCCGGGTTTGGTCCTGGCGACCCTCGGCATCGTGATGATCGCCAAGCCGCTCACCGCGCTCGTCATCGCGCTGGCGCTCGGCTATCCGATCCGCACCGGCGTCACCGCCGCGGCCGGGCTGGCGCAGATCGGCGAGTTCTCCTTCATCCTCGCCCACCTCGGCAACTCGCTGGACCTGTTCCCGACGAAGGGCTACAGCGTCGTCCTGGCGTGCGCGATCCTCTCGATCGCCGTCAATCCGTTCCTGTTCCGGACCTCCGGCCGACTGGAGAACCTCCTCCGTTCATGGCCGTGGCTCACGTCCTACCTCGCCCGACGCAACCGCGCGCCCACCGAGCCGGTCGAGGACGCCCACGCGCTCAAGGGGCACGCCATCCTGTGCGGACACGGCCGGGTCGGATCCATCCTCGCTGAAGTCCTCGAGGAACGCGGCTGGACCTACGTCGTGATCGACCAGCAACGCGCCACGGTCGAGCGGCTCCAACGGCGCGGTGTCACCGCCTACACCGGCGACGCGGGCAATACCCTCCTTCTCGAGCACGCCGGCATCGACCATGCGCGCCTCCTGCTCGTTGCGGTCCAGGACCCGGTCGCCACCGCGCTGATCGTGGCGCACGCCGCACGCATCAACCCGAAGCTGCCGATCGTCGTTCGCGTCGAGAGCGACGGAGAGGCGAGGCCCCTTCGCCACCTCGGCGACGTGATGCCGGTGATCGGCACGCAGGAGGCCGCGTTCCAGATGGTGCGTCACCTCGTGCAGGGCTTCGGCCTCGGGCCGCTCGAGAGCGAGGCGACGGTCTTCGGCCTGCGCCATCGTTACGGCTACGAGACGACGGACGTGCGCACCCGCTTCGTCGAACTGACCGTCGGCGAGCGGGGCGCCGCGGGCAAGAAGGTCGTCGACCTCGGCCTGCCGCGCGACGTGCTGATCGTCGCGCTGCGCCGCGGCGGAGAGTACCTCGTTCCGCGCGGCACGACCGAACTGCATGCCGGCGACGGCGTCCTCGCGCTGCTCGCCAAGGAGCACGCCGCTGCCGCCGAAGCGATTCTCGTCGGACCAGTTCCGTCCCCGACGGCGGTCGATTCCTGACGACCATCGGAACCCTCCGATGGGTCGATCCCGGTCCTACTCCGCCGAACTGGTCGCGGCGCCCCGTGATGGTGTCGCCCGCCGGCGGCCCGACCGGGGCCGGGGCGCGTCGAGCGTTCTAGTAGCGCATCCCGTCGGCGTCGGGCGGTCCGAGCGTCGGGCCGTAGGGCTTCTGGTCGAGCCACTTTGCGACCCGACCGACATGCGGGGCGAGCGCCCCCGCGATGCGGCGCTTCGCCCGCGCGAATGCGTTCTGCGGAATCAGGTGCCGCAGCGCCGTGTTCGACGCCTCGCGGTTGCGGAGCGCCGCGGCACGTCGCGTCCGATCGAACTGCTCGATGGCCGCCGCCGCGTCGGCGCGCGACGCCGCGAGCGCTCGGTCGATCGCCGCGACGGCGACGAACGCGTCCGGGATGCCCGAGTTGAGTCCCCGCGCGCCGAACGGCGCGAACACATGGGCTGCCTCGCCGGCGAGCAGGAGGCGCCGCGCGGGGTCGATGAACGAACTGCAGACCGCCTGGCGGAAGATGTAGGTCGAGACCCAGGTGATGCGATCCGCGTAGTCGGCGCGGAACACCTTCGGGATCCACGTCTTCGCGCCCTTCTCCTCGCTGAAGGCCTGCGGGTCGTCGGTCGCGTGGCATTGCAGGTCGAGTCGCCAATGCCCCTCGAACGGGACGAACAGCACGTTGCGGCCGTCCACGTTCGGATGCTCGTAATGGAAGATCCGCTCCGGCGGCGTCGGGTTCGCCGGATCCTCCGCCGCATCGACGATCACGTACGCGTTCGTCGTCATCGGGCCTTCGAGCTTCGCGCCGGTCGCGTCGCGGATCGCCGAACGCGCGCCGTCGCAGCCGATCACGTACGGCGCGGAGGCCGTCGCGCCGGACCCCATCCTGACGTCCACGCCGTCCGCGCGAACCTCGGCACCGACGACCGGGGCGTTCCAGACGAACTGGACTCCCGCCTCCTGGCACGCCGCGAACAGCACGCGCTCGGTCTCGATCTGCGGGAGGTTCGTCGCCGCCGGTAGCACCCCCACGGGCGGCGGGGGATAGGTGCGCGAGTAGACCTCGCGGCCGCGATAGAACGTGCGCTTCGTGCGCCAGACGAGGCCGTGTTCGGCGAGTCGCATGCCGAGCCCGGGCTGGATCCGCTCCAACACCTCGAGGGTCGCCCCGTGGATGAAGATCGCTCGGCTGCCCGGACGCACCCGGTCGGGCCCTCCCGCCTCGATCACCTGGACCGATCGTCCGCGCATGCGCAGCGCCAACGCGGCGGCCATGCCGACCGGCCCCGCACCGACGACGATCGCATCGGCCCCGCTCATCGCGCGACCGCCACCGCGTCGAGCGCGACGAGGCCGCGCGACGTCACGCGCAGCGGGTTCACTTCGACCTCGGCGAGGTCATCGCGGGCGAGCACGAGGTCGCCGAGTGCCCGCACGATCCTCGCAAGGTCGCTCTCGTTGACGGCCGGTGCGCCGCGGAATCCGCGGTAGCGCCACGCCTGCTTGAGTTCTCCGAGCATCGTTCCGGCCTCCTCCGTCGAGAGCGGTGCGAGCCGCACGACCAGGTCGTCTTCGCGCTCGACACCGACACCCCCGACCCCCACCACGACGATCGCGCCGAACGACGGATCGCGACGCGCGGCGACGAGCAGTTCGGGGCCCCCGTCGGCCTGCTCCTCGACGAGGAACCGCGCGCCCGCCGTGCGTTCGATCGCATCGAGCGCGCGATCGAGCGACGCGGCATCGCGCACGCCGACGTGAACGCCACCGACCTCGGTCTTGTGCGTGACCGACGGATGCAGGACCTTCACGACGACCGGCGCCCCCAGGCGTGCGAACGCCGTGTGCGCCTCCGCGCGCGTGGACGCCACGACACGCCGCGGCGTGGCGATGCCGACGCTTTCGAGCAGGTCCTTCGCGAGCGCCTCGTCCCAGCGGGTCGGCCGCGGGCCGTCGCGCATCGGAAAGCTCGCGCCCTCCCTCCGCTCGTGCGTGCGCTCGCGCCCTCGCGCCTGTCCTTGGGCATCGCGCACGAGCGCGGCCGCGGCGAGCGCCGCGCGTTCGGGCGTGGGGTAGAGGGGGATCCCCGACGCGAACAGCCGATCGCGCGCCCGCGCGATCTCGTCCGCGGGCCCGGCACTCGACACCACCGCCGGGCCGAGACCTCGCAGCGCGGCGAGCGGATCGACCGCATCGGGTTCGTGCAGGAGGTTCACGGCGAGCAGATCGATGCCGTCGGCGCGGCGCACGACCTCGACGACCTCGCGAAACGTCGGCCCCGGACGACCGGTGTCCACGGGGTTCTTCTGCCACGTCAGCGGCGGGAGGAGCGTGCCCAATCGCTCGACCACCGACGGCGCGAGCGGCGGCACGGAAACGCCGCGCACGGCGAGCGCGTCGGCCAGCAGCAGCCCCGGGCCGGCCTGTCCGGTGACGACGCCGACGCCGGGCGTTGCGCTGGGCGGCAGTCGCGACGCGCACAGGGCGCGCGCGGCGTCGATCAGTTCGGTCAGGTCGTCCACCAGCACGGCACCGGCTTGCGCGAGCGCGGCGCGCGTCACGCGATGGCTGCCCGCCATCGCCCCGGTGTGCGACTTCGCGAACGCTTCGACGTCGGTGCGACCGACCTTCAGCGCGACGACCGGAACGCGTGGGGTCGTGCGCGCGACGGCTTCGAACAAGGCGCGCCCGTCGGCGACCCCCTCGATCGCCAGCGCGATCGCGCGCACGCCGTCGAGCTGCGCCGCGTGGTCGAGCGCATCGGCCAATCCGACGTCCGATGCGTTGCCGACGCCCACGCCGAACGCCACACCGAGTCCCTCGGCGCGCGCGAGGAAGCACAGCGTCAGGTTCACACCGCCGCTCTGCGCGACGATCGCGAGCGGACCCGGCGTGACGACCTCCGCGAGATCCGCGACGAAGGTCGCGTACAGCCCCTGCGCCGGCGCGAGGAATCCGGAGGTGTTGGGGCCGAGCACGCGAATCCCCGCCGCCTCGGCCGCGGCTCGAACGAGTTCCTGCCGCGCCGCACCGGCGCCGCCGACCTCGCCCCATCCACCCGAGTAGATCACCGCGCCCCCGTCGCTGGCTGCGGCGCAGTCCTCGAGACACGCGGGCACCGCGTCGGGCGGGACGACGAGCAACGCGAGATCGACCGGCTCGGGGATCGATTGCACATCGGGGTAGGCGGGTCGGCCGAGCACCTCTCGTGCGGTCGGGTGGACCGGATGCACCGCACCTTGGAACGACGCGAGGTTGCGCAGCAACACGTTGCCGATCTTGCCGGGGCTCGGCGACGCGCCGACGACGGCGATCGAACGAGGTGCGAACAACCGGGTCAGCGAGCCAGCGGGGCGCTGAATGCCGAGACCGCCGAACAGCCCGCTCACGATGGCTTCCGCAGGCGCTCGGCAATCGCGGCGGGATCCTTGCCGTCGGGTCGTCGCAGCACGAATCGATCCGTGGTCCGCACCCAGTCGTCGCCGCCCATCCGTCCGACGAGCTTCAGAGCGTCCGGCCGTGGCCTCGTGCCGTCGAGCACGGCGTCATCGACGTGGATGCGCACGACGCGTCCGAGCACGAGCGAGTTCGAGCGCAGAGCGGCCGTGCCGAGTTCGACGACCTGGAGCACGCGGCACTCGAATGCGGCGGGCGACGCGGCGACACGGCGCGGCGCGACGACCGCGCTCGCCGCGCCGGCGATCCCGAACGCCTCCCACTCGTCGATCTCCGGTCCGAACTCGCCGCTGGTCGCGTTCGCCAACGTGGCGAGGTCCTCGGTCACCACCGATACGGTGAACTCGCCGGTCTCTCGGACGTTGCGCAGCGTGTCCTTGTTGACGCCGTTGCGACTGCCCGGACCGATCGCGACGGTCGGCGGGTTGAACGAGAACGCGTTGAAGAACGAGAACGGGGCGAGGTTCGGGCGCCCGGCCGCGCTGACCGTCGAGACCCACGCGATCGGCCTCGGCGCGACCAACCCGTTGACGAGCGCGTTCAACGTGGGGCGATCGAGTTCCGACGGATCGAAGATCATGCGTTCCTCGAGAACCGGTTGGTCAGCGTCCCGATGCCGTCGAGCGAGATCTCGACGACGTCGCCGGGCTGGAGGTACTTCGGCGGCTTCATGCCCTCACCGACCCCGCCGGTCGTGCCGGTCAGGATCAGATCGCCGGGCTGCAGCGCGACGACGCGCGACAGGTCCGCGACGAGCGTCGGCACGTCGAAGATCAGGTCCGAGATCGGCGCCCGCTGGCGAACCTCGCCGTTGACCCGGCAGACGATCTCGCGGCTGCCGAGGTCGGGCACCTCGTCGAGCGTGACCATCGCCGGACCGATCGGCGTCAGGGCCTCCCACGACTTGCCCGCGAACCACTGCAGCGACCGCTTCTGCCAGTCGCGCAGCGTGACGTCGTTGGCGAGGGTCAGCCCGGCCACCGCGTCCCAGGCCCGCTCCTTCGGGATGTCGCGTCCCCCCGCGCCGATCACGACCGCGAGTTCGGCCTCGTAGTCCACGCGTTCGGAGGTCGTCGCGGGAGGCATCGCGATGGCGACGTCCGGATCGGTGAGCGCACGCGCGAGCTTGGAGAACAGCGTCGGCACCGCCGGCAGTTCACGCCCCATCTCGAGGACGTGGGTGCGGTAGTTCAGACCGACGCAGACGATCGCGCGAGGCTCGAGGATCGGGCGCGCGAGCCCCAGCCCTTGGACGGGGCGGCCCGTCGCCTTCGCCGCGAGATCCTTCCAGCCCGGGCCCGAGCGCAGCAGGTCGCCGACGTCCCGAAAGGCCAGTCCGTCCGCGTCGCGGACGACGCGAACGCCGTCGGTCGTCTCGACCGCCGCGGCGGTCCCCTCCGCGGATCTCACGGTCACGAGTCGCATGAATCACTCCTGGCGCGGCATGGACTCCTCACGGAGGAAGCCGAGCGCGCGCAGAGCGGGCTCGTCCGTGAGGACGAAGAGGATCGCGGGCTCGTCACCGATCGACTCGTGTTCGTGGACCGCCCAACCGGGCAGGGCGAACGTGTCGCGCGGCTCCCACTCGATGCGTTGACCGTCGATGATGCTCGCGCCGCGCCCGCGCACGACGTGGTAGACGGCGCTCGTCGTGTGGCGATGCGCGGCCGTGTGCGTGCGGGGCGGCAGCAGTTGCAGCAGGCACGCCATCGTCGGCAGGGCGGGACCGCCCGTGATCGGGTTGGAGTACTCGAAGAGGATGCCGTCCTCGGGCGACCCCTTGGCGCCGTCACGCCAGGCCGAGAGCAACGTCCGCTCGGCGAGCTCGTAGGGATAGCGGTTGACCGGAGAGTGGTTCTTCGTCCACGCGATCCACGAAGGGCGCATCGCGGCGTTCGCGTAGAGGCGGACGGAGGCGTCGTCGGGGCGGGTGCGCGACTGCACCTTCTCCCCGCTCCCCTCGAACCACGCGCACTCGAGCATGTTGATCATCGGCAGGTCGAGGCCGTCGAGCCAGATCATCGGGGTGTCGGACTCGTTGCCGTGGTCGTGGATCGCATCGCACGGTGTCAGCACGAGATCGCCGGGCGACATGATCGCGCGCTCGCCGTCCACGGTCGTGTACGCGCCCCGTCCCTCGACGACGAACCGGATCGCGCTCGCCCCGTGGTGGTGCGCTGGGGCGATCTCGCCCGGCATCACCAGTTGCAACCCCGCGTAGAGTCGCTTCGTCGCCGCGGGCTCGCCGCCGAGACCGGGGTTGCGCAAGATCAGGACGCGCCGCTCCGCCTCCTCGGCGGTGATCAGTCGCCCGGCTTCGAGCAGACGCTCTCGGACGGGCGCGTACTTCCAGAGATACGGAATCGCGCGGCTCGTCGGATCGGAGAGCAGTAGCCCCTGCTGCCGCCAGAGGGGGTGCACGTGCAGCGGAGCGAGCGACGAAAGGAACGCGTCCATGGCTCCGCGGAGCATACGGGCCGCGCGATTGGTCGGATAGCATCCGTTCATGGGGTCTCTGACCTTGGGAACGTACGGCTTCGCAGATCGGGGGCGCTCAGGCCGCCGTGTCGGGCTTGAGTGGTCCACCACACGTCGCCCTCCACGGCGACCTTCCGCACCCCGCCTGCGAACCCGGCCCGGCGGTGAACGCCAAGGAAAGGCATGTCATCGGCGTTTGGGACCTCCCCCTGTGTTGCGCGCGAGGGCCGGACCCCTGAACGGTTGCGCCACGCGTCCGCGCCATGCGCCCGGCGATTGGAAACGGATTTCGTCAGGGATCGCGTGACGGTCGGCGCAGGCGGCGGGCCGCATCGAGCGCGACGAGGGCGAGCGCCCCGGCCGCGAGGCCGTAGGTGCGGAGCTGCGGCGAGCGCGGCGTGAGGCCCATTGCCGCGCCGACGAAGTGTTCGCAGTTGAACGACAGGAGTCGATACCGGCGACCGAGCAGCCCGAGGGCGCGGCGCGTGATCTCGGCCGGCGCGAGCGGACTCACCAGACGCCGCGGGCGAACCGGCCGCCCCTGCGCGAACGCCGACATCGTCTCGATCGCGGCGAATCCGACGCGACGGCTGCAGTGCGCGACAAGCGGTTCGCCGGTGGCCGCGTCGGAGCCGACCACGATCCCGACGTGGTGTCCCCACGGGTGGTCGCACGCCACCGCTTCGCCGATCCGCCAGCTCGTCATGTCGGTCCTCGTCGCGGTCCGCCCGCGTGGCGCCCCTTCTACTCCCGTCCGATGGGACGCATCGACACGGAGGGCCGGCCTTCGGCCCGTGCCCGGTAGGCTCTTCCGGCGGCCGCAAGGCGGCCGCCCGGGCCGGTCGAAGGCCCTCGGGAGAGGCCTCGTGGCAGGCGGGGCCGGCCTCCGGACGGGGGCGGGAAGAAATTTGGCAAGTAAGCGCTTACTTGCTACTCTCCCACCATGAAGACCCGCGTCCGACTGCCCGGGAGCGCCCGCCGCGAGCAGATCGCGGACGCCGCGCTGCGCCTGCTCTCCGAGAAGGGCATCACGGCCCTGACCAGCGCGGCGATCGGCGCCGAAGTCGGCCTCACGAGCGGCGCGCTCTTCCGCCACTTCGCCTCGATGGACGCGATCCTCGAGACGGCCGTCGAACGCGCGGCGTTGCGGCTCGAAGCCTGCTTCCCTCCGCAGGACGGCGCCCCGCGCGAACGACTCGCGGCGCTGGTTCGAAACCGTGTCGAACTGTTCCGTCAGGATGCCGGTCTCGCCTGGCTGATGCGCAGCGACGAGGCGCACGCCATGCTCCCCGCCGCGGCCGTGGCGCGACTCGGCGGCCTGGTCGATCGCTCGCGCGACTACCTCCTGACCGCCTTGCGCGACGGAACACGCGACGGCAGCGTGCGCACCGACATCGAGCCCGCCGCGCTGCTCGTGATCGTGGTCGGCACCGTGCACGCGCTGGTCGGCCAGCCCGGCGTTCATCGTCGCGCCGCACGCCCCCGCGACGACCTCGTCGAGCGCGTGCTCGCCGCGCTGGGCGTGATGCTCGCCCCCCCTTCCGCGGACCCGTCGTCGCGCGGCCCGATCCCTGCCTGAACTGGAGCCTGAATCATGATGAACGTCGCTTCGATCTCTCCCTCGACCCAGGTCGGACGCCTCGCGTCCGAGTTTCCCGTGACCACCCGCATCTTCGCGCGCCACGGCATCGATTTCTGCTGCGGCGGCGGCCGGCCCATCGAGGCGGTCTGCCGCGAGCGCGGACTCGACGTGGACTCGGTGCTGACCGAACTGCGCGAGGTCCTCGAGGCCCCCGGCGAGTCCCAACCCTCGTGGAACGAGCAGTCGCTCGCGATGCTGGTCGATCACATCGTCCACGTCTTCCACGACGACCACCGCGAGGAGCTGCCCCGCCTCGAGGCCATGGCGAACAAGGTTCGCGATGTCCACGGTGCGCGCGATCCCGAACGATTCGAGGCGCTCGCACGCACGGTGTCGGAGGTGCGCGCCGACCTCGAACAGCACATGCTGAAGGAAGAGCGCGTGCTCTTCCCGCTGATCGCCGCGGGACACGGCGCGAACGCCGCGATGCCGATCGCGGTCATGATGGCCGAGCACGACCAGGCGGACTCCCAGCTGCAGCGCATTCGCGAGCTGACGAACGACTACCAGGTTCCCCCCGAGGCCTGCACGACGTGGCGCGCGCTCTGGTCCGGGCTCGAGGCCTTCGAGCGGGATCTGCACGAACACGTGCATCTCGAGAACAACATCCTCTTCCCCCGCGCGCTCGGCAAGAACGTCGCATAGGGCCCTGCGCCAACGGACGATGTCGCACGCTCGTTGAACTCGAGACGCGCGACGATCGGCGACCCGGGGTCGGCCCGCCGATCAGCTCGCGGGGTCGTGGCCGAACTCGCGGAGCTCCTGCGAGCAGCGACACGCCTTGGCGAGCCTCGCCGCCCACAGCACGGCGGCGTCGCGGGTCGGAAGCTCGAGGATGCAGAGGCGCCCGTTGACGTCCTTGGTCTCGGGGTAGGTCTCGTTCGTCACGTCGGCGACCTCCGGCACGAACGCGCGGGACGCGAGGCGTCACCCGGAGATACGGAGCGTGCGTTCCGCGCTCGCCGCGGCGTCCGCTGCGCAGACGCTTGACGACCGACTCGCCCCGCGAACGCCGGACATCCGCGCGGCTCGACGGTTGCGTCGCGGAAAGTCAACACGTCGAGCCGGTGGCGCACCCGGCCGGGTTGCCTTCGGTCGAGTAGACTCCCCCGGCCACGCGCCCATCGGCGGTGCGTGGCACAGCCCTCGGGGGGCGTTCGCCGTGCCGGCGAGCGGTACGCAGGCGTTTCCAACACCTTGCCGGGCGCGAGCGGCGCGCCCCCAACCCCTCGGCGGTTCCATGAAGACCACCCGACTCGTCGCGGCCGCGACCTGCCTTGTCGCCGCGGCTCTGGCCCTGACCGCCTGCGGCGGCGGAGGCCAGGGCGGCACGGCGCTGGCGTCCGGCGGCAAGCTGCGCATCTCGGTCACCGATGCCCCGTTCCCGTTCGACTACGTCGAATCGGCGACGGTCACGATTCGCGAGGTTCAGGTCCGGGACAGGGACCGAGACCAATGGGAAATCGTGTTCAACGGCTCGAGGACGATCGATCTCGTGCCGCTCAGCAACGGCGTCGCCGAGTTGCTCGTCGAGGTGCCGATCGAGCCCGGGACCTACGACGAGGTCCGACTCCTCGTCGAGGCGGGTGAGGTCGTGCTCGCTCCGACGGCGGTCGTCCAGAACGACCTCGTCTTCAACACCGCCGGCGGCGACCTGCTCTTCCCGAGCGGCGCGCAGACCGGCATCAAGGTCAAGATCTCGAACGCCATCGTCGTCACCACCGAACTCTCGGGCGATCTCGTGCTCGACTTCCCGCTGGACGAGAACTTCGTCTTCAACGGCCCCGTGACCCACGCGCCGGGCGTGAAGCGGGTGCTGTTCACGCCGGTGGTGCGCGCCGAGAACGTCTCGACGAACGGCACCGTCATCGTTCACGTCTTGAGCGACAACGCGACCCCGGGCGACACGCTCGACGACGCGCCGATCGAGAGCGCGACCGTGACGCTGTTCGACGCCTCCGACGTCGCGGTGGCATCGGGCCCGACGGACGCGGCCGGCCGCGCCGAGCTCTCCGTCCTCGCGGGCACGTACCGATTGACGGCCGAGGCCGCTTCGCACGCGATCGGCGAGTTGACCGACGTGGTCGTCGTGCTGGCGAACGTGACCGATGCCGGCACGATCACGCTGATGGCCAACACCGAGATCACCGGCGTCGTGCTGTCGGACAGCGTCCTGGACGACGACCCCTCGGACGACACGAACATCGAGGGCGCCAGCGTCTCGATCATCGTGAGCGGCGACGCGACGAACACGATCGTGGCGCAGACGACGACCGACGCCAACGGCGCCTTCTTGCTGGC
>CAZPGF010000046.1:0-1515 GCA_964586025.1 uncultured Planctomycetales bacterium
GGCCGGCGACGCGGCCGGCGACGCGGCCGGCGACGCGGCCTCGTCGCCGCGCGCAACGCTGTTCAGCGCCAGCACGGCCAACGCGGTGAGGGCGGCCCGGCGCACGTTCACTCCTCCGCGGGCGCCCCATCCAGGCCGTCGATCCGCCCGAGGGCCTTGGTCAGCGCCGCATGCGCGCGATTCAGTCGGCTCTTGATCGTGCCGAGGGAGCAGTTCAGCACCTCGGCGAGTTCGTCGTACGAGAGTCCCTCCATGTAGCGGAGCACGGCGACCGCACGGAGTTTCGGGGAGAGGGTCAGGAGCGCGGCCTGGACGTTCTCGGCACGCTCGTTCGCGCGGGCGAGGGACTCGGCGGAGGACGGCGCGGAGCGGCCCGGCAGACGGGACGACGACAGTTCGACCGGCGCGTCGCCGAAGTGTCCGGCCTGACGCCGGGCCTCGCGACGGCGGCGATCGATCGCCCGGTTGATGGCGATGCGGTAGAGCCACGACGTGACCGACGCGTCGCCTCGGAAGCCCTTCGCGACCCGCGGCAGTCGGACGAACACCTCCTGGACGACGTCCTCGGCGAGGCCCCGGTCGCCGAGCACGCGGAACGCGACGTTGAACACGCGCCGCTGGTGACGGTCGAACAGCGTCCCGAGGGCCGCCTTCCGCGCATCCGCCCCGCCGTCGGCGAGCACCCGGATGAGATCGGCGTCATCCGGCGGCATGGGCCCTCCTCACGGGAGCGGCGCATCCTACCAATGCCACCCGCGGCGCCTCCGGCAGGGACGGCCCTACGCTGGTGGCGCGATGGCCCTCCCCCTCCACGTGCTGCTCGGCGCCCGAGCCGATCGTCCCGACGTGGCCGCTCTGCTCGACGCGGCCGCCGCGACCGGGCGTCCGCTCCGGATCCTGTTGACCCACGAGGCCCTCGACGCCCTCGATGCGCCCGCCTTGGCACCCCGCGCGGGACGAAGCGTGGCGCTCTGCACGCGCTCGGCGCGCGAGAGGAACCTGACGCTCGAGGACGTCCCCCCGCATATCGCGTGGAGCAGCGTCGCGACCTGGCATCTCCAGGCGGGTTCCGACGCCACGATCTGGAGCGTGCTGCCATGACGCCGGTCTATGCGCTCTGGGATCGCGATCGATTCGACGCGGACGGGGAGGAACTCCTGCGCTGGCTCGTCGCCGCTCACGTCGCGGGACGCGCCGTCGTGCTCATCGACCGGGCGGGCATCGACCTTCCTTCGGCCGACCTCGACGGCGAAGCCGCCGCGTTGCGCGACGCGCTGGTCGATGCAGGCGCGCGCTTCCTCGTCGCGGCACCGGGCGAGTGGCCTTCGGAACTCGCTTCCGCCGACGACGCGCTGACGATCCATCGGCTGGCGCCACGCTGATCTGAAAAACGAAGATGGCCTCGGCGGGCAAGCCCGCCGAGGCCGAAGTCCAGACCGAGGGACTGTGAGATTAGGGATGTGGTGGAAGGTTGTGGGTTGACAGGGCATGGCCCCGGTCTGAACGCCCCCGGAC
>CAZPGF010000046.1:1525-19396 GCA_964586025.1 uncultured Planctomycetales bacterium
CCCCGGACGCCGAGGCGACCGAAGACACCGGCGGGCTTGCCGGTGCGCCCCTATCGGACGATGGAGCCCGTCGATGCGCCTGCGGCGGCCCCCTGCGCCGCGTCCATTTCTCTCGACACCGGGCGCCCGACCGGCGCATCACGACCGGTGCGCCCGGCTCCCGGCCGGTCCCTAGCGGGCGCGGGTGGGATCGACCACCCCGGCCTCGTCGAAGCCGCGGGCCCGCAGCCGGCAAGCGTCGCAGCGCCCGCAAGGCGCGACCCCGGACGGCCGGACGACCGGGTCGTAGCACGAGAGGGTGAGCGCCCAGGGCACACCGAGCCGCTCCCCCTCCTCGACGATCCGCGCCTTGCTCCATGTCATCAGGGGCGCGAGGATCCGCACGGGATGTCCCTCCACGCCGACACGCGTGCCGAGCCGGGCGAGTTCGCGAAACGCCTCCAGGAACTCGGGCCGGCAGTCCGGGTAGCCGCTCGTGTCGAGGGCGTTCACGCCGATCACGATCGCGTCGGCTCCCGAGGCCTCGGCTGCGGCCAACGCGAGCGCGAGGAATACCGTGTTGCGCGCGGGCACGTAGGTGCTGGGAATGCCGTGCCCGATCGCATCGTCCGGACGGTCCTTCGGCACGTCGCCTTCGCCGACGAGCGAACTGCCGCCCAGCGTCGCGAGATCGATGCGCAGGACGAGATGCCGCTCCATGCCGAGCGCATCGGCGATGCGCCTCGCCGCGTCGAGTTCGGCGTGATGGCGCTGCCCGTACTCGAACGACAGGGCAGTCGTCGCGTAGCCCTGCTCACGCGTCCACGCCGCGGCGGTCGCCGAGTCCATCCCGCCCGAGAGCAGAACGATCGCGCGGCGGCGTTCGGAGGGGCCGGATCGGACCAGGGGACGCCCCTTTCGTGGCGGGCCGGGCGGGCCGCCCCGATGCGGACGGCGACCCGCGCATCCCTATACTCCGACCGGCACCCCGCGCCGCGCGCGGCGGACCCCAGGAGAGGCTCCATGCGCGTTCCCTCGCTGCTCGCCGCGCTGATCGCCCTCGCCGTCGCGGGCTGCGACGCCGGTTCGACGTCGGGCCCGGGCACCGACAACGCCTGGCCGGGTCCGGAACTGACGATCGTCCAGCCGGGACCCGACGCCACCGTGCGTCGCGAGGCCGAGAGGGAACTCCGGCGCGAGCCCGACGGTCGCGTCCCCCGGGACGCGGAGGGTCGCGTTCCGTATCGGGTCGTGCGCTGGAAGATGCCGATGGTGCTGATCGACGTGCGGCGGCCCGCGCCGGGCGACGCGAAGGCCGGCGACCAGATCGCGTGGTCCCTCGACGGCGGCCCCGTCGCCCTCGTCGCGATCGAGGACGCCCGCCGCGGGTTCGAGATCGACACCGGCGCACACGAGCCCGGGACCCACGTGCTCCAGGCGTGCGTCGTGCGTGCCGACGGCACGCCGTACACGAATCCGGAGGCCGCGGCGGCGTGCGTGTTCCATCTCCACGCCGAGAGCGGCACGTTCGACCGATTCGAGCCCGAGAGCGAGAGCCCCCTGGTGCCGCGCCGCTCCGGCGATCCCGCGTTGTTCGTCACCGGCCCGCACGGCGGCACGACGAACCCGAGGTTTGGCGCCACGGTCAACGGGGTCGCGCGCAGCGACCTCTGGCGCATCACGTGGCGCCTCGATCGCAAGGGCGACTGGCAGGCGCTCGCCCCCGAGGGCGTGATCGCGTTCAAGGACCTCTCGTCGGGGGATCACACGCTGGACGTGCGACTCGAGACGCGCGCCGGCCCGTCGACGGACTGGGCGCCGGTCTTGCGCCCGCGCACGGGATACACGGTCGTGGACGGCGCGCTCACGCCGAACGACGCACCCGGGGCGGGGGAGATCGACTTCCAACGACGCACGTTCCACGTGCGTTGAGTCGCTGCGCTACGCGCGATCGGAGGCGTCGAGTTCGCGCTCCATCACGACGTCCAGGGGCTCGAAACCGACCGCGCGCCAGAACGCGATTGCGCTCGGAGACGAGGTCGCGGCGCACATCCGCAACGCATCGGCGCCGATCAGTTCAAGGCCGTCGGCGACCCGCATCGCGAGTCGGCGACCGAGCCCGCCGCGCCGGCGCGGCGGCACGACATAGCACTCGGTGATCCGCCCGACGCGTCGCGCGCCCTGCCACACGAGCCCGTTCTCGAGGTATCCCGCGGCGAACCCGACGAGGAGGCGGCCGTCCTCCTCGGCGACGACGACGACGTGGTTCGGGTCGGCGATCCAGGAGGTGAAGCGCGACACGAGGTTCTCCCGTGCGCGCGGATGCGGGGCGAGACGCCGGTCGTCCCGGGCCGTCTCGTCGAGCAGGGCGCCGGCGAGCAGGACGAGACTCGGGATGTCCCCGCGTCGTGCGTTGCGGATCGGCGATCCCTCCATCGCGCCACCTACGTTCCGGCCGCGGGACGTTCGAGCGTCATCTGCAGCGATCGGTAGCCGGCCTGCTCGAAGCGCCGCCGCGCGTGCGCGCTGATGCACGGCACGCGCGCGCGAATCGCCTCCGCGCCGCGATGGGCGAGCGCGCTCTCGAGAACACGCAGCATCTCCGGTCCGACGCCTCGCCCGCGGGCGGAGGCGTCCACGTAGAGCTCGAGCACCTCGCCGACGCGATGACGGGCGAGCAGGGGCGGCAACGTCTCGATCTGGCCCATCGCGTAGCCGACGACGCGCGCCGGCTCCGTCGTGCTCTCCGCGACGACGAGGAGAAGCCCCGGTTGCTCGAGCCAGATCGGCAGCATCGCCTCGGTGCGCTCGCGCGCGTCCGGTCGGGTGCGCAGGCGGTACTCGTCGCGCCCGGACTCGCCGAGGAAGCGCATGCGAAGTTCGACGAGCGTGGCGACGTCCTGACGCCGTGCCGCGCGGATGCGCACCGTGTCGGAAGGGGAACGGCCGTGTGCGTCGCCCAAGAGCACCCCCGCGGGCCGATCCTACCCCCGATCGACGCGCCGGTGCGGGGATGCGCCTACTTGCGGTCGAGCCGGGCCGCCGCCGTCCAATCGGGCGGTGGCGGGTTCGCGAGACAGCTGTCGCAACGCGAGATCAGGACCGACGCGGCGAGGTCGTGGGGTGCAAGGCGTCGCGCCTCCTCGAAGCCCGCGCGGGCCCCCGCGAAGTCCCGGGAGAGAAAGCGATCGAACGCCTCGGTGTGGACGCGTGCGTGGTGCCGTACCGCCTCGTCCACCTGGCCGTGCGGACCCAGGAGCTCGTGGAACACGATCGCCTGACGCTTCCCCTTCGCCTCGACGCAGTCCACCGGACGCGTGAGGAAGCGCGCCGCGACGGCCGCCTGCGTCGCGGGGCCGATCGCAATCCGCACGCCGTACAGTTTGCAGATGCCCTCCAGGCGGCTTGCGACGTTGACGACATCGCCCATGACCGTGTAGTTCATCCGATCCGCCGACCCGATGTTGCCGACCACCACCTCGCCGGTGTTGATCCCGTAGCGCGTCTCGAAGGTCGGACGCCCCGCCGCGCGCCAGGCGGGGCGCAGGGCATCGAGCCGGAACTCCATGGCCCAGGCCGCCTCGCACGCGCGCAGGGCGTGGTCGGGACGTTCGACCGGCGCGCCCCAGAACGCCATCACGCCGTCGCCGATGAACTTGTCCACGGTTCCGCCCTCGGCGGCGATCACGTCGCCGACGACCTGGAGGTAGTCCCCCAACGCCTCGACGAGGATCCTGGGCTCGCCGATCTCCTCACTGATTCGGGTGAAGTCGGCGACGTCGGTGAACAGCACGGTGAGGTCGCGCGCCGCCCCGCCGAGCCGTGCCTCCTCGCCGCGATCGAGCAACTGCTTCACCAGGTCCACGGGCACGTACTTCTGGAACGATCGCAGCCCGCCGCGCATCCGCTCGCGCGCATCGACCATCTGGGCGACTTCCTGGAAGACGCTGTCGTGGATGGCGGGTGCGCCCTCGGTCTCGAGGCGGGCCATCTCCCGAAGGTCCCCCGCGATGCGGACCAGTGGATGGGAGAGCCGGCGCACTGCGTACGTCACGCCGAAGGCGAGGAAACCGAGAGCGATCGCCAGCGCGGCGAGCGCGGCCCAGAGGTTGTTGCGGTGGATCGTCGCGAGGATGTCGCCTTCGGGAATCGCCACGATCACGAGCCAGTCCATGCCGTGCCCGCCGCGAAACGGCGCGGCCACGGCCAGCACGGTCGTGTCGTCCACCTCGAGTTCGAAGCGCCGCGGCGCGTCGGGCATTGCCGCGGCAAGTCGCTCCCACGCCAACCGCAGCCACAGATCGGGGTGGGTGGCGGCGTTCGCGATCTCGCGGCGACCGTCGCGCTCCGCGACGATCCAGCCCTCCCGGGTCGCGTCCTCGCCGATCGCGGACGGATGGCCGATCACCGAGCCGTCGCGCGTGAGCAGGTAGTTGCGCCCGTGCTGCCCGAACGACGAGCGGGCGAGCACGCCGGACACGTACGACATCTCGTACTCGATGGCCCACACCCCGACCTCGCGGTCGTCCGTGCCCCGGGCACGGCGCGAGAGGATGAAGCCGGGCGGACCGGACGTGAACAGGAACGGCTTCGACCAGACCGCGTCGTCGGAGGCGAGCGCCTCTCGGTACCACGCCCGCCTGCGCGGATCGTAGTCCTTGACCTCCTCCGGCAACGCCCGCCACGAGCCGTCGGCCTCCACGACGAAGTCGCGGTACCGCGTGCCCTCCTCCTCCTGCTCGCGCCAGGTGAGGCGCGTCGTGCCGCCCGGGTCGCGGTACGCGCTCAGGTAGGCGCCGTCCGCACCGGCGAACGTGTACCAGGTGACGTGCGGGTTCGCCCGGAGACCCGCCAGCAGGTAGCCGAGCAGCGCGCGACGATCGCCGGCCTCGACCCAACGATCGGCGAGCGCCGCGTCGTTCATCGACAGCGCCGTCGTCCCCGTCTCCAGGTGGATGCGCGTCTCCTGCTCGACGAGCGCCGTGAGGCGTTCCGCGGTCTGACCCCAGAGATGTTCGACCGACGCGCTCGCGGTCCATCGTCCGACCGCCCAGATCAGCGCCGCGGGGACGAGCACGCTCACCGCCAGCAACCGGGCCAGGGCGCGCCGGATGCTGAGCCGCGCCGGCGTCACCCGATCTGGTGCGAGGGCGTATCGGGACGCGGTGGCAGCGTCAGGAGATGCCCCATCTTCTCGGCCTTCACGCGAAGGTAGTCGAGGTTCGCGGAGGTGGGCGGCATCGAGAGCGGCACGCGCTCGACGATGTCCAGACCGTAGCCTTGGAGCGCGCGGAATTTGGTCGGGTTGTTCGTCAAGAGGCGCATCCGTCGCACCCCGAGATCGTAGAGGATCTGCGCACCGATCCCGTAGTGGCGGTGGTCGGCCTGGAAGCCGAGCCGTTCGTTCGCCTCGACCGTGTCGAGCCCGCGATCCTGCAACGCGTACGCGCGGATCTTGTTCACGAGCCCGATGCCACGGCCTTCCTGGCGCATGTAGAGGATCACGCCGCACCCGGCCTCGGCGATCTGCCGCTGGGCCGCGCGCAACTGTTGCCCGCAGTCGCACCGTTCGCTGTGGAACAGGTCGCCGGTCAGGCACTCGCTGTGCGCGCGCACCAGGATGGGTTCCTCGACGGCGGGGTTCGGGCGGCCCTCCGCCGGATGGGGAAGGTCCATCGACAACGCCAGGTGCGGCTCGGGGTCGGCGGTCGCCGTGTAGACGTGGATGTCGAACCGACCGAGGTCGGTCGGAAGCGACGCGCTGGCCTGGTGCGTGATCAGGCGCTCGCGGCTGCGGCGCCACTCGATCAGGTCGCTGACGGCACAGATCTTGAGGTCGTGCTCCGCGGCGAAGCGCTCGAGCTCGGGCATCCGCATCATCGACCCGTCGGGGTTCATCAACTCGGAGATCAGGCCGATCGGCTCGAGTCCGGCGAGGCGGCAGAGGTCCACCGATCCCTCCGTCTGCCCGCTGCGCTTCAGGACGCCCTCGTCCACGGCGCGAATCGGGAAGACGTGACCGGGGCGCGCGAGGTCGTCCGCGCGACAGTCCGGCCGCGCGATCGTGCGGATCGTCGTCGCACGGTCGGCGGCGCTCACACCGGTCGTGACGCCCTCGCGCGCCTCGACGCTCACCGTGAACTGGGTGCCGAACCGGGAGTCGTTGCGGCGGGGATCGACCTGCAGCGGAAGCTGCAGCGCATCGGCCTTCCCCTGGGGCATGGTCACGCAGAGGATGCCGCTGGTGTGGCGGAGCATGAACGCCACGTCGTCCGGGCGCGTGAACTGCGCGGCCTGCACGAGGTCGCCCTCGTTCTCACGCGACGGATCGTCCACCAGGATCACGAACCGGCCGCGGCGCAGGTCCTCGAAGATCTCGGGAAAGGGCGAGAACGGCATTCCCGCAGGATACGCCCCTCCCGATCGGGAGGGCCCGTCAGAACGAGAGGTAGGTGCTGCCCTTCAGGCTGGCGCGGTAGTCGCGAACGATCGCGGCGCCGGCGTCCTTCTTCAGCCGCCCCGCCTTGACCGCCGCCAGCGCGGCCGCCTCGACCGACTTCACCATCGCGTCGGGGTCGAAGTCGAACAGACGGAGGACGTCCGTCGGCTCGTCCCCCTTCAGGGTGTGGGCGATCTTCACGGCGCCGTTCGTCGCGACGCGCACGTGGACCTCGTCCACCCGACCGAACAGGTTGTGGTAGTCGCCGAGCACGTCCTGGTAGGCGCCGATCATCGTGATCGCGACGACGTACGGCTCGCCGTCGCGGATCTCGTGGACCGGCAGCGACGTGGAGACGTCGCGGGAGTCCACGAAGCGGTCCACCTCGCCGTCGGAGTCGCAGGTGACGTCGCACAGCGTCGCCTGCACCGTCGGCTCCTCGTCCAGCCGATGGATCGGCAGCACGGGGAACAGCTGATCCAGCGCCCACGAGTCGGGGATCGACTGGAACACGCTGAAGTTCGCGATGTACTTCGTGATGAGCCGCTTCTCCAAGGCCTCGAACTCGTCCGGGACGAACCGGTCGGCCTTCGCGTGGCGGAGCGCCTCCATCTGGATCCGCATGTGCAGACGCTCGGCGAGCGCGCGATCGCGCAGCGAGAGGTAGCCGAGATCGAACAGACGCTCGATCTCGTCACGCCGGTCCTCGGCGTCGTGGAAGTACTCGCGGTGGTTCTTGCGGGTCATGCCCTGGAAGATCTCGTGCAGCGCGAGCAGGCTGTCGTGGGCGTCGGCGGGCACGATCAGCTCGCCGTTGCCGGCGTCGCTCGTACGGCTCCGCACCTCGCAGAGGAGCATCGCGTGGTACGCGGTCAGCGCGCGGCCCGACTCGCTGACGATGATCGGGCAGGGGACGTTCTCCGCCTCGCAGATCTCCTGGATCGCATAGACGATGTCGTTGGCGTACTCCACGACGGAGTAGTTCATGCTGGCTTCGTAGGAGGTGTTGCTGCCGTCGTAGTCCACGCCGAGGCCGCCGCCCACGTCCAGGTGGGTGAGCCGGCATCCCAGCGCACGGAGCTTCGCGTAGACCCGGGCGCCCTCCTTGACCGCGACCTTGATCCGCTTGATCTCGGTGATCTGGCTGCCCGCGTGGAAGTGCAGCATCTCGAACGAATCGAGCAGGTCGTAGCGCTTGAGCTCCTCGACCGCGTCGAGCAACTCCTGCGTGGTCAGACCGAACTTCGCCGCGGAGCCGCTGGACTTCTCCCACTTGCCCGAGCCCCGCGCGCGCAACCGGATGCGGATGCCGAGGTGCGGCGTGATGCCGAGCTTCTTCGACAGTTCGCAGATCAGCCGCACTTCCATCGGCTTCTCGCAGATCATCACGACGCGACGACCGAGCGCGGTGCCGCGCAGGGCGAGGCGCACGTAGCTCTCGTCCTTGTACCCGTTGCAGACGATCAGGCCGTCGGGGCCGAGGTCCTGCGCGAGCGCCACGGCGAGTTCCGCCTTGCTGCCCGCCTCGAGCCCGAGGTGGCGGCGGCGACCGGCGCGAACAAGCGTCTCGACGACGTGCCGGTGCTGGTTGACCTTGATCGGGAACACGCCGTGGTACGCGGCCGGATACTTGTACTCACGCATGGCACGGCGGAACGCGCCGGTGAGTTCCTCGACGCGGTTCTCGAGGATCTGCGGGAAGCGCACGAGCAGCGGAAGGCGCAGCTTGCGCGCGCGCAGGCGCTCCATGAGCGCGTACAGGTCGACGCTGGCCGTGTTCCGCGTGGGCGTCACGACGAGGCGACCCGCGTCGTTGACATCGAAGTAGCCGTTGCCCCAGCCCTCGGTGCCGTACAGGCGGCGCGCTTCGCGGATGCCGTAGGTCATCGACCGCCATCCTCCAGATGGGCCGGAGCGCTCGCTCCGGAGGGCGGGGTTTCTACCACGCTCACGGCGGCGACGGGTCAGCGGACCGGCCGCGGCGCCGGACGACCGTCGCGTCCGATCGGGCGGTAGATGCTTCCCGGGCGCGCGCTCTCGATCGTGAACGGCCCGAGACGGTCGCCGCGGCGCAGCGCATCGACGGCGTCCATGCCCTCGAGGACGTGTCCGATCACGACGAGCGCGTCGGACGCCTCGCTCGCCGTGCCGGTCAGCAGCGCGAAGCGCGAGCCGACGAGCCCCTCGTCGGGCCGCTCCAACGCCAGGGAGCCGCGCCACGGCCGTCGCGGAGAATCCGCCGATTCGACCGCGAATCCGGGCCCTCCGGCGCCGATCGCGGCGACCGCGTCGTCCGACGCGCCCTCGGCGGTCCCCGGATCGCCGCCGAGCACCCAGCGGAACGGCAGGGTGTGATGCACCGCGAGCCCGTCGTAGAAGCCCTCCGCGACGAGCCACATCCACTGCGCGACGGCCTCGCGCGCGTCGTCCTCGAACAGCTCGACGAGGACCGGTCCGTGCGGCGTTGCGATCCGAACGCGCGGCCGCGGCGCCCAGGTCGGCGGCGGCGTGTTCGGATCGTCCGACGCGACGACGCGCATCCGCCGCTCTCCGGCCTCCTCGCGGCGCTCCAGGGCGACACGATCGGCGAGTTGCGCGATCCATCCGTCGCCGGGGAAGCGCTCGCGCAGCGGCCGGATCAGCGCGTCGGCCTCGCCGAAGTCGCCTCGCGCAGCGGCGCGCTCGGCCTGCGCGAGCGCCGCGCCCAGCGCCTTCCACGGATCGTCGCCCGCCTCGGCCGCGACCGCGTCCACGCGAGCGTCTCGGACGCCCGCGTCGGTCGGGCCGCCGGGATCGATCGCGAGGGCACGCCGCGCGGCGACGCGCACGTCGCGGCCAAAGCGTGCCTCATGCCAACCGGGCGAGATCGCGAGCGCCGCCGCATAGGCGGCCGCCGCCTCCTCGAGACGTCCGAGCCGCTCGAGCAGATCGCCGCGGGCCACGGCGATCGGCACGGCGAGATCGGGACGCACGGCCTCGAGCGCATGCAACGGCTGCTCGAACCAGGCGCGGGCGGCGATCCGCGACGCCTCGCGATGCTCCGGTCGGAGATCCGCTTCCGACGACGCGAACTGCACGTTCAACCAGGCCGCGAAGGCGGCGCGCCGCGCGCGCTCCGCTCTCGCCTCCGCGTCGAACGCGCCCGGCTCGACGACCGGCGGACGCCAGCCGCCTTCGGGGGCGGCGATCGAGAGCCAGGCCGCGGGCCCCCTCGCGAAGGCCTCCTCGGGTGCGTCGGCGAAGACGTTCGGCGAGCGCGAGAGGACGGCCAGCCCGACGCGCCGCGGCGCGTGCGGATCGGCATCGACCGGCGCGAGCGGGACGCGCGCTTCGAGCGTCCAGCGCGCCGCCTGCGCGATGTCGCGCGCGGCCTCGACGGGCAACGCCTCGCGAGCGCTCGCTACGGGCGCGATCGCAACCAGGCGGTCCGCGCGGAGCTCGACCGGCCGGTAGGTGAATCCCCACGCGTCCGCCGCGCCGTTCGCCGACGGCCCGGCGAGGAACGCGTGGAGGCCGATCCCGGCGCCGGGCGCCTCATCGACCTCGACGCCGATCCAGAGCCAGGTGTCGTCACGGAGCAGCCGCACCACCGGCTTCACGGTGCGCAGGCCGTTCGCGGCGCCGAGGTCCGGGACGTCCATCGCGGCGCACGGAAGGAGCGTCGCGCTCGCCCACGCGGCCTCGTCGACGCGGCCGTCGAGCACGAGGACGCCCGCGACGGGCACGTCGCGCGGCCCCTCGTCCGCGCCGGCGCGTCGCGCGGCGCCGAGGGAGGTCGCCGCGGCCACGACCAGCGCGAGGAACGCAACAGGGCCGTGGGTCATGGCAGCACCGTCAGGAAGAGCCCGGCGGCGACGGCCGTCGGCAGGTTGTCGTCGGGAGGGATCGGCACGAGGCTGGCGAGTGTGCCCGCGCACGCCGCGGCTGCACAACGGAAGAGCCCGACCCCCGACTCGGGAGCGACGCCGGGGGGGAAGGAGTGCGGGATCAGCGCGACGACGCCCGCCGCCAGCGCGAACGCGCCGACGGTCCCGCCGACCACCCCCGCGGCCGTCCCGCTCCACGTCGCCTTGGCATGACCGAGCAGCGCGGGGGACGGAACGCGCGAGCCGATCCACCCAGCCGCCGCGTCGCCGAACGCGAGTACACCCCATGCGGCGGCGGCTTCGGCTCGCGGCAGCAGCAGGACGAGGCCGAACACGGCGAGGGGGTAGGTCCTTAGGCCTCCCCACCAACGCTCCCCGTCGCGACGCAGCCTGCGATCGAGACCGACGAGGGGCAGGATCAGGAATCCGGCGATCACGCCGCACGCCGCACCGATCCCGTGCCACGGCGAGGGCAGCACGCCAAGGGCGAGTGCGGCAAGACCGGTTCCCGCATGAAGGAGGAGGCGCAGGGCGGTCGGCCGGGTCCGCGTCATGCCACCGTGCCGCCCGGGTGCGACGTGCCGACCATTACCAGTCGGCCGTCGGGCGCGAGCACGCGCCGGCACTCGGCCTCGACGCGGTGCGGATCAGCCCACGGTCCGCGCCCGTCGCCCGGGGCGAGGACGACGAGGTCGAAGGCGCCGTCGACGAAGGGCAAGGCGGAGCCGTCGCCCGCGACGAAGTCCACGCCCTCGCGGACCAGGCGATCGAGCGCGATCGGCACCTCGCGCGGACCGAGCGTCGCGGCGACCACCGAGGCGGGAACCGGCAGGAGGAACGGACCGGTCGTGACGGCGATGTTCCGGGCCCGACGCAACCGCGCGAGGCTCGTATCGATCCCGAGCACCGACTCGGCGACGTCGCGCAGGGCGAACACCGCGCGACCGACGCCGCATCCGACGACCAACGCGCGGGCGACCGGACGCTCGAAGGGTGCGGCGTCGAGCGCCTCGCGAACGGCGATCTCGTCGGGATGGGGCGAGACATCGAAGCCTTGCGGCGCGTCGTCCACGAGATCGCGATAGTGGGCCGTGACCTCCTCGAAGGGCACGACGTCGTGCCCTCCCCCGGCGATGCGGTTCAAGCGGCGGACGATGCGCGGGTCGATCTGCGGGGTCCGCGCGATCACGTTCGCGTGCGCGCGAATCCACGCGTCGAGGTCGGGAGGGAGGAAGGCGACGCCGGCCGCGACGACCCAGGCCTTGCGCCGAACGCCGTCCACGAGGAAGCCCTCGACGATCTCCGCGTCGGCCCGTCGCGTCGCGTCGAGTTCGAGCGGTTCGCCCCCCCCGGGTGGCGCAAGCACGGCGAGCCATCGATGGTCCAAGGCGACTCCCTGCCGGCCGCTCGCGCGGGGGCCGGGGGAACGCACGATAGCGGCGCCGCCCGTTCCGGTCCCGATCCGCGAAGCCGCACGTCCGTAGGGTCAACGACCAGCTGACCGGATACTGGCGGCGCCATGTCGCTCCGCGGACATCTCCTCGTCGCCACCGCCCGCATGGCCGATCCGAACTTCACTCGGACGGTGATCCTGATGCTGCAGCACGACGAGTCGGGCGCGTTCGGCGTGATCCTCAACCGTCCGACGGACCAGTCGATCCAGGAGATCTGGAAACAGGCCCGCGGTGCGGCGTGCCGCGCCCTGCATGCCGTCCACCAAGGCGGGCCGGTCCCGGGCCCGCTCGTCGCGCTGCACGGCGAACCGGACCTCGGCGAGGTCGAGGTGATTCCCGGCATCTGGTGCTCGATGTCAGGCGATCGCCTGGCGGAACTGGTGGAGCGCGCCCCCGATGCCATGCTCCTCTTCGCCGGGTACAGCGGTTGGGGCGCAGGACAACTCGAGGGCGAGATGCAGGCCGGCGCGTGGTTGACGACCGAGGCGTTGCCGTCGGACGTGTTCCCGCCTCTACCCGACGTACTGTGGACGACGGCGCATCGCCGCGCGGCCGGCATGCACGACTGGCAGCGGCCGACGGCCGACGACGATCCTCGCCGGAACTGATCGCGGGATCGCCGCGCCGCCGACCTAGCCGAGGAACGCGCGCATCATCCAGGCAGTCTTCTCCTGCTCGTCGGCGAAGCCTTCGAGGAGGTTCATCGTGGCCTCGTCACCCGCCTTCTCGGCCTCGGCCACGCCGGCACGCAGCCACTCGTTCAGGCGATCGAGGTCCTCGGCGGTCGCCTTCACCATCGCCGTGGCATCCATGTCCTTCTTCGTGTCTTCCCGGAGACGCGCCGCCTGGATCGCCTCCGAGAGCGTCGAGCACGGACGGCCGCGGAGCGTCAACACCCGCTCGGCGAGTTCGTCCACCTTCATCGCGGCGCCCGTGTAGAGCTCCTCGAACTTCGCGTGCAACTGGAAGAACTGCGGTCCGCGGACGTTCCAGTGATAGTTGCGCATCCGCTGGTAGTGGATCTGATAGTCGGCCAAGAGCGTGTTCAGAGTTTCGACGACAGCCATGGTGCCTCCGTAGGTCCGAGTGAGGACCGCACGAGGATCGCCCCGCCCGAGCACTTCGTCCAATGGATCGGGACCGATCGGCGTGATAGAGTGCGCCTATGGAGCGTCCCACGCTGCGACAGATCGAGTACGTGCTCGCGGTCGCCGACGCCGGCACGTTCCACGGCGGTGCCGAGCGGGCCCGCGTCTCCCAGCCGACGGTCAGCGCGCAGATCCGCGCGCTCGAGACCGCGCTCGGCGTGGACCTGTTCGAACGAGGGGCGCGGGGCGCCGCACTGACCGCGGCGGGCCGGGCGTTCGTCGATCGCGTGCGCGAGGCGCTCGTCGCCGTGGACGACGCGGTGTTCGCGAGCACACGGAGCGGGCGTCCGTTCGCCGGCTCGGTGAACCTCGGCGCGATCCCCACGATCGCCCCCTACCTGCTCCCGCGCAGCCTCGCCGTCGTCCGCTCGCGCTGGCCGGACTGGCGGGTGCGCCTGACCGAGGCGCGCACCGCCGAACTGCTCGACGAGCTGCGTGCGGGACATCTGGACGCGGCGGTGATCGCGCAGGTGGCGGATCTCGGCGACCTGCACTTCGAGGCGATCCGCAACGATCCGTTCGCGCTCGTCGTGCCGGTCGGGCATCGCCTCGCGAAGCGACGATCGATCACCGCGGCCGAACTCGAAGACGAACCGTTGCTGTTGCTCGAGGAGGGTCACTGCCTGCGCGACCAGGCGCTCGCCGCGTGCGGCGAGCCGACCCGCCCCGGCGTCATCGACGTCCGCGCCGGCAGCCTCAGGACGATCGTGCAGATGGTGGCCGGTGGACTCGGCGTGACGCTGCTTCCGGTGATGGCGCTCGAGGTCGAACTCGCCGACGACCTCGGCCTGGTGCCGGTGCCGTTCGCCCGACCCAAGCCGGCGCGCACGGTGGGTCTTGTGTGGCGTCCGCGCTCCGTTCGCGCGGACGAACTGCGCTCGCTCGCCCAGGTGATGGCGGCGCGGTCGTGAGGTTCGACCGGATCAGCGACGCTTCAGACGCAGCTTGAACGGCATCGCGTCGTCGCTTCCGGCGGCCGGAAGGATGTCGAGGCCGCCCCCCTCGAGGCGCACCCGGAACGAGGGTTCGGCGCCTTCGCCGAAGGTGACCGCGACGTCGTCGCCCTGCTTGGTCCAACGGCCCGTCTCGCCGGACCGCGCGCCGACCGGGCCTCCGCTGCCCGTGACGGTGCCGTCGGCGTGGAAGGTGAGCGTCGCGTCGCCGACCTCCTTGCGCATCGCGGCGAACTGGCTCTCGTACGCCGCACGAGCCGCCTCGGGCAACTTGTCGAACGCCATCTTTCCGCCCGTCGTTGCCTCGATCATCGCCTTGATCGAAGCATCGATGGCCTGCGCGTCGATGACCCACGTTCCGACGATCCCGCCCCCGGCGGAACCTCCGCCCGGTCCGCCGCCGGTGTCGCCACAGGCGGCCAGGAAAGCGCAAAGGACCAGCGCGGACAGCGTCTTCGACAGCGTCATGACGTAGCTCCCTCCCGGGCTCACCTCTTGAGGCCCGTGATCTGGATCAGCGGCGGCATCGGTTCCGCCGCCTCGATCTCGGCGACGGTCGCCCGCAGTCTCTCGGCGATCCCGCGGAAGGCCGCGCGCACGTTGTTCGGCGTCGCCGGGTCGGCAAGAGCGGGGCGCCCCGCGTCGCCGCCGACCGCGACGGACGCATGGAGGGGCACGCCACCGAGGAAGGGGATGTGCTGCGACTCGCCCCAGGTCTTCGCGCCGCCGTGGCCGAACACCTCGTCGCGCCGACCGCACCCGGGGCACTCGTACCAGCTCATGTTCTCGACCAGCCCGACGACCGGGATCTTGAGCGAGCGGAACATCGACACCGCACGATGGACGTCGATCAGCGCGACATCCTGCGGCGTGGACACGACGACGGCGCCGGTCACCTGCGCGGACTGCGCGAGGCTCAACGCGACGTCGCCGGTTCCGGGCGGAAGGTCCACGATCAACCAGTCCAGCTCGCCCCAGGCGACGTCGCCGAGGAACTGGCGGATCACCGTGTGAACGATCGGACCGCGCACGACCATGGGCTTTTCGGGATCCAGCAGGAAGCCCATCGACATGAGCTTGATGCCGTACGCCTCGATCGGGTCGATGCGATTCGGACCGGTGCCGGTGGGGCGCTCGTGGGTGCCGAGCATCGTCGGGATCGACGGCCCGTAGACGTCGCCGTCGAGCAGGCCCACGCGCTGGCCGCCCTCGAGCAACGCGAGGGCGAGATTCACGGCGACGGTGGACTTGCCGACGCCGCCCTTGCCCGCGCCGACCGCGATGACGCGGCGGACGCCCTGGAGCGGCGCGGAGCCGGCGTGGCTGTGACCGGCGTGGGGATCGTTCGGCGAAGGGGGAGGGTGGGCCATGGCCCCGAGAGCCTAGCCCGCTTTCGCCATCCGGATCACCTCCGCGACGCAGCGTTCGATTCCCGCCGCGACGTCCGCGATCCCCGGGCCCAGCATGTAGGCGGGCGTCGAGACGATCCGACGCCGCTCGTCCACGACGAAATCGCCGACGGAACACTCGACGTGATCCGCGCCGCAGGCCTCGATCGCCGCGGCCGTCTCGGCCTCGCTGCCGATCGTGACCCGGGGTCCCTCGGCGCCGAGCACGCGCGCGATCAGCGCGGGAGCGATGCAGATCGCACCGATCGGCTTGCGCGCGGCGTGCACGTCGCGCACGAGTCGCTCGACGCCGGGATCGACCGTCGCGTCCGCGCCCTTCGTCGCGAAGTCGGAGAGGTTGAACGCGGCGCCGTACCCGCCAGGAAGGATCAACGCGTCGAGGTCCGCCGCCTTCGCATGTCGCACGTCCTCGATGCGACCGCGGGCGATGCGCGCGCTCTCCGTGAGGACGTTGCGCGTCTCACCGGTCGCTTTGCCGGTGCGGTGGTCGATGACGCGTGCCTGCGGGATGTCCGGCGCGAAACAACGCGCCTCGACGCCCGCCCGCGCGAGCGCGAGCAGCGTGATCACGCTCTCGTGGATCTCCGCACCGTCCCGATGTCCGCAACCGCTCAGGATCACGCCGACGCGCATGGGTACCTCCGTTCCCGAACCATACCGTCACGACCCGATCGACGCGGCCCGCGGGTGCGGCGCCATGAACACGAGCAGCCGCGCGCGACCCGGTCCCGGATTGGACACGCCGTGCTCGTCGCCCGCCGGGCACCAGACGATCTCGCCCGGCTCGACGTCGTGGGTCTCCGTCCCGCTCGTCACGCGAGGGCGCCCTTCCAGCACGAGGTAGCACTTGTCCTCGGCCGCGTGCCGGTGGGTCGCCTGGGCCTGGCCCGGCTCGAGGACGTAGACATCCGCGAAGAACCGGGCGGTCTCGAACAGCGTGTGCTTGGTCAGCGCGCCGGGCCGAGTCCCGGTCACTTCGCGCGTGTCGCGTCGTCGGATCATGGCGACCTCCCATTCGGACGGTGGGCTCGCTATCCTCGCGGCATGGCGGCCGATACGACGGACCCGGCGGTACTGCTCCTCGCGGCCGGGCACGGGTCCCGCCTCGGCGAGGACAAGCCGTTCCTCCTCGTCGGCAGCGTTCCGATGGTGGAGCGGACCCTCGCGACCTACCGCGAGGCGAAGCGGGTCGGCGACATCGTGCTCGTCGTGCCGCCGGGTCGCAGCGCCGACTTCGCCCGTTGGCGCCGGGTGGACGTCCACGTCGTCGAGAACCCCGAGCCGGAGCGCGGCATGATCTCGTCGGTGCGCGTGGGCCTGTCGAGCACCTGGGTCCTCGAGCACCACTTCCTGATCGCGCCGGTGGACGTGCCGTTCGTCAAGCCGGCGATCGTCGATCAGCTGATCCAGGCGTTCACCTCGCGGCCGTGCCGGATCGCGGTGCCGTCCTACCGCGGGCTCGGAGGGCATCCCGGACTCTTCCACGCGTCGCTGCGCGACGAGTTCTTCCTCCACGGCGACATCGCCGGCGCGCGCGAGGTTCTGCTGCGCCACCGCGACGCGACGATCCGTCTCAACGTGCCCGACCCGGACATCTGCTTCGACATCGATCGACCCGAGGATCTCGAGATCGCGATGGACGCGGGCGCGCGCTGGGCGCGCGTCGAGAGCGAGGTGGAGGCGAAGCGCGCGCGTCGCACGGGAGGCGGGTGACAACCTCCCGGAACGCCTACCGCCGGCGCGAGATGGCCTTGATCTGGAGGAAGTGGGAGAGGTAGTCGGGACCGCCCGCCTTCGAGCAGGTCCCGCTCATCCCGAAGCCGCCGAACGGCTGAGCGCCGACGAGCGCGCCGGTGCAACGCCGGTTCACGTAGAGGTTGCCGACGTGGAAGCGGCGGATGCCGTCCGCGACGCGATCCTCGTGATCGGTGAAGAACCCGCCGGTCAGCCCGTACTCGGTGTCGTTGGCGATCTCGAGCGCGTGCTCCCAGTCCCGCGCGCGGATCACCGCGAGCACCGGACCGAACACCTCTTCCTGCGCGAGGCGCGCGCGCGGCGCGACGTCCTTGACGATCGTCGGTTCGACGAACCAGCCGGGCCGATCGGCGGCCCGCCCGCCGCAGACGATCGTGCCCTCCTGGCGCCCGATCTCGACGTAGGCGAGCGTCTTCTCGTACGCCTCCTTCGACACCAGGGGGCCGAACGGCGTCGTCGGATCGGTCGGATCGCCGAGGCGCAGCTTCTTCGCGCGCTCGACGAGCTTCTCGACGAAGCGGTCGTACACCGCGTCCACGACGATCGCGCGCGAGCACGCCGAGCACTTCTGACCCTGGTAGCCGAACGCGGCCGCGGCGACGGCCTGCACGGCGGCGTCCAGGTTGCAGATCGCGTCGACGACGATCGCGTCCTTGCCGCCCATCTCGGCGACGACGCGCTTCAGCCACATCTGGCCGGGCTGCGTCTTCGCCGCCTTCTCGTTGATGCCGAGCCCGACCTCCTTGCTGCCGGTGAACGACACGAACCGCGTCAGGGGGTGGTTGACCAGCGTCTCGCCCACCTCGCCGCCGGGGCCGGTGACGAACTGCAGGACGTTCCGCGGCAGGCCCACCTCGTACATCAGATC
>CAZPGF010000047.1:0-19224 GCA_964586025.1 uncultured Planctomycetales bacterium
GGCACCTCGAATTCGAGTCGCCCGACGCGCGCCCGATGCGGAGCGGGTCGCCTTGGGGCTCCGATCCCTTCGGCCTCGTCGCGTCCCGCCTCACGACGGGCCGAGCGCGACGTCGTGACGGCGGCACCAGGCGAGCAAGACGGCGAGGCTGAAGCGTTCGTACCAGCGGTGCGGCGCGGGGCCGAGCATCTCGTCGGCCTCCGCGAAGACGCCCCGCCACGATCGTTCGAGCCACTCCTCGAACGGAACGAGGAAGGCATCCTTCGGTCGATCCCAGACCTCCCGCGGGATCCCCGGCACCGCACGGCTCAACAGGCGTTTGCCCGGTTCCAGTCGGAACGAGGCGGGAATCGCCGTCACGCGCTCCCACAGCACGCGATCGACGAACGGCGTGCGAAGTTCGATCCCCCACGCCATGCTCATCACGTCCGCGTCGCGCAACAGTTGGTTGCGAAGATACCGTTCCGCATCGAGTCGAACGACGCCTTCGACATCGCTCTCGTCGTTGTTCGACCCGCCTTCGTCAACGACTCCCTCGACGCCGAGCGCGCGACCGATTCGCACCGCCTCACGCTCTTCGCGAATGCCGCGGAACGCGCCGTGCGCGCGCTCGAGCGTGTCGGGACCGGCGAAGTACTCCCCGAGGCGGCGCAGCGCCAGTCGTCGGCGCCGCCTCAATCCGCGCGCCGCGAGCGTCCGCAGTCCGATCGCGCCGAGCGCGCGAGACCAGCGCCGCATCCTCTGAATCGTGCGGATCGACGGGTAGCCGCCGAACAGTTCGTCGCCGCCGATCCCGGACAGCACGACCTTGACCCCGTGATCGCGCGCCAGCTTCGACACGCACCAGACGTTGAACCCGTCGATCGTGGGCTGATCGATCGCCTCGAGGTACGTCGCGAAGAGCGCTCGTCCCTCGTCCGCGCCGATCCGCCACGCCTCGTGGGTCGTTCCGAAATGCGCGGCGATCGCGGCCGATCGCTCGCGCTCATCGGGACGACTCGACTCGAAGCCGATCGTGAACGTGCGTCGATCGCCGTGCTGCGCCTCCGACGCGAAGGCCAGAATCGCCGTCGAGTCCATGCCGCCGCTCAAGAACAGGCCGACCGGCACGTCGCTGACCAGGTGCGCGTGAACCGAGCCGCGCAGCGCGTCGCGCGCGACCGCGGTCGCTTCGAGTTCCGACGCGGCCGACGCGATCGATGCGCGGAGATCGCCGACGCGCCACCACGTCCGCTCGATCGCGCCGTGCGCGACGTCCCACTCGAGGACCGTTCCCGCGGGCACCATCCGCACCCCCGCGACGAGCGTCCGCGGTTCGCGCACACTGCCCGCCCGCAGCACGTCGAGGACGGCCGCCGGGTCCGCGCGACGAGCCCCCGGCGTCACCGCGAGCACGGCGCGCAGCTCCGACCCGAACACGATCTCGCCGTCGCGCTCCGCGACGTAGAGCGGCTTGATGCCGAGTGGGTCGCGTGCGATCACGAGGCGTCGTGCGACCGTGTCCCAGATGGCGAACGCATACATGCCGCGCAGGCGGCGTACGCAGGTCGTCCCCTCCCTGGCGAACAGCGCGAGCAGGACCTCGGTGTCGCTCTGCGACACGAACCGGTCCCCCTGCGCCTCGCACGCGGCGCGCAGTTCCCGAAAGTTGTAGATCTCGCCGTTCAGGACGATCCGAAACCGCCCGGTCGGATCCGCCATCGGCTGGCGGCCCGCCGAACTCGGATCGAGGATCGCGAGCCGCGCGTGGACGAGGCCCGCCGCCGCGGCCTCGTCGATGAACGTTCCGTCGCCGTCGGGTCCGCGATGACGCAACGCATCGAGCAGGCGCGCGAGGCGATCCGCCAGGTGCGGGCCGTTCGCAACCGCTCCGGCGATGCCGCCCAACCCGCACATCACGCACCCCCGCGCGGCGACGGGATCGTCCCCCGCCCCCGTCGCGGGCGAACGATCGGCGTGGACGACGGCCGGTTCAAGTCAGCGGGGGTGGGGAATCCGCCTTCCGCGCACCCACACCGACTCGACGAGGTTCTGCCCGAGTCGGTACGACAGATGCACGTGGCTCGGCGCGTCGAGCACGACGAGGTCGGCGATCCGACCCACCGCCAGACGCCCGAAGCGTTCGTCGCGCCCGATCGCGCATGCGGCGTTGCGGGTGATCGCCGTCACGACCTCCGCGGGCGTCATGCCGAGCAACGCCGTGCCGAGCCCCGCGGCGAGAGGGAGGTTGGCCGTGGGACTCGTGCCGGGGTTCAGATCCGTCGAGAGCGCCACCGCGACGCCCGCATCGATCAGCGCGCGGCCGTCCGGACGCGCACGTAATCCCGTGAACACCGCGGCGGTCGGCAGCAGCACCGCGACGACGCCGGCGCGCGCGAGGGCCGCGCGCCCCGCCGGGCCCGTCGCGTCGACGTGTTCCGCGCTGATCGCCCCGACCTCGGCAGCGAGTTCGGCGCCGCCCCCGTCGCGGAACTGGTCCGCATGGACCTTCGGAACCAGGCCGAGGCGCGTCGCGGCGGCGAAGATCGTTCGAGCCTCGTCGGTCGTGAACGCGCCTCGCTCGACGAACACGTCGCAGAATCGCGCCAGGCGGCGACGCGCGACCGCCGGCAGCATGGTGTCCGTGACGAGACGAACGTACCCCGCGCGATCGGCCGCATGGGACGTCGGGACGACATGGGCGCCGAGGAACGTGCGTTCGACGTGGACGGGGTGATCGCGCGACGCCTCCCGCAGGACGTCGAGCGACAGGAGTTCGCTCTCCGGCGTGAGCCCGTAGCCCGACTTGCCTTCGGCCGCCACGACGCCGTGCACGAGGAGGTCGTCGAGTCGCCGCCTCGTCCCCGCGACGAGATCCTCGCGCGACGCCTCGCGCATCGCGCGCGCCGAGGCGTGGATGCCGCCGCCCGCGGCGAGGATCGCCTCGTAGTCGGCGCCTTCCGCGCGCATCGCGAACTCGCTCTCGCGCCAGCGCGCGAACACCGGATGCGTGTGGCACTCGACGAAGCCAGGCAACACGGTGCGGTCACGCAGGCGGACTCGACGCGGTGCCGCGAACGTCTTGGCGATCTGGTCACTCGGGCCGATCCCGACGATCCGGCCGTCGCGGATCGCGACCCCCCCGTGCTCGATCGCGCCGAGGTCGCGCGCCGCGGCGCCGACCGCGGGCCCCGGTCGCCCGTCGTCACAGCGGACGACCTCCGCCGCGTCGAGCAGCAGGAGGTCGGCCCGACGCGGAGCGGAACGCGCCACGGCGAACCCTAGCGACCCGTCATCGGCACGCGGATCCCGTTGTTGCGCGCGAAACCGAGCGCCGCATCGTACCCCGCGTCCGCGTGGCGCAGCACGCCCATTTGGGGGTCGATCGTCAGCACGCGTTCGAGACGCCGCGCCGCGTCGGCCGTGCCGTCGGCGACGATCACCTGCCCGGCGTGGATCGAGTAGCCCATGCCGACGCCCCCGCCGTGATGCAGCGAGACCCATGTCGCGCCACCGGCGGTGTTCGCGAGCGCGTTGAGCAACGGCCAGTCCGCGACCGCGTCGGATCCGTCGCGCATCCCCTCCGTCTCACGGTACGGACTCGCGACCGAACCGCTGTCGAGGTGGTCGCGACCGATCACGATCGGCGCCTTGAGTTCGCCGCGAGCGACCAGTTCGTTCAGGGCGAGGCCGAAGCGGACGCGCTCGCCGTAGCCCAGCCAGCAGATGCGGGCGGGCAAGCCCTGGAAGCGGATCTTCTCGCGCGCGAGTCGAATCCACGTCTCGAGGTAGTCGTCGTCACCGAAGAGTTCGAGCACGAGTTCGTCGGTGCGATGGATGTCCGCGGGATCGCCGCTCAACGCGACCCAGCGAAACGGGCCTTTGCCGAGACAGAAGAGCGGTCGGATGTACGCCGGGACGAAGCCCTCGATGTCGAATGCGTGCTCCGCTCCGCCTTCGGTCGCATGCCCGCGCAGGTTGTTGCCGTAGTCGAAGGCGACGGCGCCGCGACGCTGCAACTCGAGCAGCAGCTCGACGTGGCGCTTCATCGTCGCGAGACTGCGCCGTTCGTAGCCACGCGGGTCGGTCGCGCGCAGCGCGCGCGCCGCGGCCACGTCGAGTCCGGTCGGAACGTACCCGTTCAGCGGGTCGTGCGCGCTCGTCTGGTCGGTGACGACGCTCGGCAGGAGGTTGCGCTCGACCATGCGTTCGAGGAGATCGACGACGTTCGCCGCGACGCCGATCGAAACCGCCTCCCCGGCGTCCCGCGCGCGGAACGCGCGATCGATCGCCGCATCGAGATCGTCGATCCGCTCGTCGAGATAGCCGGTCTCGAGGCGCTTGTCGATGCGCGTCGGATCGACGTCGGCGCCGAGGAACGTCGCGCCGGCCATCGTCGCCGCGAGCGGCTGCGCCCCGCCCATGCCACCGAGCCCGCCCGAGACGATCAGTTCGCCGTTGAGCGCACCGTTGAAGTGCGTGCGACCACAGGCGGCGAACGTCTCGTAGGTGCCTTGGACGATGCCCTGGCTGCCGATGTAGATCCACGATCCGGCCGTCATCTGCCCGTACATCGTCAGGCCCAGCGCCTCGAGGCGGGCGTGCTCGTCGCGCGTCGCCCAGTGCGGAACGAGGTGGCTGTTCGCGAGGAGGACGCGCGGCGCGTCCTCGTGCGTCCGGATCACGCCGACCGGCTTGCCGCTCTGGACGAGCAGCGTCTCGTCGCCGCGCATGGACCCGAGCGTGTCGAGGATCGTCCGCACCGCGGACCACGACCGCGCGGCACGCCCGGTGCCGCCGTAGACGACCAGTTCGTCCGGGTTCTCGGCGACCTCGGGATCGAGGTTGTTCAGGAGCATCCGGCGGGGTGCATCGAGCGCCCACGACGCCGCGAGCGGCTTCCGATCGCGAGGCGCCCGCACCGGCCCGGGACAGCCCGCTCCCCAATCGGGCCGACTCGTGCGGGGCGCAGGCTGGGTCGTCATCGTCACCTCATGGGGCGGGGGGCCGGACGGGAGTGCGTACCCTATCGCGCCCCTGGATCGGCGGCCCCGCTCGCTTTGGGGGCGTGGGGGGCCGCCGCGGCGAACGCGCGCTCGAGATCGGCATCGGTCGCGCCGAGTCGGCGCGCGGCGCGCGCGTGGCCGAGGAGCGGCGCGTCGAGCCCACCGAGGGCGGCGAGCGACGCCACGGCGAGGAGCTCGCGTTCGCGCAGCGACAGCGGCCCATCGCGCGCCAGGACTCGGCCGTAGGCGAACTCCTGGATCCATCGCGCGAGCAGCGGGTGGAGGGCTCGCAGCGACTCGGCGACGCGATCGCTCGCGTCGGCGTAGACGGTCTCGAACGCGTGCGCGCCGCGCGTGCGCGGGTCCCCCGGTGCGACGGGCTCGACGGCGGCGCGCGGCACGTCGAGAGATGCGACCGCCGCCTGGAACGCGGCGATCGTCCGGGGGAACCCCGCGTACGGAGCGAGTTGCAGCAGCGTGTCCTCGAGGCGTGCGCTCGACACGCCCGCGGCGCGGGCGCGAGAAGCCGCCGCGCCGACTCGTCGCGCATCGCCGACCGCGCCGGCGGCGGCGATCACGAGGAGCGCTTCGAACGCGGTGTCGTCGTCGCTCACGGCTGGAGCCGCGTCACGGTCCACGTCCCATCGTCGCGGCGTTCGTACAGCAGGCGATCGTGCAGTCGGTCGGGCCTTCCCTGCCACAGTTCGATGCGACGGGGCTCGAGTCGGAAACCGCCCCATCGCGCGGGGCGAGGCACGGGCCCGTCCGGATAGCGCCGTTCGACCTCCCGTCGCGCCGCCTCGAGCGCGTCGCGACTCTCGATCGGCCGGCTCTGCCGGGATGCGGTGGCGGAGATCCGACTGCCGCGCGGACGCGCGTCGTGATAGGCGTCACTCGTCGCGTCGTCGGTCGGACGCGCGACGCCCTCGAGACGCACCTGACGCTCGAAGGCGGGCCACCAGAACGTCATCGCCGCATGCGGGTTCGTGCGCAACTCGCCGCCCTTGCGGCTCTCGCGATCGGTGTAGAAGAGCACGCCGTCCGGCTCGAACGAGCCGAGCAGGACGAACCGCACCGACGGGCGCCCGTCCGCCGTCGCCGTCGCGAGGGCCACCTCGTTGCCGTGGACCGCCCCTGGCTCGTCGGGGCCGCTGCGCGCCGCGTACCACGCGAGCGCCTCCTCGTACCAGAGCCGCGCGGCCGCGAGCCCGTCCGGGGGAAGGTCCTCGGCACGAAGCGGCAACCCGTCGTACTCCCGACGCGGGCGGGACGGCTTCGTCGTCATGCGGATCCCTCCAACCGTCGGCCGGCGTGCGCGAGGTCCAGGTCGCGTGCGAGCCACGCCCAGCCGACGATACCGGACACGGTCGCCAACACCCCGGTCACGGCGAACAGCGCGCGCACGCCGAAGTGTTCCGCGAGCCATCCGGCCCCGAGGCACGACAGCGCCGTCATGCCGGTGACCGTCACGTGGACGAGCGCGAACACCTGGCCGCGCCGTTCCTCGGGGACCTCCGCCTGCAACAGCGTCGTCCGCACGATGACGATCACCGGGATGAACAGGCCGTGGACGAGAATCGTGGCGACGAGCGCGGCGTAGCCATCCAGCCAGACGAACGGCAGGTAGGTCGCCCCGTCGAGCACGAGCGCGACCATCAGCAGGCGGCCGAACGGGAGATCGTGTCCGAAACGCGCGAACGCCAGCGCGCCGATCAGCATCCCGAGCGCCATCGCGGCCTCAAACCACGCGAGATGCTGGGGCGGAAGGCGCAACTCGTCCTTCAGCAGCAGCACCGGACCGACGAGCGCGGGCCCCATCAGGGCGAGGTTGTTCACCGCCGTGAGCACCAGCAACGCACCGACGCGCGGATTGCGTCGCGCCTCGTCCAAGCCGCCGCTGAGATCCCGCCACATCGAGTGCGTGGCCGCCGCCGTTCGCTCGCGCGCCGGCTCCCCGATGCGTGCGAGCACGATCGCCGCGACGGCGTACACGACGCCGTTCGCCGCGAGGACGAACAGCACGCGATCCGTCGCGTCGGCACCGCCGACGCCCGACGCGAGGAGCACGCCGCCGACGACGAGGCCCAGCAGCATGGCGGTCGTCGACGACCCATGGATGGCCGCGTTCCACGTCGCGAGTCGGCGTCCTTCGACGAGGGTGGGCAGCAACGCGTCGCGAGCCGGCACGAACGGCGTGGCGAACGTCCCGAGCAGGAACGCGAGGCCGAGCAACGACGCGAACGAGATCGGTAGACCCGACCCCGCCGCGGCGACGAACGCGACGAGCAGGCCCGCACGCAACGCCGCGCTCGCGACGAGCAATCGCTTGCGGCGCACGCGATCCGCCCACACGCCGGCCCAGGGTGCGAACAGGAGCACCGGGACGGTCGCCGCGGCGATCACGTGACCGACGCGATCGCGCTCGCCGGTCACTTCCGACGCCAGCCATCCGACGCACGGAAGGAACGAGGCGTCCCCCATCGCCACGGCGAGTTGTCCCGCCCAGAGCGCGACGACGCCGCGCGACCGCGCCGGGCGGGACGCGCGGTCCACCTCGTTCACCGCGAGGCGCCGCCGGACGCGTCGCGCGGCGTGAGGTGGCCCGCCGCGCGCCCGATCCAGTACGCGAACAGCCACGCCGCGTGCGTGAAGGTCTTCACCGGATCGAGGGCGGCGCCGGGCGGCGCGCGATGCTCACCGTCGACCTGGATCTTCCACGCCCAGTCGGAGATGCCGCGCGCGCGCGGACCCGCGATGCGCCCGGTCCGGACGAACCTCGTTCCGACGAAGGGCACCTCCTGTTCGGGCATGACGTGCAACACGACGCGAAGTTCGCCCAGGAGGTCCTCGCGATTCGCTCCGGATCGCGCGAGCAGTTGCATCGCGGCGGTGCCCGCGTTGCCCCAGCCGCGCGTCGCGGCATACAGCTCGCGCAATCCTTGCCGGGCGTTCGCGCCTGCCACGGGCCCCCCCCACAGCGCGATCGATGTCAATGCGAGCGTGACCATGTTCACGTTCGTCATGGTGATCTGTCCCGCGAGCCACGTGTGCTGTTCGGAGAGGGCGCCGCGCCAGCCGTCGCGATCGAGTCGCTCCTTCTGCCGGCGCCACCACGGATCGCCCGGACGTTCCGCCATCACGACGAACGGCGCGTAGCCGATCGCCGCGAGCGGACCGTTCTTCACGAACGGCATGAGATCCACGTCGGGACGGAGTTCGCCGAACTCCGTCTTCCGCCCACCGCTCGCGCGAAGCCACATCCCGTCGCGCTCGAGGCGACGCGCGATCGAGGCGAGGACGGCGTCGGCGCGCATCCAGATGGCCGGATCCTCGACGAATTTCAGCGTCAACGCGAGGCCGAACACGACACCCGTCAACTGATCGCGGCTGACGTCGTCCCGAAACACGCGTCCGGGGAGCGTCGGGCTGTCCTTCACCTCCTTCGGACGCGGACGCCCGGGCAGGAGGCGCCCCGCGCTCCGGCAGAGCCGGCCTCGCACCCCGGTCACCTCGGCGAGGAACTCGACTCCCTGCAGCAGGCGATCGACGAGCGCCAGCGCGTCGGGATCGCGCGTCACGTGCCAACGGCACGCCTGCGCCCCGAGCGTGCAGCCGGTCCAGATCGCCGGATCCGACAACAGCAGCACCTCGTGCGACAGTTCGTCCGGTCCGGCGCCGCGCGTGTGTTCGTACACGAGCAGACCCTCCGGCGAGATGTGCTTGGCGAGCGTCGGCTGGAGGCGCTCGGCCTTGGCCCAGAGCATCTCGTCGGTGTTGCCGGGCTTCGGACGGAGCGGCGGTCCGGGCCCCGGACCGGCGTCGGCCGTCGCGAGACCGGCCACGAGAGAGAGCGCGAGGCCGAACGCGGCGGCGACGCGCGACCTCATCGGTGGGCCTCGCCGCGCGGACGGAGCGCGAGCACCCGGTCGAGGAAGGCACGCGTCCGCGGGTGACGTGGCGCTTCCAGCACGTCGCCCGGCGCCCCGACCTCCAACACGCGGCCGTCGGCCAGGAACGCGACGCGATCGGCGACCTCGCGCGCGAACCCCAGTTCGTGCGTGACCACGAGGATCGTGCGTCGTCGTTCCGTCGCGAGGTCGCGAACCGCGTCGAGGACCTCCGCGGTCATCTCCGGGTCGAGCGCCGAGGTCGGCTCATCGAAGAGCACGATCTCGGGATCCATCATCATGGCTCGCGCGATCGCGACTCGCTGCTGCTGTCCCCCGGACAGCGCGGCGGGAAGTGCGCCCGCCTTGCCCTCGACCCCGACTCGCGCGAGCAGCGCCCTCGCCCGTTCGTCGGCGCGAGCTCGCTCCCAACCGTGGACGCGGGTCGGCGCGAGCGTGAGGTTCTCGATGGCGGTGAGATGCGGGTGCAGGTGGAATGCCTGGAACACGAAGCCGATGCGACGCCGCAGCGCGAGCCACCATCGCGACGCGGGGTCGGCGGCGGGACCGGAAAGCGGAACCTCCACGTCGAGCACCGAGAGCGCGCCCGCATCGCGCGTCTCCAGGCCGTTGACCAGCCGCAGGAGCGTGCTCTTGCCCGCGCCGCTCGGACCGATCAGCGCGACGACCTCGCCGGCACGCACATCGAGGTCCAGCGCGTCGAGGACGGCGACGTCGCCGAACCGCTTCGCGACGCCGCGAAACGTCACCGCGGGTCGCGCCTCGCTCACGTCGGAGCGCCGACGCGCAATTCCATCACCTGGAACTGCGGATCGCTGACGTGCCGGTAGGCGATCTCCGGAAGCGATCCGCTCTCGCGCACGAAGCGGCTCATCTCGGTGTAGGCGTTCCGATCGGGCAGGACGTTCACTTCGACGAGCCGTCCGGTCGGACCGGTCGGTCCCATCTCCTCGTAGATCTCGTAGCACGTGCTGCCGTGCGACTCCCAGTACGGCTTCAGTTCGTCGCGGGCGCGGCGCAGGAACTCCTCGCGGTGACAGGCGGCGATCGAGAAGGTGACGAGCGAGACGACGCGGGGCATGCGCGCAGCGTCGGGGCCGTTGGTCGGGCGTCAAGCGCGCGGGCGGGCGATCGCATGCCGGGTATCCGTTCAGGGAGTCTCTGACCTTGCGGTCGTGCGGCTTCGCAGATCGGGGGCGCTCAGGCCGCCGTGTCGGGCTAGAGTGGACGAAACCACACGCCGCCCTCCACGGCGACCTTCCGAACCCCGCCTGCGAACCCGGACCGGCGGTGGACGCGAAGGGAATCCACGCCTCGGGCCGGTCGGTCGCCATCGGAGTCGTGCGCGGAGCGCGGGGCCTGAACGGATAGTATGCCGGCGTGCGGTTCCTCCTCACCTCCGCCGTCCTGATCGCGGTCCTCGTGGGCGGCATGCTGCTGCTCCAGAGGAAGGCGCCGCCTCCCCCCGATCTCGGGCGGCCGACCGAGTCCATCGACGAGGATTCGCGGCGCGACGCGACCGACGACGGTGTCGTCCGCGCGACGATCGGCACGCTCGCGATCCGCGTCCGCACCGAGTCGGGCGACGTTCCCGAGCGCGCGGAGGTGGGCTTCGAGGCGTTGCACGACGTGCGCTGGGCCCCGGTCGACGCGGGGGGAGCCCGGACGTTCACGAACGTGCCCGTCGGCATGGTCTACGCCCTCGCCCGCGCGCCGGGCTACCGGCCCGTTCGCCAGCGCCGGGAACTGCCGCCGGGCGTCGCCGACGAGGCCGTGCTCACCCTGACCCGCCCGACCGACCCCGAGCCGCCCGGGCGGTGATACGGTCCGCCGCGTGACGTCCTCGCCTCCCCCCTCGTCGCCTCGCTCGCTCGAATCGCCCGCCGCCGACGCGTCCGAGCAGCGCTACTTCCGCAAGGGGCTCGGCCTGCGCCAGGAGGTGCGCGGTCAGGTGGCCTCAGAGTACCGCTCGGATTGGGCGGCGGCGTTTCGCGACAACGCCTACGCGCTCACCTTCCGCCGACCCGACGGAGCGACGACGACGCTGCGCCTCGCGCGCGAGTGGGGCTTCTGCTACGGCGTCGAGCGGTCGGTCGACTACGCCTACGAGACGCTGCACCGCTTCCCCGACCGGCGCATCGTTCTGACCGGCGAGATCATCCACAATCCGCGCGTGAACGGGCGGCTCCGCGATCTCGGCATCCGCTTCCTCGGTGACGACGAGGTGCCCGACGAGTCGGCGATCCGCGCCGACGATGTCGTCGTGCTGCCCGCGTTCGGCGTCACGACGGAGCAGTTTGCGGCGCTGCGTGCGAGCGGCGCGGTCCTCGTCGACACGACGTGCGGCAGCGTGCTGAACGTGTGGAAGAACGTCGAGCGGTACGCGCGCGACGGCCTGACCTCGCTCGTGCACGGCAAGGCGAACCACGAGGAGACGCGCGCGACGGTCAGCCGCGCGAGCCTTCACCTCGGCGCGCACAGCCTCGTCGTGCTGGACCTCGAGGAGGCTCGTCTCGTCGTCGACGCGATTCTCGGTCGGATGAATCGCGATGCGTTCCTCGCCCGCTTCGCTCCGCCCAAGTCCTCGCCGGGCTTCGACCCCGACCTGCACCTCGCTCGGATCGGCGTCGCCAACCAGACGACGATGCTCTCCAGCGAGTCCCTCGCGATCGCCCGTGCGGTCGGCGATGCATTGCAGCAGCGATACGGCGACGCGGCGGACCCGGCGCGCTTCCGCTCGTTCGACACGATCTGCAGCGCGACGCAGGATCGGCAGGACGCCCTCGCGGAGCTGATCCGAGAACCGCTCGATCTCCTGCTGGTGATCGGCGGTTACAACTCGTCGAACACCGGCCACCTCGCCGAGATGGCCGACGGCGCCGTTCGCGCCTGGCACATCACCGGCCCCGAGTGCCTTCTCGACGCCTCGCGGATCCGGCACAAGCCGATCCACCGCCGCGACGAGGCGACCGGCGTGGACTGGCTGCGCCTCGACGGCGACCTGCTCGTCGGCCTGACCGCCGGCGCATCCACGCCGGACGTGATGCTCGGCGCCGTGATCGAGCGCCTGCTCGAGTTGCGCGGGCATCCCCTCCCGATCGCCGTCCCGTAACCCGCACCGTCGCAGCGACGAAACCACCTCCGCCCGGGGTAGAGTCTCGACCCATGCTCGTCCCCCTGCTCGTCATCGCGGCCGGCATCGGCGTCGGTGCCCTCGGTTGGCTCTACGGACGGCTCGCCGGGCGCGAGCGCGATCTCGCGCAGGGCATCCGCGGCCTGTCCGACGGGATCGAGTCGACCCGACGGCGGATCGACGAGGGACTCGCGGCGACCGTCGCCGCCTCGGAGGAGGCCGCAGGTCGCGTCGCCGATTCGCGCGTCGCGCCGTACGCGTCCGCGCTCGCCGCGCTTCGCACGTCCGTCGAGCGTGCCGCACCCGACCTCGAGCGCCTCGGCGGAGAGGTCGGCCGTCTCGCGACCGATGTTCGCGGTCTCGAACAGCGCCTCGGCGAGGAGATCGCCTCGCGCCCGCGCGACGTCGCGACGAAGGAGTCGGTGGACGGGATGCGGCAAGGCCTCGCCGCCCTGCTGCAACGCGTCGAGTCGCTCGAGAAGCGCGTCGTCGCCGCCGAGACGGCGGCGCGCGCGACGAACACCGTCGTCGTCCCCTCGCCGTCGGCCCGCGCGACGCCGGCCCGACCGGCGTCGATCGCCACGCTCACGGCGACGTCACCCGCGCCGACCGCGACGCCGACGTCCCCGTCGTCCTCGCCGGCGTCCCCTCCGAGCGAGTCGGCGCCCCCATCGACCCACATCCCGGAACCCGCGCCGACCGTCCAGCCGCATGCGCCCACGACCGAGCGCCGACTCAACTGGCTGCTGATCCTGCTCGCGTTGTTCCTGGCGATCGCCGCGCTCGCGAACTACCTCGGGAACTGATCCGCCGCCGACGTCCAGGTTCCCACGCCCGCCGGAGTCACCGTCCCGGTTCGGTCATGCGTCGCAGGTCGAGCACCTTCGCGAGTTCGGGGGCGGGAAGCACGCCCTGCTCCTCGGCGAGCGCGCGGATCGTGCGGCCGCTCGCGTACGCCTCCTTGGCGAGCTTGGCGGCGGCGTCGTAGCCGATGCGGGGCGCGAGCGCCGTCGCGAGCATGAGGCTGTTCTCGACGATCGACTCGACCCGCGCCCGATCGACCTCCAGCCCGCGCACGCAACGGTGGTCGAAGCCTTCGACCGCACCGGCGAGGACGTTCACACCGTCGATCAACACGTCCGCGAGGAGCGGCAGCGAGACGTTCAACTCGAAGTTGCCCGACGACCCAGCGACGTTCACGGTGGTCACGTAGCCCTGGATCAGTTGGCACGCCATGATCAGGCTCTCGGCCATCACCGGGTTCACCTTGCCCGGCATGATCGAGCTGCCCGGCTGCAGCACGGGGAGTTTCAACTCGCCGAGTCCGCAACGTGGGCCCGAGCCGAGCCATCGGATGTCGTTGGCGACCTTCGTGAGGGCCGCCGCCGCCGCGCCGAGTGCACCCGCAAAGAACACGCACGCCTCGCGGCCACCCTGCTGCTCGAAGTGGTTGCGCGCCTCGCGCAGCGGCAGGTCGAGCCGTTCTCCGAGATGCTGGACCGCGAGCCCGGCGAACGTGGGGTGCGTGCCGATGCCGGTGCCGACGGCGGTGCCGCCGAGCGCCACCTCGAGCAGCCCGTCGTACGCGAGCGCGAGGCGCTGACAGGAGTGAGCGACCTGCGCGGCGTGGCCGCGGAACACCTGCCCCATCCGCACCGGCGTCGCATCCTGCAGATGCGTGCGTCCGACCTTCACGACGTCGTCGGTCGACTCGGCGATCGCGAGCAGGGAGGCCGCGAGATCGCCCATCACCGGAAGGAGCCGGCGCCGCACGAGGCGCGCGACGCTCGCGTGGAGCGCGGTCGGGATCACGTCGTTGCTCGACTGGCCGAGGTTGACGTGGTCGTTCGGGTGGACCGGGATGTTCGACGCGGGCTTCCCGCCGAGCGCCGTGTTGGCGAGGTTCGCGATCACCTCGTTCATGTTCATGTTGGTCGAGGTGCCCGAACCGGTCTGGAACACGTCGATCGGGAACTCGTCGTCGTGTTCGCCCGCGGCGATCGCGTCGGCGGCGCGGCGGATGGCCTGCGCGTGCTTCGCGGGCAGCAGCTTCAGGTCCAGGTTCGCCTCGGCGGCGGCGGACTTGATCGCCGCGAGGGCGTGCAGGAACTCCCGCGGCATCGTCCTTCCGGACACACGGAAGTTGTCGACGGCGCGCTGCGTCTGCGCGCCCCACATCCGCTTCGCGGGAACCATTACGTCGCCCAGCGAATCCCGTTCGGTACGCATCCGGTCGGCCATGACGTCTCCCTCTACGACTTCGGCACGCGCCGAGGTCAGTGCAGTTCCGCGAGGATCGCGTTGATGACGGACGGGGCATCGACCGGTAGCACGTAGCGGCGCGTCGGTCCCGTGATCTGCTTGTCGCTCTTGTCGGCCTCCTCCTTCACGGAGAGGCCGGCGAGCACGATGGGAAGTTGGCGCGTCGCGCGGTCGGCGCGCAGTTGCTGCCCGGTGTGGCGACCGCGCTCGGGCTGGTCCTGCATGTCCACGACGATCAGGTCGGGGCGGAAGTCGCGGAGTTGCTGCGCGAGTTCGGTGCTGACCTCGGCGATGCGCCACTCGTGACCGGCGGCGTGAAGGGCATTCGCGAGAACGGTCAGCCGGGAGATCTCCGGGCCGAGCAGCCAGACCTTGCGCGCGAGACGCGGCGCCTTGGGCGCGCGCACCGCGCTGACCGGATCGCCGGGGCGGGCCGTCTGCCCATGAGGCCTCGCTCGCGGGCGCGGCTTCTGCTTCGTCATCGCGACCTCCGCCGGCCCGCGTCGGACCGCCCCGTGGGGCCCGCCGTCGCCGGGGCCCCCTTCCGAACGGGAACGGCGGAGGGTAGCAGCGGACCGCCTCCGGCCCCGAGCGAAGGCGGAGCGCTCGCGGTCAGCGGTCCTCGCGGATGCGTTCCATCCAGGCGGCCGGCAGCAGCGAGATGGGCACGGCCAGCCCGACCGACTCGAGGTCGCCGAGGGTCGCCGTCGGCACCGCGATCAGGCGCCCCTCGCCGTCGGCGAGGACGCCGCCACTGTGGCCGGAGCCGATCCAGGCGTCGGTCTTGATCCAACGCAGGCCTCCATCGGCGCCGGCCTCGAGCCCCGCGATCACCCCGCGGGTGAGCGTCAACGGCGTCCGGCTGCGCTCCGAGCCGTCCGCCGGATAGCCGTAGACGGTGACGATGTCGCCGAGGTCGAGGCCGTCGGTCGATCCGAGTTCGAGATAGGGTCGAACGTTCGTCGGTTCGAACGGTCGCCCGAACACGTCTTCGTCGATGCGCAGGAGCGCGAGGTCCAGGTCCTCATCCTCGGCGAGGAGGTACGCGCGGAATGCGTACGACGGGGGGCGGTCCGACCGCAACGGGAACGCGACGAGGATCCCGTCGCGCTGAAGGTCGTCCGAGTCGTCCAACTCGAGCACGTGCCGGCAGGTGAGGATCAGGCCGCGGGGCGAGACGCAGGCGCCGCTGCCGCCGCTTCCGTCATCGAGCGTGATCTCGACGCAGCCGGCCTGGTTCCGCGGCATCGGGTTGCCGTCACGACGCCGTCCCGCCGCGGGCCAGCCCTCGGGCAGGGAGGGGATCGGCGCGGACTCCGGGCTCCAGGCGACCTGGAACGTGGCCTCCTCCTCGTACGGATCGCGCGCCAGGACGCCGAGCCAGAGCGGACGACTCACCGCGAGGGGCGCGCCCCAGTTCCATACGAGTCGCTCGTCGGCGGCGGCCGACATGCTTCTCGCGATCAGTCCCCCATCATTGGGCCGCGCGAACACCAAATCGAGGGGGCCGGTCGCGTTCCAGATCTGGGCGCCAACAGCGGTCGCACCCTCGGGCACATCGATCCGATACCACCGGAACGCCCGCTCGGCCGGGTCGATCCGGTCCGCGTGGAACCGCGCCGGCTCGAGCCTCTGCGGGGTCGGAATCGGTCGCGACGGATCGGTCGCGTCGAACGTCGTTTCGATCTCGACGCGCACGTCCTCCTCCGACGAAAGCACCTCCACCGTGAGGTAGTAACGACCCGCGGGCAGGACGCCGTCACCTCCCGCAACGATCGTCTCGACCTCGTCGATGGACAGCGCGAACCAGTCCGCATCCCCCGCTTCCGCATCGGCTGGCTTGCCGACGCGCAGGAAGAGTTCGACGTCCGCCGCCGGCCTCGGCGTCGCGGTGACACGCACGGAACGGGTGCCGTCGGGCACGTCGAACGACACGGTCCTCGATCCCTGGGTGACGACGCGCACCCTGTCCTTGAAGGTCGGCACACCGTACGGATCACGGTCCTGCCTCGACGGACGGACACCGCCGAGGGAGTAGGCGAACTCGACCCCGTAGGCGATGTCGTCCTCGATTCGACTGCCCGGCCCTTCCGTCGGCCTCGCGATGCGCCAAGCGAGCACGGCGAGCGGGCCTTCCGCCATCGAAGTGTCGTCGCGCGACGCGCCGCCGTCGCCCGATGCGCCGAGGACTTCGTGCGACGACCCGACATCCGTGGCACCGCGCAGCTCGAGTTCGAGGCGTGGCGCGGCCTCGACGCGTCGATCGCCGCGTGCGTCGGACGTGAGGCGTCGCAATCGCGCCTGCGCGCCACGCGGCGGCTCGACGCCGAGCAAGCGCCCGTGCCAACCCCGCGTCTGTTCGCGCGCGGCGACGAGCGGGCGAACCTCCCCGGGAAGGACGACGTCGGCGTGGGGCCCCGGCGCGAATCGCAAGAACACGCTGGCGTCGACGGGCGTGTACGGCTCCTCGAGTTCGATCCAGACGTACCAACGGCCCGTCGCGAGCGGTCCTTCGATCGCGACGAACTCGACGCCCTCCTCGGTACGTCCCGAGAGGTCGGCCTCGCGAACGGGGTCGAGCGCGAACGGACGTCCCCAACGGAGGAACACATCGACGTCGATCGAGCGATCGTGGGCGCACACCACGAGATCGATGCGCGTCGTCCCCGGGGGCGCGTCGAACACGAAGCGGCGGCGTGGAGACCGCCTCGACAGGGAGACCTCCTGCAGCGATCCGGCCACGAGGCTCGACGCATCCGTTCCGGGATCGGGAGCGGCGGCGGCGATCGAACCCTCGCGGACGGCCGAACCGAGGAGGGCCACGAGCAGCAGCAGGCCGATCCCTCGGCCGATGCGGGGGAAGGCGGACGGCGAACGCGGGTGCATGGGGCGAAGGCTACCCCACTCGGCGCGCACGCCCGTGGCGTGCACGGTGCCCCACGGCGGCGCGGGTAGGATGCGCCGCGTGGAACGCTTCCTCGCCCTCCTCCTTGCTTCGGCCCTCGGCGGCGCCGCCGGCGGCTTCCTCGTCCACACGTTCGCGCCCGGGGCGCCGCGCCCGAACGAGATCGGCGTGATGGGTGACGCATCGGGGGCCTCGATCGCCGAGCGGCTCGCCGCGATCGAGCGTCGCCTGGTGGACGGGGGGATGGAGAGCGCGAGCGACGCCCCCTCGCTGCGGTCGTCCGGACGCGCGTCGTCGGTGCCGGGCGTCCTGTCCGGTCAGCCGACGATCGACACCACGACGATGGAACGGCTCGCCGCGGGCGTCGCCGAGAAGCTGTCGCAGCAGATGAAGGACAGCGTGCAGGAAGCACTTCGTGCGGAGCGCGACCGGGAGGCGGAGGACGACGAACCCGCGCGGCCCGCCCCCCGCCGGGTCACTCTCGCCGATGCCGCGCGCGAACTCGATCTCGACGCCGCGCAGGAGCAGGCGCTTCGCGACCTCTACACCGAGATCGAGAACGACGCCTATCGCCTGGTGGCGGGCGAGGACGGCGATCCCGAAGAGGTGCGACGGGACGTGCAGGGCGCGAAGAGCGACCCGACCAAGCGGATGCAGGTCGTCGGCAAGTACCTGCCGAAGGTGATCAACAACATCGGCGGCGTGATGGAACTCGACGCCAAGCGCCGCGCGCGGACCGCCGAGATCGTCGGACCCGAGAAGGCGGACCGGCTCAACAACGGCGAGTTCCTGATCGAGGAACAGAACCCGCTCGGCTGGGAAGGCGCTTTCCGCGTCGGCATGCGTCGCTGATCGCGGGTCGCTGCGTCAACGGACGTCTTCGGCCTGACGCAGGAGCGCGGAGACGATGCGACCGGACGGATCGCGCGCTTCGAGGCGATAGATCCCCGGGCGCGAAGCGCGAAAGCGAAGGGTCGGGCCGAGTCCCGGCGAGAACGTCGTGCCGCCGCTTGCGGGTCGTTCCGCGACGCGCTTTCCGTCTGGACCGAGGACGCGCATCGCGATCCCGCTCGTCGGCGCGCCGCGCAACACGAACAGGTAGTCCCAACCGGGCATGCACGCCCCCAGCGCGACGAGGCGCCACCCACGGTCGAGCCGGGCCCGCACCTCCGGATCGAGCCCGGTTCCGAGATGGATCGGCGCGCCCCCGAGCGAGGCGCGATCGAGCAGTTGGACGTCCGCCGAAGGAGCCGGCCCGCGCGCGCCGACGAAACGGAAGGTGCCGGTCCGATACGGCTGGAACCACGTCATGCCCGCCCCGTAGTGCGTGCGCGCGCGCTGTTCGCGCCCGAGCCCCTCCGCAGCGATCCACCGCTCGCCGCGACGGATCTGGGCGAAGTACGGGTTGTCGTTCGCCGCGGGAACGTGCACGAGCACGAGGTCTCCGGCGCGCGCGCGAACGACCGGCGACGCACCCGCCTCCAGCACCACGCTTGCGTCTGACTCGGGCGCGACGGGCGTCGGGGGATCGACCGTCTCCCCTTCGGCAAGGCGGCGCAGCGACAGGCCGTACGAACCGCCGCCGTCGAACGACCCTCGCACGTCGAGACGCAACGGCGCGTCCGCGCGATCCGCGGGTGCGGCGGGCAGCGGATCCGGCGCGACGAAGCGCAGGGGCGGATGCGGTCTCGACGCGAGAGCGCCGACCTCGCTGTCGGCGAGCACCACGTCGCTCTCACCGCGCAGCACGAGGTGGACGCGGCCCGCTGATCCCTCGGTCGGGGTGATCTGGTACGACACGCCCGGCTCGACCGCGAGATCCCAGCTGTTCGCCTCGCCCAGCAACAGATCGCCGACCCGCGCCGTCGGGTCGTCCGGCACGAGGACGCGACGATGGGCGCGGGTCGGCCGATCACCGGGCCCGAGCGTCGTGAACGCGATCGTCGCGCGCCCCGCGTGCGCGCTGAAGCCCGTGACGACGACGTCCAGGAACTCGTCGCGGATCGCGTTCCAGACGTGGGAAGCGACGCG
>CAZPGF010000048.1:0-19220 GCA_964586025.1 uncultured Planctomycetales bacterium
CCTAGCGAGCGACTACGAGGTCCACGGGACCGGCGCATCGGTGGATTCCGTCGCTCGGGCGCACAACCTGCATCGGTTGGGGATTGCGTCGCAGGTCAAAGGGCATCCCCTGCAATTGCCCGACGAGGAGGCCGCGCGAGCCATCCTGCGCGAGGTGCAACCCTCGGAGGTGTACGGGCTCGCCGGGCCGTCGTCGGTCGGGGCCTCCTTTCGAGACCCGCACGGAACGTGCGGGGCCCTTGTTCGAGGTGCCGTGGAACTGCTCCTGGGGGTGCGGGACGTGGTTCCCCGGGCCCGCGTGTACACGGCTTCGTCCTCCGAGATGTTCGGGGACCTCGGTGATCGAGCGGCGAACGAGACAACGCCCATGAGGGCGATCAGCCCCTACGGCCGAGCCAAGGCGGTGGGTCACGCGCTGACCCGGCACGCCCGGACCGCCTGGGGATTGTTCGCGAGTTCGGGGATCCTGTTCAATCACGAGTCCCCGCTCCGCCCCGATGGTTTCGTGACGAGCAAGATCGTCACCGCGGCCTGTCGGATCGCCGACGGTGACCGACGCCCGCTGATCCTCGGCGACCTCACGATCCGGCGGGATTGGGGCTGGGCGCCCGAGTACGTGGAGGCGATGCACGCGATCCTTCAGCACGACGAACCGGACGACTTCGTGATCGCGACCGGGGAATCGCATGCCTTGCAGGAGTTCGTGGACCTCGCCTTCCAGGCGGTCGGCCTCGACGCGGGGGAGCATGTCCGGAGCGATACCGCCCTGTTCCGTCCCTACGAGATCCGTGCCAATCGCGGCGATCCGACCAAGGCCGCGCACGTGCTCGGCTGGAGGGCGCGTACGCACCTCCCGGACATCGTGGGCCGCCTCGTGATGGCCAGACGGGGCGGCGAGGCCTGATCGCATGTGCGGGCTCGTCGGGATCTGGTTGGACGAACCCAGCGTGGATCGCGAATCGCTCGGCGCGATCGCGCGCCGACTGGCGGCGCCGTTGATCTCGCGCGGACCGGACGACGAGGGCACCTGGGTCGATCCCCAGGTCGGGATGGCGATCGGCTTCCGTCGCCTCGCCGTCGTGGACTTGAGCCCGGCCGGCGCGCAGCCGATGGCTACCGCCGACGGGCGCTTCGTCCTCGCGATGAACGGCGAGATCTACAACGCAACGAACCTGCGCCAGGATCTCGAGGAGCGCGGAGAGGCTCCCTCGTGGCGCGGACACTCCGATACGGAAGTGCTGTTGGAAGCCATCGCTCGATGGGGCGTCGAGAAGGCTCTTGACCGCAGCGACGGGATGTTCGCGTTCGCGCTCTGGGATCGACGCGAACGGCGCCTGGTGCTCGTTCGCGACCGGTTCGGAGAGAAGCCCCTCTACTACGGGCGAACGGCACGTGGACTCGTCTTCGGATCGCAGCTCGCCGCGCTGCGGCGTGCACCGGGATTCGATGCCCGTCTCTCGGACGCGGCGGTTCGAGAATACTTCGCGCTCGGGTGGATCGGCGGTTCGCGATGCATCTACGCCGATCTCCACAAGGTGGCGCCGGGCGAGTTGGTGGTCGTTCGCGAGCGAGCGACGCGGCCCCCGGAGCGTCTCGCCTGGTGGAGCGCCTCGGCGGCGGTTCGTGCCGCGCGAGGGAGAGCGTGGACGGGCACCTTCGACGAGGCCGTCGATGCGGTCGAAGACGCGCTCGCTGCGTCCGTATCGGCCCGGCTGCGCGCCGACGTTCCGGTCGGGGTGCTGTTGTCGGGCGGGGTGGACTCGACGTGCGTTCTCGGAGCGCTCCCACGCGAGGCGAGCGTCGAGACGTTCACGATTGGCTTCGATGACAGCGCCCACGATGAGGCACCCTTCGCGCAGGCCGTCGCACGGCATCTCGGACGCGATGCGACGACGCTGCGCGTCGGAGCCAACGAGGCCCTGGCCGTCATCCCGGATCTCTCTCGTCGCTGGGACGAGCCATTTGCGGACTCGTCGGAGATTCCCACGTCCCTCGTCGCGGCGCTCGCGCGCGAGCGGGTCACAGTGGTGTTGGGCGGGGACGGGGGGGACGAACTGTTCGGCGGCTACGACTGGTATCGATCGGCTTCGAAGCGGACCTGGTGGTGGCGGCAGGTGCTCGCGGATCATCGTGCCGGGTGGGCGGCGCGCGCCCCGAACGCGATGCGGGTGCAGCGGAATCTCCACGTGATCTGGCGAGAGAGTCCGGTGGTCGGCGGCGACACGGGGCGGGCGACGAGGCTCCCCCCCGCGGCAGCCGAGGTCCCGCCGGGTCTGGGTCGAGGCAGGGCGCTGCAATGGGCCGACACGCTGTCGTACCTACCGGACGACCTCCTGGTGAAGGTCGATCGTGCCACGATGGGCGTCGGCCTCGAGGCCCGTGCGCCGTTTCTCGCGCCGGCGGTCTTCGATCTCGCCTGGCGACTGCCCGATGCCTTCCTCGTCGGCCGTGATCAGGGAAAGCGTGTGTTGCGCGCCCTCCTGCATCGCCGCCTTCCCGCGGACCTCGTCGATCGCCCCAAGCAGGGTTTCTCGGTCCCTCTCGATGCCTGGTTGCGCGGGCCGCTCGCGGGATGGATGACGGATCTGCTTTCGGAGACCCGGCTGCGCCGCGACGGCCTGCTCGATGCGGCGGTCGTGAGCCGACTCTGCGAGCGGCACCGGTCCGGTCACGAAGACGGTGGGCGTCGCCTCTGGTCGGTGTTGATGTTCCAAGCCTGGCTGGCTTCGTCGGCGGGGCCCGGCGGATCCGCCGAGGCGATCACGCCGTAGACTTCTCTTCCGCCGAGCGTGGGAGTTCTCGATGTCTGCCGACTTCGCATGCGTCGTCACCACCGTTCAGCCTCCGACATGGTGCATGCGGCGGTTCGCATCACGAGTCGCGGCCGAAGGGGGGACCACGATCGTCATCGGAGACCGGAAGGGCCCGGCTTCGTTCGTTCTCGACGGCTGTGACTTCGTGGATCTCCCGTCGCAGCAGGCGTTGCCGTTGCGGCTTGCACGGTCGCTGCCCGTGGGTCACTACGCACGCAAGAACATCGGATACCTGCTCGCGGTCCAGCGGGGTGCCGCGTGCATCTACGAAACCGACGACGACAATGCACCGAACGATCGGTGGGCGCGACGACATGAGGTGGCCACGGCCCGCCGTTTCGACGGGCACCGGTGGAAGAACTCGTATCGCGCGTTGTCGGGGGACGCCATCTGGCCACGCGGCTTCCCGCTGCGTCACATCCACGAGCCCGCGACGTGGACCGACTTCGACCTGCAGGAGCGCCCCGTTCGTTCATCGGTGCAGCAAGGGATGGCCGACGGTGCGCCGGACGTCGATGCGGTACACCGGTTGGTCATCGGGACGGAGCCGATCCACTTCCCGGACGGGCCGAGTCGTTGGGTTCCGCCCGGCGCGTGGCATCCCTTCAACAGCCAGAGCACGTGGTGGTGGCCGCTCGCGTTCCCGCTGATGTATCTGCCGAGCACCTGCGCCTTTCGGAGCACGGACATCTGGCGCAGCTACGTTGCGCAGCGATGCCTTCGAGAACTTGGGCAGGGGGTCGTCCACCACCCTCCCGAGGTCGTGCAGGAGCGGAATGCCCACGACCTGCTCCTGGACTTCCGCGACGAGGTCGAGGTGCAGACGCGGAGCGAATGGCTGGTGGAGGTGCTGGAGGGATTGACCCTTGATCCGGGCGAATCCGCCGTCGCGGCGAATCTGGCGACGTGCTACGAGGCGCTGTGCGGTGCCGGCCTGCTCGCGGCCACGGAGATGGATCTGCTCGAGGCATGGCTCGGCGACGGCGAGCCACTCTGGCGTACGGTCGCGACGCCGTCCGGGTGATGGCGCCGGGGGGCGCCCCTGCCGCATCGGTGTGCCATGCGCGCCGTTGCCGTTCGAGTCCCGCACTCCATCCCGGAGTTGCAGCCGGCTCGCCCCCTCTCCGCGACCAAGGGGGCGATGGCGCCGCGTCGTCCTTCTGCTTCATGGTGTACGGCGGTCGCGGTAGTCTCGTGCCCGAGGGTTCGTGGCTGGCTTCCCCGGGGGGAGGAGCTGATGGCGCCAGACGATCAGCCTGACCTCGCGCACCCGACCGTCCCGTTCGGATCCCGGTCGGCGGCCGTCACGGGTCAGGTCGCCGCGCGCCCCCTGTTCGTCGCGGTCGGTTTGACAGCGTTCGCCTCGGTCTGGCTCGCCCTGCTCGATCAGGTCCGGCCGGCGACCGCCCTCGTCATGTCGGCCGCGTCGGCCGTCGCCGGACTCCTGTTCCTCGTGCGCAGGATCGGCCCGGGCACGGCCGCCCGGGCGCTACCGGGGGGGCGACGGAATCACGAAGCCTCCAAGCCGCAGGTCGGCGGATGGGTTCTCGGCCCCATCACGATGGTAGGGCTGATCGTCGGCTTCGAGCGGGGTTGGATCCTCGCGGCGGGCACCGCGCTGGTCTGGGGTGTCGGCGTCGTCGACGACCTGCGGCACGTGCATGCACGGTCGAAGCTCGCGGTGCAATTCCTCGCCGCCCTCGTCGTGGCGGTTGGCGGCGTCGGCCTTCCGGTAGTCGGCGCTCCGGGTCTCGGGATGTCGCGCGTCGAACTGGGCGGCTGGGCCGACCTGGTGCTCGTCGGGTGGATCCTCTTCGTCACCAACGCGTTCAACCTGATCGACGGACTCGACGGCCTGCTTGGCATGGTGACGCTGATCGCGCTGGCCGGCCTCGCCGCGGCAGGCGTGACGATGCTGCCGCTCGCCGTCATGGCCGGCGCCGTGCTCGGCGTGCTGGCGTTCAACCTCCCCCGAGCCAGGGTCTACTTCGGCGACTCCGGCAGCCTGGTCGCGGGATTCGTCTCGGCCGTTCTCTGCACGGAGTTACCGGCTGAACGGAATCTCCCCCTGGCCATCGGGCTGTTGGCTCTTCCCCTGTTGGATGCCTCCTTGGCCATCGCACGACGATGGGTTCGCGGGATTCCCTGGTCGGCGGCGGATCGCGGCCACGTGCACCACCGGATCGGCGACCTAATGGGAGGCCGCGCCTGGATCGCGCTGGCGGTGCTGACGGCATTGGCGCTGATCCCGTTCGGCCTCTCGCTGTGGCGTCCCGGTTTGAGTTCGCTTGCCCTCTCCCTCGTCGCGGGCGTGATCGTCGTCCTGGCCGGGATGAGGCTGGGGCGGACGCGTTCCGATCGGCTCGTCCCGGCGCGCGCTCACTGGCAGCGACTCTATCTCGTGGAGCGCTACGTCAGCGGATGGCTGCGAATCGCCAGGCGTCCGATCGAGGTGCGGCAGGCGCTCGAGCGGCTCGTTGCGGACCTTCCCGTAGGAGGACTGCGGGTAGGTCCGTGGCAGATCGGCGGTCCGCCTCCGCACGACTCGGGCCGGATCGGCACCGTCCCACTGCAGGGGAGAGAGCCCGCGCTGTGGTGGGGCGGCACCACATCCCATCGGCAGGCCGACTTCGTGCAGGCCCGCGCAACGGTCGTCTGTGAGGTCGTGCGCCTCGCGATGGCGCGCCTGGACGTGCTGGAGTCGGTGCCTCCGGCCACCGAACCGCCCTCGAGTGAGGACGGGTCGGTGGTACCGTCCTCCCACGAGCGGACCAACGTGAACCGCAGCACGTCGTGAGCGGACGCAGCTTCCGGCTGCGGGTCGGACACGCCGTACCGCGACCGAGGCGGTCCCGAGTATGCTCCGTGCCCGACGGCGTCGGACATGGAGGCGAGCGACGATGCGAACGGCAGGAGGCGGCGACCGGCTCCGGAACGCCCGCGCGCCCGGGCGCTGCGGCGTTATCGGCACCGCACTGCTTCCTCTGCTTCTCGCAGCCTGTCGCACCTCGCCCGAAGTGCCCGCACGACACCCGGCCGACGTCGAGGCTCTCCTCACGGAGAGCGCCGACTCGGGCGCCGCGGCGTTCCGTCCTCTCGATCCGGCCGAGTACGAGGGGATCGCCCTGGAGGATCCCGGTCCGTATCGCCTCGGCGTGGGTGACGTCGTTCACGTCACCGTCCCCGGCAGCGTGGACTTCAAGGGATTCGGCGAGTCGAGCCAGGGCGACATCCTCGGATCGCGCATCAAGGACGACGGCAATCTCTACCTTCCGATTCTCCGGATGGTCCCGGCAGCCGGCCGCACCGTGCTCGAACTCCAGGAGGACATCCGCGTCAAGTTGGAAGAGGGACCGTTGAAGGGTGCCCTCGTCAGCGTGGACGTGATCCAGTACAACTCGCAGACCGTTCACGTATTCGGGCAGGTCGGGCAGCCCGGCCCGCTCCCGGTGGACGGGCGCCTCACCCTGCGCGATGCCATCGGGCGGGCCGGGGGCGCGGACCCCTCGATGGCCGCCCTCGACGAAGCCTACGTGGTTCGGGACGGTCGCCACGTGTTGCCGGTCAGCCTGTACGACGTGTTCCACCGCGCACACCCGCTCGGCACCTTGAGACTTCGCTCCGGCGACGTGGTCTACGTGCCCCGTCGTCGCGAGCGGTCGTTCCATGTCTACGTCCTCGGCGAAGTGGGGACTCCGAGCGCGATCGACATGCGTCGCGGCGTGGGACGCGCGGGCGAGCCGACGCCGCCACGGTTGACCCTGGCCGATGCGATCGCGCAAGCGGGCGGATTGAACGGGGAGTCCGCCGACCACAATTGCGTGCGGATCTTCCGCGGGACCTGTGCCGACGTACGGGCCTTCACGATCAGCGCTCACGAGATCTGGCGCTACGGCGAGGGAATCCTGCTCCACCCGGGCGATCGGGTCCTCGTCGCGCCGGTCGCCGAGGCCGACTTCAAACGGGCGCTCGAGGAGAGCATGCCGCTCATGCAGGCCGCGAGCACCGCATTGAACTTCGGCTACGCCGCGGCGTTGCTCTCGAAGTAGTCGCGACTTGGCCCGCGAGAGACCCCCGAGTGAGAACTACGCCGGCGACGCCGAGCGTGGCGCGTCGCCCCTGGTGCTGCGGGAGTTCCTCGGCATGTTGCGAGCCCACGCCGTGTGGGGGCTCGTGGCGGGTGCCCTCGCTTCGTTCCTGGTGATGCGTTCGGCCGTCCGGAAGCCGGAGGTGTATCGCTCGACTGCGGTCGTGCAGCTGAACATGAGTGGTACCACTGCCGGCAGCGACTCGCTGGCCCAGGTCATCTACGCCGGCGAGGAGACCGACAACGAAGCCGAGCGCATGACGATCATGTCGTCGGACCTCGCCCGTCAGTCCGTGCTCGCGCCGGGCAGCTACCTCCTCGCCTACCTCGAGCAGGTCCGCGACGCGACATGGGCGCGATGGTGGACACGGTTTCGCGGCCGAGGTCGCGCCGAGGCCCACATCCGAGTGCGCCTCCACGCGGGACACCCGCCGAAGCCGACCCGGCGTCGGGTGCGTTTCGAACGTCGTCAGGACAAGGCGTGGGCCCTCATGGACGCGACCTCGACCGACGCTCGCGAGATCGGATTGTTCGAGTTCGCCGAGCCTTGGTCGGATGCGAACGGCGACGGGCGATGGACACCGGCCGAGCCGTACACCGATCAGAACGGCAACGGTCGCTACGATCCTTCGGAGCCGTTCGACGATGCGAACGGAGACGGTCGGTGCAATCCGTCGGAACCTTTCGACGACCTCGACGGCGACGGCAAGCGGGACGCGGCCGAACCGTTCATCGATCTGGACTCGAACGGCCGTTGGGATCCCGGTGAGCCGTTCGAGGACGGAGACGGCGACGCCCGCTGCGACCGGCAGGAGTCGTTCGACGACCTCGACGGCGACGGATTCTGGCGCCGCTTCGGCGAGCCGTGGACCGACCTGGACGGCGATGGGACGTGGTTCCCCGGGGAGCCGTTCCACGACGTCAACGGCAACGGTGTGCGCGATGACGCCGATCCGTTTGACGATCTGGACGGCGACGGGACCTGGTCCAGCGGCAAGCCGCTGGAGATCGACGGAAACCGGCTCGACCTGCTCCTGGTCGCTGGCGATCCCGAGAAGCACGTCTTCGACCTGGTGGTGATGTCCACCGAGGAAGCGGTGGGCCGTGTGGTCGGCAGTGTCTCGGCGTCGGCGTCGAACCCGTACTCGAACATCGCCCACGTGGGTGTGTCGAGCGGCGACCCCTTCCAGGCTCGCGACATCGCGCAGGCCGTGATCGATGCGTACATCGCGCGGCGGCGTGCGGCGCGCACCGAGAAGCACGATGCGCTGCTGTCGTGGATCCAGTCCCAGATGGGGGTCGCGACGAAGCGACTCGGCGATGCCTATCGCCGACGCGACGACTACATCCGACGCGAGGGAGCCGTCCTGTTGCAGGAGCGGGCTTCCGCGGCGTTCGAGGAGGCCGAGGCGCTGACTCGCGAGCGGTTGCAGGTCGAGTTCGACCTCGGCCAACTCGACGACGAGGCCGCGGTGCTCGACGAGTCTCGAAGCCCGCTGGACGTCCTTCGGTCGCTGCCTGCAGAAGCCGTGGACGCCCACACCCGCTCGTTGCTGGATGCGCGTACAACCCATCAAACGGAACTTGCCCGTCTCGAACGTCACGGTCACGGCCGCGGCTCGCCGGAGCACGACGACACGCGCGTCCGCCTCGAGCAGGCCGAGACGTTGCTCCTCGACGCCGTCAAGAAGTTGATTCTGGACCGACGGGCGGCCCTGGATCAGACGAGGGATCGACTTCGACGACGTCTCCAGGTCGCCGTCTCACGCGAAGCCGCGAAGAAGTCGCTGCTGAAGGATCTTCCTCGGCTCGAGCAGGGGCTGGCGGAACTCACGCGACCGGTCGAGGAGGCTCGGCGCGTGATCGAGGAGTTCCTGCGTTGGCAGAGTGAAGCGAGGATCGCGCGGGCGTCCACGACGACACCCGTCGCCATGTTGGAGTCGGCCTCCCTCAATCCCCAACCGGTCGCGCCGAACCGCCTCCTCGACCTCGTGCTCGCCGTCGTCGCTGGTCTGGGAGCGGCCATGGCGGCCTGCTGGCTGCGGGAGCACCTCGACACTCGGGTTCGAAACGCCCGGCAGGTGGAGGTCGGACTCCACCGGCCGTTGGCGGGCGCGATTCCTGATCACGCGACGGTGAAGCGGCGGGAGCGAGCCGCCAAGAGCCAGCCGTTGGTGGCGCTCCACAACGAGTCGGGGCTGTTGGCCGAGTCCTACCGGAAGCTGCGCGGGAGCATCCGCCACGAGCATCGTGACGCGCCGCTGCGCACGTTGGCGATTACGTCGTCCACGCAGGGGGAGGGGAAGTCGGTCACCACGCTCAACCTGGCGATCACCATGGCGAAGGCGGGGGAGCGGGTTCTGGTCATCGATGCGGACCTTCGACGCCCGTCGATCCATCTGCTGGCCGGGATCGATCGACGACCCGGCCTGGTGGACTGGGCCGTGGAGGGCAAGCCGTGGCGATTGTCGGTCGTTCCGGGCCCGTGCCCCGGACTCGACATCCTTCCGGTGGGCGGAAGCGGGGAGGTCGTCACGAATGTGCTCGGACCGGACGACATGCCTCGCCTCCTCGCGGAGGCGAGGGAGACCTATGACGCGATCCTCGTGGACGTACCGCCTGTGTTGGCGGTCTCGGATGCGTTGTCGTTCTTCCATGCGCTCGACGGGGTGATGCTCCTCGTCCGCGCAGGTCGATACGGGATCGACGTGCCGAGGGAAGCGGCTGCCATGATCGAGCGGGCCGGCGGTCGGTTGCAAGGCGTGATCCTGAACGCCTTCGACGCGCGCCTGGCGGCGCGCCGAGGGGGCGCGTACTACGGCTACCGTTACGGAAGCCGCTATGCCTATCGGTGACGATCGCGAGGTCCGGGAGGTCACCCCGGAGGTGTCGATCGTCATTCCCACCTACGGTCGTGATCGGATCCTCTGCGACACGATCGAGAGCCTGCTCGCCCTGCCGGTGCGTGCGCGGGAGATCCTCGTCGTCGATCAGACGGAACGCCACGACGCCGAGGCGGAGGCCTGGCTGACCGAGGCCGACCGTGCCGGAAGGATCCGGTGGATTCGGCAGTCGCCGCCGAGCATCCCGAAGGCGATGAACCGAGGACTCGTGGACGCCCGCCATGGGATCGTGCTGTTCCTCGACGACGACATCCTCCCCGACGCCGAGTTGGTCTCGGCCCACGCGAGCGCACACGACCATGGCACACCTCCGAGCGTGGTGGCAGGGCGCGTGGTGCAGCCCTGGGACAAGGACGAGCCGAGCGACGGCCCCGGCTTTTCGTTCTCCCAGACCGACGAGGCCGAGGTCCCGACGTTCATGGAAGGCAACTTCAGCCTTCCGCGGCGTCTGGCCATCGATCTCGGCGGATTCGACGAGAGTTTCGTGGGCGCGGCCTATCGTTTCGGCGCCGAGTTCGCCCATCGCCTCCTCCGATCGGGCGCTCGCATCCGATTCGAGCCTCGGGCGAGCGTCGATCACCTGCATGCGTCCCACGGCGGTACCCGACATCGCGGGGACCATCTCCGGACGTGGCGTCCGGATCACGCCGTGGGCGAGTACTACTTCCTCTTTCGAACCCGGCCGAGTGGCTGGCTCGGTCGGATGCTGATGCGTCCGTTGCGCGCGGTGCGAACGCGCCATCACCTGGCTCGTCCGTGGTGGATCCCCGTGACGCTCGTCGCCGAGACCCTCGGTTGGGGTTGGGCCGTCTGGCTCTCGCTTCACAAGCCGCAGACCCTGGCGCCCGGCGCGGTCAGGGGTGAGTCCGGATCCCGCTGATCGGAGATCAAGGGTCGCGGTCCGGTTCCGGTCGCTCCCGCGATTCCAAGCCCTCCTGCCGTAGGGTCAAAGGCCTCTGAACGCAATCGGGGTGGTAGCCTCCCCTGGCTCGCATCGAGGGAGGTTGCGTCATGCGTGCGTGGGCGGTCCATCGGCGTCGGCGTTCTTGCGCAACCGCGTCGCGCGGCGCGCCCGGACGGAGCCGTCGCGCCGTGGTCGCCTGTTGCGCGGCGTGCGCCATGGCGATCGTGCTACCCGGCTGCAGGGCGGGCGCGGGGGCGCGCGCACACGCGCTGGCTCGCGTGCCGATCGAAGGGCAGTCGATCGGCAGCGCCCTCGGCGCCGAGCCCGCGCCGAGCCCCGGTCCACCATCGGGGCTCGACGCGATCTCGCCCGAGGTCGCGTCCGCGTTCGGAATCGTTCTCGTCCGTCACACGCCGGCGTCCAAGACCCCAACCGCCGAGGCCTGGCACGCCATCGCGGGATCGGAAGGTGTGCCGCCGGACCGCGTCCCCCCGTCGCCGCACGCCATCGCGCTCCCGCCGATGGCGACGGAGCCGAGCGAGGCGGTCGGCGGCACCCTCACGTTCCGCTCGATGGGCGGTCCGGTGACCGGCGTCTACGACACCCTCCATCGCGGCTTCGCCGATCGCCGTCACCCGCGTGGGGCGATTGGCCTCGCCGGTTCCCTGCTGCCGAATGTCGGCGTGAAGGCGTTCGGCGATCTCGTGATCGGCGGCTCCTGCGCGGCACCGACATCCATCGAGATCGGCGGCACCTGGCAGTTCCTCGACGACAAGTCCTTTGCCGACGACGGCAACCCCGAGGCCGACGATTGGCTCCAGTTCGATGCAGGCGTCCGCTTCACGCGCGCCGTCGCTTGCGCGCGCCGTTCCGTGCTGCGCTTCGGCGCGACGGTCGTTCGCGCCGAGGGCGTTCCGAACATCGTTCAGGAGGAGGGCACGTACTTCGGTGGCTACGTCGGCGTCGGCTTCGAAACGGATCTCTCCGACGAGATCTCGATCGGTCCGGAGCTGACGGTGCATGCCGTCACGAAGGACGGCTCGTTCACGCACGGCATCGTGCCCCAGTTCACCTGGCGGATGTCGTGGTGGATCGGCGGCACGCCCAGCGGCGGCGATCCGTGCCGCGCTCCGGGCGAGGCCTACGCAAGCGCCGCGGCTCTCCTATGGCCGGGACTCGGGGGAGGCGTCGAGTCCGGGCAGCGTGTCCATCGTGACCGCCGCCTCGATCTGTCGTTCGAGGTCCTTGCCGGCCTTGAACGCCTCGACGACGGGGTGCTGGGTGCGGACGGCGAGGGTGAGGGCGCGTACCTGCGCGGGTCTCTCAAGGCGCTGCTGTCCCCGTCTTCTCGATCGCATTGGACCGCTCGCGTCGGTGTGGGGTGGTTCCGAAACACCGCCGAGGTCGACGGGATCGACTCCGCCGGCGACTACGTGGGTGCCTGCGTGGGGTTCGGCTATGAGTTCGACCTGACTCGATGTCTGCGCACCGGTCCCGAGGTCGGGGCCTGGGTCGTCGCGCGCGAGGGGACGGCGGACGTGGAGTTGCTGCCGCAACTCACCTGGCGTCTGACGTTCCTGCTCTAGGAGGAGGCCGCGCGTGTCGGAGACTCCGCCGAGCGGCGCCGAGAGCAGCCTGTTGCGAGGCGTGGAGCACGGCGACCTCGGTGCTGCTGCCATGCACGTGCTCGCCAACGGCTCGGTGGCGCTCGCGATCTCGGCGGGTACGGACGATTGGGTACGAGCACGCAAATCGGCGTCCGATCCTCTCAACGAGGACATCGCATTCGTGCACCTCGAGCCGCGGCGGTGGACGCTTGCGGTGGCTGATGGGCACAGCGGGGTCGAGGCATCCCATCGCCTGATCGGGCATCTGGCCGCGCACGTCGAGACGTATCCGGATCATCCCGATCGGCAGGTCTCGTGGTGGCGGGATGCATCGGCCGAGATCGGCGACGTCGGAGACGCCGGCACGACGCTCCTCGTGGCGATCGTCCACCACCGGGACCGGACGATCGGCGGTGTCTCGTACGGCGACAGTCGGGCGTGGAGGTATCGGGCCCGGGCAAGGCTTCGATCTCTTGCGCGTCCGAATCACCACTTCGTTCGCCCGGGCGACCGCTACGCCTGGCATCCCGACCACGCAAGAACGTTCGAGATCGATTGGCGCGACGGCGACCTCCTCCTGTTGCACACCGACGGTCTCACCGAGTGCTGCTATCGCCGTCCCGAGTTTTCCGTGGACGAACAGGACATCCGCGCCGCGTGCGACGAGATGGAGGGGCAGGCGGAAGGCGTGGCGCGGCGCCTGCTCGAACTCGCGCTCACCGGGGTCCGGGGGTACCCCGGGGGACAGGACAACGTCGCCCTGATCGCAGCGCGTCTGGGCGGTGCGGGCCGTTGACGGACCCACGATGCTGATCCGACTCCTGTTCGTGGCCTGTCTGATGGGGATTGCGGCTCGCAGTTCTCGGCACGGGCTGTTCGCGTTCGTTCTTGGAGCCGTTCTTCAGGACGTTCTGCGGAAGATCGACGCGACGGAGCCGACGGGGTTCCTGTGGACCGGCCTCGCCGGGCTGCTTCTCCTCGCGACGGCGGGGGGCATGGTCGTGCGCGGCGAGTTCCGCCGCTCTCGCTGGCAAACGGGCGATCCCGTGCGGGTCACGCTGAACCTTCTGACGGTCATCGTGTTGCTACAGGCGTGCGTGGCGTATGCGCGGACAGAGAGGGTCGCGGTTCCGATCCTTGGACTGGCGATGTACGCCTTCCCTCTGATCGCCCTGCGGGTCGGTCTGGTGATCGGAAGAAACCCGCGCCACACCAGTCGCCTGCTCTCGACGTACGTGGTCATCGCCTCCGTCGGACTCGGCGCGATGCTGCTGGCGAAGGCCGGCATCCAGCACCCCATGCTGCGGGGCATCGGCAAGGAACTGGTCACGTACGGGCCGACGATGACGGGCGTCGTCCGGCTCGAACAGGGTCTCTTCCGAGCGCCGGAGATCGCGGGCTGGCACGCCAGCATGGTGCTTTGCATCTGCATCCTCTGGGCCGGCGCAGCGCACGCCCGGGCCTGGATTCCGCTGTCCCTGTTCTCGGCTGTCGCCGCGCTGTGGACGGGTCGGAGGAAGTGGTTGCTGGTCCCGACGATCGCGGTGGCGGTGGCCCAGGTGGCCGCGGTCTGGACGGGTGTCCGGGGAGTACGCAGTCTGTTGCGAACCACCGCCCTCGTGGTGCTGGTCGTGCTCGGCGTGGGCGTCGTCGTCGCATCGTCGGGAGAGTTCAGCGAGACCCGGGCGCACGTCCTGCGCCTCCAGTTGCTCGAACGTCACGGTGGGGACCGGGTGGTGGGGCTGGGGCGGTTCGGTGCGCTCGATGTCCTCGATCGGATCGGCTGGTTGGGAGGCGGGGTGGGGATCGCCCAGCAGGGCACGCGGCACCTGATCGGCGAGAGGCTCGAGGATCCTGGCTGGGGGGCCGAAGGCGGATTGGGACAGTTGCTTGCTGAAATCGGCGTGCCGGGCGTCCTCGCCGTGATCGCGCTGGTGATCGCGATTGCCCAGGGTCTCCTCGGCGGTATTCGGAACTCGATGCGACGGCGGGACGATCGCACGGCGTGGCTCCTGGTGTGGGGCGGCGCGGCGCTGCTTGCGAACGCGTTGGCATTCCTCCTCGCCAAGCAGGCCTTCGGCGATCCGTTCGTCGTGGGCTGGCTTGGGCTTCTCGCGGGGTTTTTGCTGGCGCGTGCGGCGGCGGGAAGCGGCCAGGCGGCACCGCGCGCGTCCTTCCGCCTGGACGTCCGGACCAGTGCGGGCTCCGGCCATGCGACGCCGGTGGATGCGTCGTCATCGCCGCGCGGCCGATAGCGTGCGCGCTCGCGCGCGCGACGTGCTCTCCCCGCGGCGCAGGCGTCCATGGATCGTTGGCCTCGTGGGCCGAGCGATCGGAGGCGATGGATGGGGGCGACCCCGATCCGCGAAGCCATTCGTTCGCAAGGTCAAGGGCCTCCTGATCGAACGCGCGTGGTGACCACCCACGACGCGGGCGTCGGGGTTCTCGATTGGGGCCGGGCGTGCGGAGGATACGATCGCCGTCCCCGGGCCGGGGGGAGGCACGATGCGCAAGGCGTTCATCACCGGGATCACGGGGCAGGATGGCTCCTACTTGGCGGAACTCCTCCTCGAGAAGGGCTACGAGGTCCATGGGCTCGTCCGCCGCTCGTCGTCCTTCAACACCTCCCGGATCGACCACCTTTATCAGGACCGGCATGACGCGGGGGCTCGACTGATCCTCCATCACGGCGACCTGCTCGACGATGCGTCGTTGACGGGCCTCCTTCATGCGGTCCATCCCGACGAGGTCTACAACCTCGCCGCACAGAGCCATGTCCGGGTCTCGTTCGACCTGCCCATCTACACGGCGGAGGCGGTCGCGATGGGCACTGCCCGGATTCTCGAAGCCATCCGCCGCGTGGACCCGAAGGGCATTCGCTTTTACCAAGCCGGAAGCAGCGAGATGTTCGGCAGCGCCCCAGCGCCGCAGAGCGAGGCCACGCCATTCGAACCGCGCAGTCCCTATGCCTGCGCCAAGGTCATGGCCCACTACCTCTGCATCAACCACCGCGAAGCGTACGGGATGTTCGCGGTAAACGGGATCCTCTTCAATCACGAGAGTCCGCGTCGCGGTCCGACCTTCGTCACGCGAAAGGTGACGCAGGCGGTGGGGCGCATCCGCCATGGTTTGCAGGAGCACCTTTTCCTCGGAAACCTCGACGCCAAGCGGGACTGGGGCTTCGCCGGCGACTACGTCGAGGCGATGTGGCGAATGCTCCAGCAGGACGAACCGGGGGACTACGTCGTGGCAACGGGGGAGTCGCATTCGGTTCGGGAGTGGGTGGACCGGGCGTTCGCGCGCGCGGGGCTCGACCCGGCGAGACACGTCCGTTTCGATCCGCGGTACCTGCGCCCGAGCGAGGTGGATCACCTCCTCGGCGACGCGACGCAGGCGCGCGAGCGCCTCGGGTGGAAGCCGGCGGTCTCGTTCGAAGGGCTGCTGAACGACATGGTCGATCACGACATCGCGCTCGCCGGCGAGGAGTCGCTCGTCGCCGCTGACCGCCGTCGGAGGAACGGCGCATGAGTGACGTGCGATTCGACGGCGCGCGCGTCTGGATCACTGGCGGGCACGGCTTCCTCGGCCGACAGGTCGTCCAGCGCGCAGGCGCAGCCGGCGCCGACGTCCTGGCGCCGATGCATGCCGAGTTGGAGTTGCGCGATCCGGCTGCGGTGAACGCCTTCGCCGTCGCGCGTCGCCCCGACATCGTGATTCATCTCGCGGCCCGCGTCGGCGGGATCGGCGCCAACCAGGTCCATCCGGGAACGTTCTGGCGCGACAACACGATGATGGGCGTCAACGTGCTCGAAGCGGCTCGGGTCGCGGGAGCAAAACGCGTCGTGATCGTCGGCACGGTGTGCGCCTACCCGAAGTTCACTTCGGTCCCGTTCCAAGAGGAAGACCTCTGGTCGGGGTTCCCCGAGGAGACGAACGCACCGTACGGCGTCGCCAAGAGGGCGCTCGCGACGGGGCTTGCCGCGTACCGGGACGAGTTCGGCTTGGGCGGAGCCTACCTCCTGCCCGCCAACCTCTACGGGCCGCACGACGACTTCGACCCGAAGACCAGCCACGTGATCCCCGCGCTCGTGCGGAAGTTCGTCGAGGCCGCGGCGGCCGGTGCGCCAAGCGTTCGCGCCTGGGGGAGCGGCACGGTCTCGCGGGAGTTCCTGTACGTCGAGGACTGCGCCGAGGCCGTCGTCGCGGCGGCGGCGACGCTCGACGACCCCGAGCCGATCAACCTGGGAACCGGCGTCGAGACGACGATCCGTGACCTGGCGGAGACAATCGCCGCGATCGTCGGGTTCCCCGGAACGACCGAGTGGGACTCCTCCAGGCCGGATGGCCAGCCGCGGCGATCGCTCGACACCCGCCGAGCCGCCGAGCGACTCGGCTGGAGGGCGCGGACGCCCCTGGAAGTCGGGCTTCGGAGGACCGTCGAGTGGTACCGGTTCCGAAACGCGGCCGGTCCGGGCGCCACCAACTGATCGGGAGCGAACGTTGGATTCGCGGTTCGTCCGGACCGATCTTCCGGGTAGATTCCAGCGCTGACGGGGCCGGGAGGGTCGCCGTCGGTAGGTAGAGATCGCTGGGGAGGGTACGTCCCATGCCGCGCACGTTCTCCGTGTTCTTCATCGCGCTTGCTCTCTCGGTCGCCGGGTGCGTCGGAACGACCGACGAAGGTGACGAGGCATGGCCCTCGAAGTCGGATGCCGAGGTGTTCGGGTCCGACAGCGATCTCGACTACGGGCTGCCGCCCGTGCTCCCGAAGGCCGCCGACGTCTCGGGCTCCGCGTCCGCCCCGTCGTCTCCCGCACCCGTCCCTGCGGTGGCGCCCGCTGCCACCACGGCCCCCGCGCCGCGTCGCGTCGTGGGTGCTGCGGACCACCCGGCTCCACCGCCGGTGGGATTCATCTCGACGTGGGACGAGGGCGAGGAGGTGTTGCCCGAGACGTTGGACACCCCGCCCGTCCCCGACACCGACGGCGGCGAGACCGTGATGGAGGAGGAGTTCGTCGTCGGGTCGGACCCGACGCCGGCCGAGGCTGTCGCTCCTCCGTCCGCGGTGGGCGACCACGGCGCTCCACTCGGTTGGCAAAACCCGTACTCGCGAGGGCGCGCTCGGGCGTGCTGCTGCCCCTCGCACTACTTCGAGTTCGGACCGGAGGTCCTTCCGGGCATCGGCGGTGGATTCAACTTCGGGTGGCGCTTCCATCGTGGTCGGAACGTCACCTGGGCTGCCGAGATCGGCGCCTCGTATCAGGACCTCTGGGAAGAGTTCATCGGTGAAGGCCTGACGAGCAAGTACTGGGCGATCCGCCTCGGGCTCAAGGCCGAGTTCGGCGACTGCAACTGCCGCCTTCGTCCGTTCATCAAGGGCGGCGTGACGCTGTTCGAACTCGCCCAGCCGCGGGCGAGTTTTCCGAGTGATCCGAACTTCAGCGGTCAGGACGATCTGGGCGACCTGATCAACTTCGACAAGGAAGGCAGCAATTTCGGTGTCTACGCCGCGATCGGCTTCGACTGGAAGATCAACCGCTCGTGGACGATCGGTCCGGAGGTCGGTTACTTCCTCGGCGAGAACCTCTCGCGGGGCGGCGACGTCAACCGGGCCCCGTACGTCCGGTTGAACATCTCCTACAACTTCTGACCCGAGGACCGGCTGGATGCGTCGAGGCGGCGCGGCCGCGTGCCGGGACCGCGGCGGGCTCGCGCGTGGGTTCGCGGCATGACGGTGCAGGGGCGCTGGCGCCTCGATTGCCGGAACGGCACGCCACCGTGATTCGAGGACGGGTGCGACGTTCGGCGGTGCGCCGCGCGAACGACGCAACGCCGCGCGACCCGGAGTCGTCCAGGGACAGCCCGCGACGACGCCGTGCATCCATGCGACGGAGTCAGGACAAGGTGGCACACGTTCGGCGGTGGGGCGACACTCGTTCGGAACGTGAGCGACCTCGCCGACCTAACGATCGCCGTCTGCACCTCCAACCGTGCGGCGCGACTCGGCCGGCTGTTGGAGCAGTTCGAACGCCTCGGCGCCGGTGAGACCGAGCCGTGGCGACTGCTCGTCATCGACAACGCATCGACGGACGACACCCAGGCCGTGCTGGAGTCGTTCCAGGGACGGCTTCCGCTCGATGTCGTCGTCGAGCCCGAGTTGGGGATCGCCGCCGCGAGAAGTCGGGTTCTCGCGGAAGTGAGCACGTCGCTGCTGGTCTGTACCGACGACGATGTGTCGCTCGATCGCGACTGGCTGGCGGCGTGGCGGCGCGCCTTTCGAGTGGCGCCTGACGCCGGATGGTTCGGCGGTCGGATCGTTCCCTCGTGGCCGGACGGCAAGCCGGGGTGGGTCGATGAAGACCGCCTCGACCGCCTGGTCGGGGTGTTCACCTACTACCGGGTGGACGACCGCAGCCGACCCTATCGGGACGACGATCTCCTCCCCTTCGGCGCGAATTTCGCCGTGCGTACCTCGTTCGCTCGACGAATCGGAGCGTTTCGGCGCGACCTCGGTGTGCGCGGTGACGTTCGCGCGTTGGGCGAAGAGACCGAGTGGATGCAGAGGGCTCGGGCATCCGGGACTCCCGGGTGGTACGCCGACGATGCCATCGTGCATCATCCGTGCGGGCGTGAGCGTCTGTCGATCGCAGCGATCTGGCGTTACGGCGTTGCATCGGGAGTGGCCGAGGCGCGGATCGATCTGGCGGCACCACCGGGCCGAGTGACGCGGATCCTGGTCCTGCTGTCCCGCAGCGTCTTTCGCTGGCTGCGGGGCCAAGGAGATCGCGCGAGGCAGTGCGTGATGAGGGCCGGGCGCGAAGTCGGACGTCGCCGGGAGCGGGTAACGAATGTGGCGCTTCAGGCTTTCGAGTGGGTGAGGAGCGCCTCGGGCCGCAGGTCCAGCCC
>CAZPGF010000049.1:0-19169 GCA_964586025.1 uncultured Planctomycetales bacterium
GGCAGGGGCGGCTGGAGGCGGCGGTTCGCGAGTTCGACCTGGCGTTGGAGGTCGAACCCGGTCACTGGCAGGCGAACGTGTTCGCCGGTGACGCGGAGTCGGCGCGTCGGCGTCATGCGCTCGCGCGGGAACGCTACCGCCGTGCCCTCGAACGACAGCCGGACGCGCGTTGGATCCGCGATCAGATCGCCCGCACCTCGTTCCTGGAAGCGGCGTGGATCCTGCAGACGAAGCGCAACGAGATCGATCGCGCCGCGGCGCTCGATCTCGTCGCGGAGGGCATCGTCGGTGCGCACGCGGCGGTGGATCTCGGGTTCGCGGCGTTGGCGCGGGAACTGCCCTTGCTCCGCGCCCTGGTCGCGGCGCGTCGCGACGGACCGGCTCATGTCGCCGCACCGGCCGGGGATCTGCTCGAAGCCGTCCACGCCCTGGCGTTCGGGAGGGAGGCCGACGCCCGCGAGACCGTCGCGCGCGCCGCGAGCGCGCTCGGCGCCGATCCGGCCCAGGACGTGGTTCGTGACGCGGCCCTTCTGTTGCGCGCGATCCTCGCCGAGCGCGGTGGCGATCTCGGTGCCGCGCGCCGCGCCTACGAGGAACTCGCCGCGCGCCGTCCCGACGATTCGCTGCCCCGCACGCGCGTGGTCGAGATCGGTCTGCGGGTCGCGCTGGCGCGCCTGCGAACCGCCCGGATCGTTCCCGACGACGTCGATCGCAACGCCGCCGCCGAACGCGACGCCGACCAGGCCGCGGATGCGGCGATCGCGCTGGCCGACGCGCTGCCGGACGATCTCGGCGCCGGGCTCGTCGCGGTCGAGGCCGACATGCATCGCCGTCGATGGATCGACGCCCTCGGTCGCCTCAACCGACTCGCGCGAGCCCACCCCGACGCCCCCGCCGTGCATCGCGGGTACGGCATGGTCTACCTCGAGCACTACACGGCGACCGCCGACGCGTCGCTGATCGCGGCGTCGGACCGCAACCTGCGCGAGGCGCTCCGGCTCGATCCGCGCGACGTCCGCGCCCTGCTCGACGCGGCGCAACTCGCCGCGCTCGCACGCGACTTCCCGAAGGCGATCCGCTACGCGGAAGAGGCGCGGCGCTTCGAACTCGTACCGCGCGGGCCGGCTCGCCGCACCCTCGTCGAACTCCATCTTTCGATCGCGCGCTACGCGATCGACAACGGGCAGGCGCGTCCCGCCGCCGAGACCGTCGAGAAGGCGCGCGCCCTCGATCCGTCGCATCCCGCGCCCTGGCGCCTCGAGGCGGAGATGCTGCTGAACTCGATCGGCGCGAATCGCGAGAGGCGGCTCGACGACGCCCTCGAACGGGCCCGTCGCGCGCGAGAACTCGCGCCGTTCGACACCGCGACCCATTCGCTGATCGCGCGAATCCAGCGGGAGCGGGGCCTCGTCCTGCTCGTTCGTCTGTCGGCGCGTCCCACGCCGGGCGTCGATCCGGCCGTCGCCGAATCCAGTCGCGCGCGCTGGCGTGCGGACGCGGCGCTCGCGTTCGAGGAGGCGATCGCGCTCGATCCCGATGCGCCGGAGACCGACGACGCGAGGATGCGTCTGGACGCGGTGCGGCGCAGCGATCCCGACGCCCAGCGTCGTCGCGTGCTCGATGCGCAGGAAGCGCTCGCGGAAGGGCGCGACCACCAGCGCGCGGGACGGACGCTCGACGCCTTGCGCGCGTACCGGCGTGCGGCGGAACTCGTGCCGTCGCACGGTCCGGCGCAGTTCGGGATCGTCCAGACCACCTGGGACCTGTTGAAGCGACCCGGCGGGGGTGCCGGGAACGAAGCCGAGCGCGACTTCGAGGACGCCTGGGTGAAGGAGGCCGAGGCGGCATCGGCGGCGCTCGATCGACTCGATGTCCGCTCGGAGTTCCCCGAACGGTGGCTCTACCGCGGGCTGCTGCATCGATTCCTCTGGCGGCGGGACGCCGACGAGAGCCGCCGCCACGCGGCCCGCGTCGCGTTCGAGCGCTACCTCCACCTCGAGGTCGCGCGCGGGCGGACCGAGGGCGAGTCGATCGACGCGGTGCACACGTGGCTCGCCGAACTCTCGCGGCGCGAGGACCGGTGAGCACGGCGGGCGACCGAGCGGGGGCCGGACCGGAACGGGCGTACGGTGCGCCTCTCCCACCGCCCGGGGGAGAACTCCTGCTCGACCGGGACGAGTCGGCCCATCTCGTCCGCGTCCGGCGGGTCGCCGCCGGCGAGGAGGTCGTCGTCTTCGATGGGTGCGGCGGACTCGTTCGCGCGACCCTCTGCGAGGCCGACCCGCGTGGAGCGCGCGTCCGCGTCCTGGCTCCCTATCCGGCCCGTGCGCCCGTTCGGCCGGTCGAGGTTCGCGCGTCCCTACCGGAGCCAGCGCGGGCCGACGATCTCGTCGCGACGCTCGCCGAACTCGGGGTCGTTCGACTGGTGGCGATCCGGTGCGCACGGACCCCGGAGGGACGGGGCGATCTGCTTCGGCGGCGCGAGGCGCGTTTTGCGCGCGCGGCACGGGAGGCGCTGAAGGTGAACGGCGTCGCCCGGCCGCTCGAGATCGTCCCGACCGAGAGAGCCTTCGCCGACGCGCTCGAGGGCGTGGGCTGGCTGCTCGACACCGCACCCGACTGTCCGCCGCTCGGACCCCCTGCGGTGGAGGCCGGGCCGGGCTTGCGGGTTCTCTGGGTCGGACCCGAGGGGGGCTTCACCGACGGCGAGAGGGCCCTGGCGAGGGCGGCGGGCATCCCGTTCGCCTCCCTCGGCGGCGCCGTCCTGCGCGCCTCCACGGCCGCCGCCGTCGCCGCCGCGGTCCTCCTCGCCGCGGGCCCCGGTCGGGTCGTGAAGGACACACCGATGTAGCGCTGCGGATACGGGTGGTCCTGGCACGCTATTGGCGTGGTCCGGCCCCGTCCATGGAGGACTGCCCATGCCCGAGTTGCGGCTCTTCGTCCGCGGGCCCGGAGGTCAGGAGCGCGTCTACGACATCACCCAGGACGAGGTGGAGGTCGGGCGTGATCCGGCCGTCGCGGTGCCCGTCGCCGACCGAACGCTGAGTCGGCAGCATTGCCGCATCTACCGGGGCGTCGACGGCTGGCGGATCACCGATCTGGGCAGTCGCAACGGCACGTTCCTCAACGGGCGTCCGATCCTCGATGAACTGCTAGCGACCGGCGACCGCGTCGAGATCGGCGAGACGCGCATGTCGGTCGTGCTGTCGGGCGAAGGCATGGAGTCGTTGGTGCCCGACCTCGACGCCATGACGACGCGCGCGACGCCGCGCGACGCTCGGGGGCGCGACGCCCATCAGGAACGCCAGCGCGAGATTCGCGCGCTGCGTCACCTGATCGAGTTGAACGAGAAGATCAACGCACTCGAGGACGAGGACACGTTGCTCGACGGCGTCCTCGACGCGGCCATCGAACTGACCCGCGCGGGTCGCGGCCTCCTGTTGCTCGAGGCGGGCGATCACTTCGTCGTGCGACGCGCCCGCCTTCCGCAACAGCGGGACCTCGCCGACCCGGAGGGATCGTTCTCGGTCAGCATCGCCGCGTCGGTCGTGCGCGAGGGCAAGAGCGTCCTTTCCGAAGACGCCCGCATGGACGCCCGCTTCCAGGGCACGGCGAGCGTCGCGACACTCGAGCTTCGCTCCCTCGTCTGCGTGCCGTTGCGCACGCCCGGCGGGGTGATCGGTGCCATCTACCTCGACAACCGCTACGAGCACGGCACGTTCGACGGGTGGGATGTCCGCGTGCTGGAGGGGTTCGCGGGTCTCGCCGGCATTGCGCTGCAGAACGCGCGGCAACGCCGCGAGATGGCGCAGCGCCGCCGCGAGGCGGTGCGCCAGGCTCGGCGCATCGAGCGGTTGAACGACCGACTCCGCAAGGCGTTGCGAATCCGCACGAACGCGCTGCGACGTGCGCGCGAGGACCTCGCCAAGCAGAGCGACGACCTCGGTTTGCGATACTCCTACGACCAGATCGTCGGTCGCTCCCAGGCGATGCGCGGCGTGTTGCGCCTCGTCGACCGCGTGACGGATCTCGACATCCCCGTGCTGATCCTCGGCGAGTCGGGCACGGGCAAGGAGTTGATCGCGCGTGCGATCCACTTCAACGGTCCGCGCCGCCGCACCCGGTTGGTCAGCGAGTCGTGCGCGGCGATCCCGACGAACCTGATGGAGAGCGAGTTCTTCGGATACGTGCGCGGCGCGTTCACCGGCGCGAACCGCGACCACGAAGGCCTGTTCGAGCAGGCCGACCAGGGCACGATGTTCCTCGACGAGGTGGGGGAGTTGCCGCTCGAGATCCAGGGCAAGCTCCTCCGCGTGCTCGAGGAGCGCGAGGTACGCCGCATCGGCAGCAAGAAGGTGCGCACGGTCGATGTCCGCCTGATCAGCGCAACCAACCGCGATCTGCAGGAGCGCATCGCGACCGGGGCCTTCCGGGAGGACCTCTACTACCGACTCGCGGGCCTCGTCATCGAGCTTCCCGCGCTGCGGGACCGCAAGGAGGACATCCCTCTCCTCGCCGCGCACTTCCTTCAGGAGGCCGTCGGTCCGGAGGGCAAGCCTCCGCGCATGGACCCGGGCGCGCTCGCGCTCCTGACGGCGTACGAGTGGCCCGGCAACGTCCGCGAGTTGCGCAACGAGTTGCACCGTCTCGTCGCGATCCAGGTCGGCGGGACGATCATGCCGGAGCACCTGAGCCAGCGCATCCTCGACTACCGTCCGCCGACCCTCGAGGCACCGACCCCGGGTGGGCTGAAGGGCATGGTCGAGGATCTCGAGCGCCGCGTCCTGCGCGCGACGCTGCTGCGCCACGGCTGGAACAAGAGCCGCACGGCCGCCGAGTTGGGCTTGAGCCGACTCGGGCTCCGCAAGAAACTCGAGCGCTACGGCATGGACGCGGAGCAGCCGCCCGAGGCGTGAGCGCCACCGGGGGTTCGTTTCGCCTCGATCCCGCTGGTAACGACCGCCGATAACTTCCTTGCCATCGGATGCCAAGTCCGCCTACGTCCGGTTTTTCTGGGTGGGCCGGGGGACTCAAGCCTTCCCCCGCGACCGGCAACGACGTAAGGTGCGTGCGCCGGGGGCGACGACCGGGGAGGGTCGGCGCAGCGGCGGTGGTACGGGCCTTGCGATTCGCCGGATCCTGAAGATCCGGTCGGATTCCGACGCAGGCGGGCGTGCTCCGGTCTTGGCACCGGAGAACGCGCCCCCTGCGGAGATCGCGGGCGCCGGGCGCCGCGCTGCGCCGTTCGATCCGGGCGCCCGGTATGGATCGTCGTCGGCGAGCCGACAACGGGAGTTCCCCTTCGATGGCACGACTCATCGTGAACGACGGCCGCAGCGTCGAACTCGCCGTCGGGGAGGCCGTCAAGATCGGCCGTGACCCCACCAACGAGATCGCCCTGCCGGACGAGAGCAAGGCCTCTCGCCGGCATTGCCAGGTGATCGGCGTCCGCGCCGGCGCCGCGACCCGCTACGAACTCACGGACCTCGGCAGCACGAACAAGACACGCATCGGTGGCAAGGTCGTCGAGCGAAAGATCCTGGCGCACGGCGACACGATCGAGATCGGCACGACGACGATTCGCTTCGAGGACGAGTCCGAAGAGAAGATGTTCCAGGAAGCCGGCTCGCAGGGCGTCTGCTTCCTCGAGTGGGTCTCCAAGGAGCGCAAGGGCGAACGCGTGCTGCTCAAGGGGCCGCGCACGACCCTCGGTCGCCGCGAGTCGAGCACGATCGTGCTCGACGACCGGATGGCCTCCGGGCACCACGCCGAGATCGTCCGCGACCTGAACGGGTACACGCTGCGCGACCTCGGCAGCACGAACGGGACCCTGGTGAACGGCGAGCCCGCGACCGAAGTGGCTCTCTCCCACGGTGCGCGAGTTCGGATCGGCAACTCCCGGTTCGTCTTCAAGGACCCCTCGATGAAGGACATCGAGGTGGAACTGGCCCAGTTCGACGAGGACGAAGGCTGGGGCATGCTCGGAGACGTCGATCTGAGCAAGGCCAAGGCGTCCTACGGCGGCCTCCTGGCCGGCCTCGGACTGCTCGCGGCCGCTGCCGCGGGTGCGTTCTTCTTCGTCCAGGGCGAGGATCGGGGCGGGGACGCCGCCGTCTCCGTCGATTCGAATCTCGTCGCCGACGGCAGTTTCGAGGACGAGTCCCTGGCGTGGTCGTCGTCCGGCGAGGACGCGCCGGTTCGTGTCTCCGGCGGCGGCGGCAAGCCCCTCGTCGTCGCCCACACCGGTTCGGCCGAGGCCGGCTCCGACGAGGAATCCGGTGCGGACGCCCGCGTCGTGTTCGTCACCCACGAGGAGCGCTTCGCCGGGCTCGAGCGCCGGCCGTTCCAACTGGACGCCCGTGTGCGCGCGAGCGGCCCCGCCGACCTCGTGGCGGTCTGGACGAACACCGTGGACGCCGGCTCGCGCGTCCCGCCCATCGGGTACGCGGTCCCGATTCCGATTTCCGGAGGGCGCGCGCGCGCGTCCCTGGCGAAGCCGATGTGGGCGGATCGTCTCGCGCTCGCGGTGCGGGTCGCCCCCGGCGGTCGTCTCACGCTGGAGTCGATCCGTCTCGACCAGGCGCCGCTCGACGGCGCGCCGGTGATCGTTCCGCTCGCCGGCGTGCCGGGGGGCGCGGTGAACGCGACCGTGAGCCCGACCGACGGCTCCTTGGATCTCGTCGAGGGGCGCCTCGCGGTCCGATTCGTCGGCGCGCGACCGATCGCGCGGCTCGCCGACGGCACCGTGCTGTCCCGATTCCTGGTCCAGAGCATGGAGGCGACGGGGGATGCGGTCGTGGCGACCGGTCGATTGATCGCGCCCGGCGTCGAGGGCGACGGGGCGAGCGCCACGGTTCGCTGGTCGGTCGGCGGCGGCGACGGCGTCGTCGGCAAGGTGACGGTCACCGGGGCCGTCGCCGGACTCGTGGCGGAGATGCCGCGTGCGAACCTCGCCGAGGGCATCCGCCTCCTGACTGCGCACGGCCCCCAAACCTCCGCCGCCGTCGCCGGCGCCGACGTCACCTCGGTGCGCAAGGTCCTCGCCGGCACGGCCGAGGAGGGTGGAAGCGGACTGATCACCTGGTCGCCCGCCGACGGAGGCGCCTCGTTCGCCTCGGTCGCGGTAGCCGACGCGCTCGATCCGTCCCTGATCGAGGTGCGCATGTTCGCCGAGACCGGCGAGGCCTCGTTCCACACGGTGACCGACTACAACCCCAGTCGGCTCACCGCCGAGTCGCGTCTCTCCGCGGCGCGGCTGCTGCGCGCCGAGCAACCGGTGGCGGCGATCGCGGAACTGCAGGCAATCGCCCAGGAGTATCCGTTCGAGGACCGCGTGAGGGACGAGGCGCTGCGCCTCGCGGCGGCGGGCGAACGCGAGCTCGGCGATCGTGCCGATGCCGCCGCGCTGGCGCTGCGTCGCCACCAGATCTTCGGATCGGAGGAAACGCTCGCCGCGGCATCCAAGGAGATCGACGCCCTCGCCGAACGGGTCGGCGTGGATGGCGCGACCCCGCCTTCGGCGGGCGCGAGTCCGCTCGTGACACGCGTTCACGAACTCGCCGTCGGCCTGGCCGAGGAGCGCGCGGCGCACGTAGCCAGCGTGGTCGCGACGCGGGTCGGCCGGCTCCACCGGTTGGCCACGATGTTGGAGGGCGAGCCCGGCTACGAGCCGATGGCGGCGCTCTACCTGCGGATCCTCGTCGCGACCGGCGAGGAGGTCGCCGATCCCGCCGCCGAACCGCGCTTCCAACAGGCTCGTGAACGCCTCGAGGCGATCGCGGCCGAGCACGCATCGATCCTGCTTCCCGACCCCGCCGCGGGCGGTCGCTGACGCCAGGGAGACACCGCATATGCCCCAGATCGGACTCGGCGTCACCGTCGGCAGCCACTCGCTGCGCGGCGTCCTGCTCAAGCGCAAGGGCGAGGGCTTCGTCGTCCAGCGCGTGTTCTCCGACCGGATCAACGAAGAGACCACGCCGTTCGCCGGGCGCGCACTCGCCGCGCGCGGTCTGAAGGGCGCGCCGGTCACGCTCGGTCTCACCGGCCGGGACGTGATCATCCGGTACACCCAGATCCCGTCGGTGCCCGACTGGCGCCTCAAGACGCTGATGAAGTTCGAGGTCGAAGAGGTCAGCTCGCAGTCGGGCGGAGACGTCTCCGCCGATTACCGCCGCCTCGACCTGCCCGACCCGGACGGCACCCGCGACGACGACACCGTGCTCGTCGCGCTGGCTCGCAATCGCCATCTCGACCGGCTCACCTCGGCGCTCGCAAGCGGGGCGCTCAAGCTCGGCGACGCCGTGCCGAACAGCGTGGCGCTGTTCAACGCCTTCGCGGTGAACGCGACCTATCGCGAGGACGAGACCGCGCTGCTCGTCAATCTCGGCGCGGAGAACGTGGACATCGCCCTGCAGCGCGGCGGCGAGTTGCTGTTCGCGCGCAACGCGACCCCGGGCGGCAAGGCGTTCACCGAGGCCATCGAACAGGCGTTCGCGACGACGTTCGGCAAGGCCGAGAAGATGAAGACGTCGAAGGGCGACGTCACGCCGAAGGCGCACGCGAAGTACGCGGACCCGACCGCCGAGAAGGTCGCCAACTCGATCATCGGCGTCGCCGGACAACTCGCGTCGTTGATCCAGAGCACGCTGATGATCGCGCGTGCGCAGACCCGGATGTCCGATCTGAAGGTGGATCGCGTGCTGCTCACCGGCGGCGGCGCATCGTTGAAGGGAATCGACCTGTACCTGAAACAGGCGATGGGGGTCCCGGTCGAACGGTTCGACCCGTTCGTGCTCTGCGATCTCTCCGGGCTCGGCGAGGCGGATCGTGCCCTCGTCGCCGAGGCTCCGCACGAGTTCGCGGTCGCCGTCGGGCTCGCCCAGACCACGCTCTCGCCGTCGGCGTTCCGACTCTCCGTCCTGCCGGAGAAGCTGCGCCGAGCACGCGACTTCACCCAGCGCGGGATCTGGGCCGCCGCGGCGGGACTCGTCGCCGTCGGGACGCTGTTCGTGCTCTACAAGGGGAGGAGCGACGCGGCCGCGGCGTTCGACAAGGAGCGGGCGGCGGTGAAGCGGCTCCAGGGTGAAGTCCGAACGGAAGACGAGCGCCTGCGCCAGGCGCTCGGTCGCTTCCAGGAGACCCAGGCCAAGCACCGGCAACTCGCCGACGTCGCGCAGCCCGGCGCGTTCTTCGCCGAGGTCCTCGCGTTGCTCGATTCGAACGTCACCGAGCACGTCTACGTGCACCAGGTGGCGATGCAGGTGAAGGAGTTCGACCGCAACTTCCCGTACCTCGCCCCTCGCGGCAAGGCCGGGAGCGGCTACGAGGAGAAGGGCCGCACGTGGGGGAAGGTCCGTGAGCCGTCGATCCTCGTCGAAGGCCGCATCAGCGGCGGCGAGAACCCCTCGCAGGTCTGGCAGAACTTCATGAACGCGCTGCGAGCGAACACGTCGGGCCTCTCGATCACGCCGATCCAGGCCTACCGCGCCGGCGCGTCGGGACAGCCCGGGACGTTCAGTTTCCGGGTCGATCCGGGGGAGCTGTTGCCGCCGTCCCGCGACGGCGTGGTCGCGAGGACGTTGCGCCACCTCGGCGTGGACTCGACCGAGGACCCGAGGGCGTTCGTCGGTCGCAGCCCGAATGGTGAACTCGTTTCCGTTCCGCTCGACGACGTCGAGCCGGGACGGCGCAAGGAACTTCTCGATCGCCTGGTCAGGAACCGTCCCCAGTAGGGCACGCGAGGAAGCACCGTCATGGACGAGCTCTGGCAGCGCTATCGAACCTTTTGGACGCCGGTACTCATCGGCGTTGGGGTGTTCCTCGTCGGCGTGATCGTCGTTCACGCCGTGACGAAGGATCCCGAGGTCCAGAAGCGGATCCTCACGGGCGAACAGAGTTCGCTGCGCGGCATGAAGCGTCCTGAACGCCGTGCGGCGGGGGACCTGCGCGACCTGAACGCCCGTCTGGACGAGCAGGTCGCGGACTGGGCGACCCGTCTGGACAGCACCGAGTCCGCGGGGGAGCGACTGATCGAGCAGGCGGTCGATCGCGCGTTGCGCGCCGCCCTGTTGCGCGGCGCGACGGACGACGAGGTGCGCGACGCCCGCCGGTTCGCCGCGCGGTTCGACCGCGACGACGTCGCCGCCGAACGGGCCGTGCGCCGCTTCAACGCCGTGCGTGGGTCGACGATCGATCTCCTGCGCTCGGGCGATCCGAGCGTCGCGTTCGGCGGCTTCCTGAACGAGGTCTGGTCGACCCTTCGCGTTCGCGCCAACCGCGCCGACATGGAGGTCGCTGACGTGCTCGGTTTCGATCAGGTGCCGTCGGTGAACCGCGCCACGCTTCCCGGTCGCGTCGCCACGCTCGCCCTCGTCGCCGAGCTGGCCGACCAGTGCATCCGCGGCGGAGTCCACGCCCTCGATCTGATCCGGATCGAACCGAACGTGGACCCCGGACAGCCGGACGCGTTTCGAACCGAGTGGCCGGTCTCGATCGGTCTCGATGCCCCGTACGGAGCGGTCGCGGCCCTGATCGCGCGCCTGACCGAACCGAAGCACGCGGTGACGATTCTCGATGCGAAGTTGATCCAACCGCGCGGGAAGGCCGGTCGGTCTCCCGATGGCACCGTGCGCTTCGAGGCGCGCCTCGCGGCGTCCGTGATCCGCCCGCAGGTCGATCTCGCCCTCGATCGGGAGACCCAGTGATGATTCTGTCGGCCATCGGTCCGGCTCTCCTGCTCGGCGCCGCCTTCGGCACGTTCATGCTCTTCCTCCTGCTGGGCGTGCTCGCGCTGCCGGTGACGGCCGCGTTGGACAAGGTCATCGGCAAGGAGAAGGGGCTGCTGCTCTACGCGGGCGCGGTGTTCCTCTTCACGTGGTTCGTGCTCGGCGGCGGCAAGGCCGGCTCCGGCACGGCGAGTCCCGGGCGCGAGGACAAGGTGCGCGCGCCGACGATGGACGTGAAGGGCGACCCGTTCGCGCGCCCCGACCTGCTCGCGGCCGGCGTGCCGGGCCACGGCGACCGCCGCAACATGTTCCGGCGCAGCACCGATACGAGTCCCCTTCCGCCGCCGGACCTCGCCGCGCCGCCGTGGCATCCGCTGGTCCCCGCGGTGCCGCCGACGGTCCCCGGTCCCGCGCCCGGCGCGCGCTGGGTGCTGGAAGGTCCTCGTCCGACGATCGACCCGAGCGACACCTCGACGATCGCGCCGATTCCCGACGTGGTGTTTGCCGATCGAGGACCGCTTCCGGAGGAGGTCTACGACGCGATCGAGACACCCGCCGGCAAGGAGTTCGTCTACGCCGTCGGCGTCAACGACGGATCGGGTTGGCTGCGCGAGGGCGACCCCGGATTCGACGACGCGATCTGGCGTCTCGCCAATGCTCCGCCCGAGGAGCGCGCGAAGATCGAGCTGCGCGCGGCGATCATCGGCAGTGCGCGTGCGGCCGCGGCCGCGCTCGATCCGGCGTCCGTGCTGAAGAAGAAGCGCGAGAACATCGGCATCGAACGCAAGCTCAACCCGCAGACCGAGACGTTCCGCGTCCGCGAGACGGTTGACAACCGCTTCCGCGCCGCGATCGAGGCCTCCGGCCTGACCTGGACGTCGTGGCGCAGTGCGAAGGACGTGTCCGGCCTGCGTCGCGTCGCCGAGAAGATGGCCCAGATCGGTCGCACCGGCCAGGACGCCGGACTCGGCTGGGCTCGTGCCGCCGAGGCGCTCGAAGTCGCGTTGGTCGAGGCGAACCGAGTCGGGGACACCGCGCGGTGCAGCGAGATCCTGCTGGAGTTGCTCGCCGCGTACCGCGCCCGACACGACGAGGCCGCCCTGTTCCGGACGCTCTCGTCGTACGTCCGCGGCAGTCCGGCGCGGCCCGACGGATGGACCTGGATCGGCGACCTCGTGCTGGAGCGCATGGGCGAGCCCGAAGAGGCGATCCGGTACTACGACCGCGCGATCGAGGTTCGACGCGCGTACCCGGACGCCCATGTCGGGAAGGCCCGCGCCCTGGCGTGGCTCGGTCGTCACGAGGAGGCGCTCGCCACGCTCGAGAGCGCCGGGAGCGAGCCGCCGGCGCTCGCGCTCCGGGCCGTCACGCTGCTCCGTCTCGGCCGCCTCGACCGCGCCAAGAGCGCGGTCGATGCGCTCCTCGCGCGCGACGGTGGATCGGCCGAGGCGATCCACCTGCGTGGCTGCGTGCTGTACGCGCAGGGCGAACTCGCCTCGGCGCGCAGTGCGTTCGAGCGGGCTGCGACGATGTCGACCGGCGCCGCGGTGCGCGCGCAGGCCTGCTACGGGCTCGGCCTCACGGCGGTCCGTCTCGGTCAGGGTGCCGCCGCCCGCGCCGCCTTCGAGGCGGCGGAGAAGGCGCTCGCGCAGGGCAGCGATCCGGGTCCGACACCCGATGAGATCGTCGCGCCGTCGTTCGGCCTGGCCTACCTCGCCTGGTGCGAGAACCAGACCTCGGCGTTGTCCGAGCATCTCTCGCGGGCGCGCGTCGAGGCACCGCGTTCGTGCGCGATCGAGTTCTTCGCAGGGCTCATCGCCGCCACGGAGGGCAACTTCCCGTCGGCGCTCCGTGCGTTCAACGACGCCCAGAGCCGCGCCGTCGGCGGCTACCCCGAACTCGACGGCTGGCTCGGCCGCACCTACATGGCTCTCGGCGAGAACGCGGCCGAGTCGGAAGCCGACCCGGCGGAGGTCGCCGCGCACTTCGAGCGTGCGCTCGCCTTCCTGGGGCGTGCGGCCGATCGAGAGGAAGCCCGCACGAAGGGGGCGTTCGGGATGCGCCTGCGGCAGGCGCTCGCCGCGTCGATCGCCGTCAGCACGCCGCGACGGCGTCGCTTCCTGCAGGTGAAGGAACTGGTCGATCGGATCCTCCAGCAGGACACCCTCCGCGAGCAGCCCGCCGCGCTCGCCGTGCGCGGGTACGCGTGGTTCCAACTCGGCGCCGACGATGAGACCGCCTACGACGAGTGCCTGCGCGACTTCCAGCACGTCAAGGACAAGGTCAAGGACGATCCCGCGGACCCCTGGTTCGAATGGCTGGACTACGCGCGAAGCCGCCTCGACGACGTGAAGTACTGGCGCTCTCTCGAAGAGAAGCGTGTCGCGTTCGAGGGGGTGGCCCTCTCGAAGGACTGGGAGCAGATCGAGGGCAACGACATCGCGATCCGGCTCGACGAAGGCCAACTCGTGATGAAGGGCGAGCGCGCCCGCAAGGACGGCCGACTCGACGATCCGATCGTCGCGGCGGCGACGACGAGTCTGTTCACCAAGCGTTCGTTCGAAGAGGTCTCGTTCCGCATCGCGATCCCGGGCGAGGTGCAGGGGCGCTACCGGAACAACAACACGTTCGGCGCCCAGGTCCTCGTCGCGACGCGCGGCGGCGGACGGGGACGGTCCGCCGCGCCCGGCATCGGCGTGTTCAACGACCGCGGTCGCGTCGCCCTGCGCATCGGGGGCGGTCGCAACGAGACGTACAAGGACGGTGAGATCCATCGACTGCTCGCGCCGGACGGAAGCGAGCGGATGTGGCCCACCGGCGAGTCCGTGCACGTGCGCATCGTTCGCGTCAACGGCGACGAAGGCACGTTCAACATCTACCTGAACGATGAGCCGCTGTTCGACGAGAGCGCGCCGGAGAGCATCAGCGGGCTGCGCCGTGCGGGCGGTGACCTCCAACTCTGGATCGGCGGATTCTCTACCCAGGCACAGCCGTACGATGTGACGGTCTCGGAACTGCGTGTCATCCGACAGAAGGGAGACCGCTGATGCCGTCCACGTCCACGTCCGCTCCGGTCCGTCGATCGGCCCGTGCGCGCGGATTCTCGTTCATCGAGATCCTGATCGTCATGGGGATCGTCTCGATGCTCGTCGGCGGGGTGATCGTCGCGATCAACATCTGGGGGCGTCGCGGTCCCGAGTTCGCGACGCGGCAGACCGTCGCCGTCACCTCCACGCTCGTCCAGGCGTGGAGGTCCCGCTTCGAGACGTATCCGCCGACCGACGTGAAGGACCTCCTGCGTGTCGCCGGCCTTCCGGGCGAACCGATCCGGGGCGGGTCGAACTCGACCAACCGCGGCATCGAGTCGCTGTGGCAGGCGTTCTCGATGCCCGGCTTCAAGAGCGAGCACTCCTGGGCCGACAGCCAGATCGGCAACACGGACGACGACCGCCTGCCGAAGGCGATCGCGACCTCCGGCATCGCCGAACTGCGCGAGATCCTCGACGCGTGGGGCAACCCCCTCATCTACTTCCACAACGCGGACTACGCGACCGCCGACGGAGCGCCGCACGTCTACACGATGGGGGCCGAGCCGTCGGACTTCTACGCTCCGGGCGACGAGGTGGACGCCATTCCGCATCGCGACGCGGACGGACAGTTCCGGAACCCGAACACGTACCAGGTCTTCAGCATGGGACCGGACGGACGGCCCAACACGGAAGACGACATCGGGAACTGGAGCGCGGAGTGAGTCGGGCGGCGTCCCGCGTCGGACCGGGTGGGCTCGCGGGACGCCCCCGCGGCTTCTCGTTCCTCGAGTTGCTCGTCGTGATGGGCGCGATGGCGGTGCTGATGGGGCTCTCCGTCGGTTACCTGACGTCGATCGGCTCGGCGACCCAACTCGACCAGGCGCGCGCGATCCTCACCGAGACGTTCCGCCGCTGTCAGTCGGCCAGCGTCGGCGGCAGCCGTCGCGCGGTCGCGACGCTCGCGCGTCACACGACGTCGGAAGGCGTCGAGGTGCTGCGCGTCTCCGCCTCGATCGCGCAGCCGGTCGTTTCCCACCAGTTCGAGGATCTGGAGGCGATGAGCGGGGGACTGACCGGTCGCGCGGCCGGCGTGACGATCGCGCGAGGCGCCGGCTACACCGGCTCGGCGGGCCACTTCGACGGCGGTGCCCACGTGGCCTACGGCGCCCAGTCCTCGTTCGCGATGACCGAGGGCTTCGAACTGGACGTCCGGATCAAGCCGGAGCCCGGTGCGACGGAGATGACGCTGGTCGAGGGGCTCGGCGAGGGACAGCCCATCTACCGCGTCGCGCTCGTCCGTGGCCTTGCGAGCGGCGTCGATTACGACGTCGAGGTGCGCCTGCGGGTCCGTCGGCCCGGCGTGAGTGCCCGGCACGAGGCCGCGGTGGAGCGGATCCATCGCACCACCGGCGCGCCGGTCCGCGTCGGCGGGAGCGCGCGCTGGCAGCGCGTCGAGGTCGCCTGGCATGGTCTCGAGGCCACGGTTCGCGTGAACGGACTCGAGGCGACGCTCGATGCAGGCGGCGGCGCCTCGCGCGCCCGGCGCGGCGGAGAGCTCGACGACGAGACGGCCGCCGAGCTGCGCCGGCTCGCAACGCCGCCGACCGGTGTGGTTTCGTTGACGATCTCCGCGGCGTCGCGCCCGTATCGCGGTCTGATGGACACGTTCCAGTTGCGCGGTGTGTTCCGCAGCGACGACGCGCAGCGCAATCTGCCCGACTCCCTCCTGCTCGAATCGCCGGCCCCGCCGATCCGCCTCGTGTTCCAGAACGGCTCGCTCGACCCGGATGTCCACGCCCGGGGCGTCGTGATGCGGTTCCGCGATCAGCAGAGTCCCGACGACGTGCCCCTCAGCATCCTCGTCGGCATGAACGGCACGATCGAGTCCCGCCAGGAAGCGGTGCCGTCACGCGCGCCCGGCGAGGTCGTGGAAGGGGGCGCGCGACGATGAACCGACGCGCTTCCCCTCCGGCGCGCCCCCGAGCCCACGCGCGCCCCTCCGGTTTCACGCTGCTCGAACTGCTGGTCGCGATGGGAATCTTCACCTTCCTCGGCATGATGGCGATCTGGTTCATGCGCCAGAGCCTCGACATCTTCTACGGAGGAACGCGCGAAGCGGCTGTCTACGACCGTCTCGACACCGCACTTCCGGCCCTGCGCTCGGATCTGGCCTCCCTCTACGTCGGAGATCGGTTCGCACCGCCGCCGCCTCCGCCGACCGAGGACGCGATCGCCGCCGGTGCCGAGCCCCCGCCGCCGCCTCCTCCTCCTGCGGTCCGCCTGCGCGCTGGCTTCACGACCTTGCGCGATCTGCCGGCCGGCGTGCTGAAGGACACACCCGTGTACTTCATCGCGTTCGTGGTCGCGCTCGGCGAAGAGTGGACCGACACACAGTTCCGGCGCGGCGGCGAGTCGGCGAGCGGCAGCGCCGCCGTCGCCTACACGCCGACGACGATCGATTCGCTGTCACCGGACATGGCGTTTCGTCCGCCCGGCGGACTCATGGAGGTGCTCTGGATCGCGGTTTCGGAGGATCCCTCCTACCCGGAGTCCCTGACGCTCTACCGCGGGTTTCGCGCGCCGATCGGCGATCCGGCGGCGTCGCTGCTCGATCCGGCCAACTACGACTCGCTCGAGAAGGTGCGTCGCGTGGCCCGACCGGTGATGACCGGGCTGCTTCACTTCGGCGCCCTGTGGCGACGCGCGTTCTCGACCTCCTGGGACGAGACGGACAACCGGGCGGGAGGAACCGACGAGACGGCGCCGTACGTGGGCCGAATCTGGGACAGCACGCGGGGGTTCGAACCGACGTTCGCGTTGCACCGAGGCGAGGCGAGCCGCAGCGACGACAGCGACGACGTGTTTCCCGCGTTCGTTCGCCTCGAGATGACGCTCCAGTCGGAGGGTACGTTCGGCTTCACCCGCGGCGATGTCCTCCTTGCCGAGAACGTCTCCCCCGCGGACCTGCGGATTCGCCCGCAGGAGATCGACTCGTTCTTCGGTCCGTCGCTGGGTCGGGACGTTCTGTATCTGAAGATCGGCACGGAGTGGATGTCGTTCGATCGGGGATCGGTCGATGTCTCCACCCGGCACGTTCGGGTGCGTCGCGGGCAGCGAGACACGACGGCGCGCGAACACCCCTCCGGTGCGTGGATCCACCTCGGCACGCCGGTCCGGACCGAGCTCGCGCTCCCGACCTTCCGCGACCGCTTCGCCGCGCGGCGGAGCGCCCGATGAACCGGTCGCGTGCCCGAGGGTTCACGTTCATCGAGGTCCTGATCGCCTTGTCGATCCTCGTCGTCGGCAGCGTGAGCGTGCTGGCGCTGTTCACGCTGGGCGTGGAGGCGCAGTCCCGGCGCCGCATCGACGCTCGCCAGGCCCAGGTGCGGCCGGAGATCGACGCGATCCTCCAGGCCGCGGTCGACTCGGCCGCGCCGGGCCGTCCGCTCGAGGCGATCCGGGGCTTCGCCCTCTCGGCGACCGGGTACAGCCTCGACGTGGACTGGGTCGTCGACGAGGGGCCGTCCAAGACGCCCATCGCGATCCCGTTTTTGGTCTATCGTGGGGTCCGGGTGCGCGCCCTCGGTCCGCACCCGATTCAACGCAGCCTGCTCCAGCCCGCACGATGATCGTTCCGCTCCGGAGGTGTTCATGAACCGTCCGCCGTCCTCACCGCTCGCGACGCCTCGTCGCCGCGCCGGCGTGCTCGCGCTCTCGTGCGGTGCGTTCCTGGCGTCGTTGTTCAACGTGCTTCCCCGTTCGGGCGACGCCGACGTGATCCGCCTGCGCACCGGCGCCGCGATCAAGGGCGATCCCCTGCAGCAGCAGAGCGACGAGAAGCACCTCGTGATCGAGGACTTCGTGACGGGGGCGGTCCGCCGCCTTCAGTGGGAAGTCGTCGATCCCGCCGACCGCAACCGGCTCTTCGACGAGTTCGGCTGGTCGTCGAACACGGTGCGCGTCGTCCCCGGACACCGCGTGCGGCAGCGACTTGCCGACGGCACCATCGAGGACGTGCTCGGTCTGGTCAAGGAGTCGGGTCCGGGCGGCACGCTGATCGTCGTGAACGGGAAGGAGATTCGCATCCCCGCCGCGCAGGTGGACGAGATCATCGAAGAGGAGATGGACCCGCGGGACATCTGGACCGCCGGCCAGTTGTACGAGCGCGCGCGCGCCGAACTCGCCGCGGAGGGCGTCGATCTCGGCAGCCTCGGGAGCCGCGAACACTTCCGCCTCGCCGAGACGGCGGCGTGGGCCGGCGCGCTCGAGCCCGCTCGGGAGCATTACGCGGCGGCCGCCGCGGACGAGGGGTACCTGCAGGCGCCGATCGCTCGCCAGCGCCTGGGCGAACTCGAGGCGTTGCTTCGCGATCGCGCGTCGATCAACGAGTTGATGGACATCCGCACGTCGTTGTCGTTCCGCGCGTTCGGTCGTGCGCGCGCGCGCCTTGCCACCTTCGAAACGTCCAACCCGGACGTCAGCGACGCGGTGAAACGCCGCTTCCAGGACGTCAAGCGAATGTTCGATGAGAGCCGCACGAAGTGGCTGCGCGACACGGTTCGGACAAGCTTCACGCCGGAGTTGAAGGACGCCATTCGTCTGAAGCTCCGCGAGAAGGACCTGGAGTTCGGCGACGTCACCGCGTGGATGCGCAACGAGTTGCCGGAGGGCGCGTTCGAGGCCGTCCGGAAGAAGTGCCTGAAGCAGGATCCCGACGTGACGATCGAGGACGTGCGGCAGGCGTGGACCGATCGCCGCAAGTTGAACTACTGGTCGGCGTCGTTCGGCTCCGGCACGTTCATCCAGTTCAAGCCGGTCGTCACGGCGCCGAAGAACCAGCCGCGCGGCAACCAGGGGCGCGGCAACCAGTCCGGCGCCGGTCCGCAGGTTCGGATCGAGATTCCCAAGCCGCCGACGCGCGACTCGTGGTGGGCGAAGGCCGAGAAGGGCGACCTCGCCGACTTCATCCTCGCCAAGTTCGCGATGGAGAGCGGCCTGTTCGAGGTGAACGAGAACCACGTTCGGACGGCGTGCCTGACCTGCACCGGCGAAGGCCTGATTCGCAAGACCAACACGAACGGCACCCCGCTCGCGTACCTTTGCCCGCGCTGCGGCGGCGCACGCTTCGACGTGCGCATCAAGTTCCGTTGACCGCTCATCCCGGTCCGTCGACCGGTCCCGCTGGAGGCATTCGCTCATGACGACCGCCCGAGTCCTTTCCGGCGCGCTGCTCGTCGCCGCGATGGCGGCGGCGATCGCGGGCGGGCTTGCGATCGGTTCCGACGGCGAGGGGACGTTGCCGCCGCCTCCGTCGATCGAGCCGCTCGGGCTCGACGATCTGCAGGCGCGCGTCATCCGGACGGCGTCGCGGATCGAGGCGATGAAGGCGGAGGCGAGCCGCGATCCCCGCGAGCAC
>CAZPGF010000050.1:0-18901 GCA_964586025.1 uncultured Planctomycetales bacterium
GAAGGGAAGGCGTGTCATCGGGGGTTCGGATCGCCCTCTGACCTGCGGGCGAGTGTCGGCCGGGCCTGAACGGATACTTCGCCGCACGTCTCGCCCGGGTACGGGCGGCCCGGACCCCGATCCGCAAAGCCGTTCGTCCGCAGGGCCGACGATCCCCGCAACGCACACCCTCGGGAGGGGCAGGCGGCCTGTCGAAACAGCCTCCTACGCCCCCACGGTGCCCACGACGCCCATCGCGCGTCCGGCGCGGGTGAACGCATCGACCGCCTCGTCCACGTCGCCGGGCTCGTGGGCCGCGGAGAGCTGCACGCGGATGCGGGCCTGGCCCTTCGGGACGACCGGGTAGCTGAAGCCGACGACGTAGATGCCGTCGGCGAGCAGACGATCGGCCATCTCCATCGCGACGCGGGCGTCGCCGAGCAGGATCGGCACGATCGGATGGACGCCCGGGCGAATCGAGAATCCCGCGTTCGTCATGCCGCTGCGGAAGCGCTTCGTGTTCGCCTCCAGCCGATCGCGCAGCTCCGTCGATGCCGAAAGCAGTTCGATCGCCGTCAGCGAGGCCGCGACGATGGGTGGCGGAAGCGAGTTGCTGAAGAGGTAGGGACGCGAGCGCTGCCTCAACAGATCCACGACCTCGCGCCGCGCCGCGGTGAACCCGCCCGACGCGCCGCCGAGCGCCTTGCCGAGCGTCGATGTCAGGATGTCGATGCGGCCCTCGACGCCGCAGTGCTCGGGCGTGCCGCGGCCGGTTCGTCCGACGAATCCGGTCGCGTGGCTGTCGTCCACCATGACCATCGCCTCGTAGCGCTCGGCGAGGTCGCAGATGCCGGCGAGATCGGCAACGTCGCCGTCCATCGAGAACACACCGTCCGTGGCGACGAGGACGCGGCGGGCACCGTCCCTGCGCGCCTGGGACAACTGCGCGTCGAGATCGTTCAGGTCGTCGTGCGCGTAGCGATAGCGCTTCGCTTTGCAGAGTCGGATGCCGTCGATGATGGACGCATGGTTCAGCGCGGCCGAGACGATCGCGTCGTCGGTGTCGAGGATCGTCTCGAACAGACCGCCGTTCGCGTCGAAGCAGGAGGAGTAGAGGATGGCGTCGTCCATGCCGAGGAACTTCGCGATGGCCCGCTCCAGCTCGCGATGGCGGTCCTGCGTCCCGCAGATGAACCGCACCGACGACATGCCGTACCCGCGCTCGTCGAGTCCCCGGTGCGCGGCCTCGATCAGGCGGGGATGGCTGCTCAGGCCAAGGTAGTTGTTCGCGCAGAAGTTCAGGACCGTCGCGCCCGACTCGACGCCGATGTGCGCGCCCTGCGGCGTGACGATCAGCCGCTCGCGCTTCGTCAAGCCGGCCTCGTCGATCTCCTCGAGCTGACGGGCGTACGAATCGCGCACGGGATCGAACATGAAACCTCCTCGCCACATCCTGTCGTGGCCGGGATACGGTACCCGTTCAGGCCCGGCACTCCGCGCGCAAGTCCGATGGCGACCGATCGGCCCGAGGCGTGGCTTCGCTTCGCGGCCACCGTCGCGCCCCTCCCGACGCGCGCTCGATGCGGTACGCTGCGGCGATCGTGCGCGTGCCGGCGGTCCCGTTCGTTCTCCTGGTAGCGTGCCTCGTGGGCCACGCGCCGGTCGCACGTGCCGACGACTGGGATGATGCCCGCAAAGCGTTCCGCCAGGCCCAACGTGCCGGCACGCCGCCCCAGCGCGCCGACGCGTGGAGCGCCCTCGCGACGTTCGACTCGGCTGCGTCCGTCGCGGAGATGTTGTCGGCGCTTGCGAAGGAGGAGCACCCGGTCGTGCTGCGCACCGCCCTGCGAACGATCGCCGGCGTCCGTTCGGACGAGGCGCGCGCCGCGTTCGACGCGGGGTTCGCGAAGGCGTCGGGCGAGCAGCGGCTCCTGATGCTGGCGACCATGGTCGATCAGCGCCCCTCCCCGGAGAGTGACGCGCTCCTGATTCGCGAACTCGCGGGCAAGGATCCGCCGTCGGTCGCACTCGCCGCCCATGCGCTCGGACGTCGGCGCGCGTTGACCGCACGCGACGCGTTGCTCGACGCGCTCCGACACGCCGACGGGCGAGTGAGGTCGTCCGTGGCGTGGGCGCTCCAGGGCCTCGCCACACCGCCTCCTCCGGCACCGGGCCCCGGAGATCCCGATCCCGCGCAGCCGCCCGCACCCGAGGCGATGCGTGAGCCGGCCGTGCGCGCGGCCCTCGTCCGGGCATTGTTTGCCGAAGGCGCCGGTGCCGAGCGGGGACCCCTGCTCGCCGCCTTGAGGCGGATCACGGGACAGGACTACGGACTCGACGCCAAGGCGTGGGCGTCGTTGCTCGCCGGGACCGAGGCGTCGGCGATCCGCGCGCGGCCCCCCGGGGTGCCGCACGTGTTCGGGATACCGATTCACGGTCGGCGCATCGCCATCGTCATCGACAAGAGCATGCGATTCGACGACGTCCACCCGTTCGACGAAGAGCGGCTGCGTTCCCTCTGCGAGGTGCCCGGAGGGCGCGCGATCGCCCACTTCAAATTGTTGCGCGTGCGCCACCTCGTGTTCGCCCACGTGGCGCGGCTCGTCGAGGACCTCCCGTCCGGTTCCGAGGTCGAGGTGATCCTGTTCAACCAGTCCGTCGATCCGGTGTTCGGACGCCTGACGAAGGTCAACGCGGCGGCGCGAAAGACGTTGTCCGAAGCGTTCGACGGGATGCAGGTCAACGACGGGATCGCATCCTACGACGCCCTGGACGCCGCGCTCGGCCTCGGTGGGGCGAGTTCCCCTGTGCGCTGGAAGAAGGGCGTCGAGGAGGTCGTGTTCGTCACGGTGAACATGCCGACCAAGGGTGCGATCGTCGAGCCGACGGAGGTCGCGGCCGCGGTGACGCTGAAGGCACGACTCGCCGCGGTCCGCATCCACACGGTCGGCATCCTGACCCACCCGTACGACCTCTGCCGGGGCCTGGCGGCCGAGACCGGCGGACTTTACAGGGACCTGACGAAGTAGACGCGCGACGGTGCCTCTCCCGACGTGCTGCGGAGGCTTTGCCCGTTCTATGCTGTGTGCCATGCCCGCCCGCCGTGTTCCCTCCGCCCCCCGCCGTCTTCGTCGCCGCTCGCTCGTCGCCTGGCTCATCGCGCTGGCGTTGTTCGCTCCGCTCCCCATCCGAGCCGAGGAGTCCGATCCGCCGCTTCCGCCGCTGGCCGGAGGTGACGAGGTCATCGAGGCGCTCGCGCGCTTCGAGGAGGAGTTCAAGGCCAAGGGTCTGAAGGGCGACGATCGCCTGATGCAGAAGGATCACGCGCTGCTGTCGCTCGCGACGGTGCCGCATCCGCGGGTCGTCGCTCGGTTCTTCGACCTCGCGCGCCGCGATCGCGCGCCCGAGGTGCGACGGATGGCGCTCGAGGCGCTCGGTCGCCAATCCGCGCTGGCGCCGTTCGCCGGCCCCAAGGTGGTCGCCCTCCTGACGGACAAGCGCCTCGCGGCCGAACCCGACCACGTGCTCGCGTGCCTGACCGTTCTCGGCAAGCTGCGGTACATCCCGCCGGTCGCCGTTCTCGAGGAGACGCTCAAGCACCCCGATTACGTGGTTCGCAAGGAGACGCTCTCGCTGGCGGGAACGCTGAAGGACGTCCGTCTGCTCGACTCGATGTTGCGTGCGCTCGGTACCCTCGACATCGAGGAGAAGGGCGTCAAGTGGGACGGAGCCGAGGCGACGGTCAGCACCGGTTCCGAGACGGATCAGGCCGAAGCCGAGAAGAAGGCGAAGGCCGAGGCGGCCGCCAACAAGGCCCGGGCTCGGGGCAAGGGTCGTGGGGGCACGACGCGCGACATGAAGAACGTGCTGCTGGCATCGCTCGCCGCGATGACCGGTCAGGAGTTCGGCGTGAAGGAAGATGCCGGCAAGTGGCTCGAGGCGAACCCGACGTGGCGCCCCGAGGCGGAAGCCGCGATCGCCGCCCGAATCGACGAGCAGGCCCTCCTCGGCAAGCTCCTCGAGAAGGCGGCGAAGGAGCCGTAGCAGCCGCGCGTCGATCGCGCGTCAGGCGGACTCCTTCGGACCTTCTTCGTCGGCGCCGTCGTGGCCGATCGCCTCGACCGGGCACCCTTCGAGCGCCTCCAGGCAGAGTTCGCGATCGGCGGCCGTGACGGGCTGGCGGTAGACGTACGAGTAGCCGCGATCGTCGTTGCGGCGGAAGAAGTCGGGGGCGGTCTCGCGGCAGGCGTCGCAGTCGATGCACTGGTCGTCGACGTAGAACGGGCCGGGCACGTTCTCGGGGAGCTTGGCGTCCTTGTCGGCCATGGCGAGACGATCTCCGCGGGGACAGACCGTACCGGAATCGCGGGCGCCCCCAAGCGGTGGACGCGGCGGACCGTCCGCGCCGCCGTCAGGCGCCCAGCACCTCGCAGAACAGGGCGCGTTGGACGTGGAGGCGATTGGTCGCCTGCGCCAGCACGAGGCTGCCGCCGGCGTCCACGACGCCGTCGTCCGCCTCGACGTTTCGGCGGATCGGCATCGCGTGCATGAAGCGCGCCTCGTCCGTCCTCGCCATGGCGGCGGCCGTCAGCCTCCAGTCCCTGTGCCGCGCGCGCGCCGCGGCCTCGGCCTCGGGGTCGTCGTTGTGGTGGATGCTGCCCCACGGTGCCGCGTAGACCACGTCGGCCCCGTCGAGCGCCGTGTCGAGTAGGTTCGTGAAACGGAGCGCTCCGCCCGCGATCCGACTCAAGTGCTCCAGATTCGCGCGGACTCCCGGATCCAGCGGGAATCCGTCGGGATGCGCGACCGTCAGGTCCATGCCGAGTTTCGCCGCCATCGTCGCGACGCCGTGCGGCACCGCGAGCGATCGGGCCTTCGGATGCCAGGTCCAGGCGAGCGTGATGCGCCGCCGCCGCACGTCGCCGAGCGTCTCGACGAGCGTCATCGCGTCGCCCCACGCCTGGCACGGGTGATCCAGCACGCTCTCCATGTTGAAGATCGGCACCTGGGCATGCTTCTGGAACGACACGATCACCATGTCGCGCCGCTCCTGGGCCCAGTCGCGACGCCGCGCCAGGGCGCGGATCGCGAGCACGTCGGCGTGCTCGGACAGGACGGCCGCGGCGTCGCGCACGTGCTCGTCGGCGTCCTCGAGCATCGGAACACCGTCGCGGAACTCGAGAGGCCAGAGATCCCGCCCCGCCGCCATGTCGACGACCGCGCCGCCCAGGGTCGCGAACGCGACGTGGAACGAGGTGCGCGTGCGCAGCGACGGATCGAAGAACACCATCGCCAACGCCTTGCCCAGGAGGCGCGGTCCGGGGGGCGACGCCTTCATCGCCCGTGCGCGTTCCACGACGTGCAACAGTTCGTCCGCGCTGAACGTATCGAGCGTGACGACGTCGCGCCCCTGGATCGAGATCGACATGCTCATGGTGGCGGGAGGCTACCGCCACCCGTCGGAGCGAACCGTGCCCGGTCGAAGTGCTGCGGCGCCGCGGTGCCGCGGGGGAACCGACGACGGAGGGCGAGGGACTCGCGGCGGACGAGTCCGTCCGCAGTCCGGTCCTTGGGTCGGAGATTCTTGCGCACGTTCCTTCCCGTGGGCGGTCTACACCCGGCAGGAGGGCCCGTGACGCCGCGAGGCCCGCTCCGACAGCTCCGTTTCCAGGAGGTCCGCGATGCTTCCCGATCACGTGCTCTACGGCCGCCCGACCCACGCGAGCGTCCCGGCCTTCTGTTCTCGCCGCGCGGGGTCGCGCCGCGGATGGACGGCGCTCTGTGTCGCGGCCCTGTTCGCCCTCTCTGCCGGAGGCGAGGGTGGTGAACTCCCCGAGGGGGCGTCCACATCCGATTCCCATGCGGCAGGGTATCCGACGGCCAACACGTACTCCGAGCACGAGAACTCTCCCTTGGAGGCAAGCCCTCCTGGCGCGCCGCCCGATCTTCCGGCCGGTTCGACGATGTTCGACTTCGTAGAGAAGCAGAACTCGGCGAACGACCCTCGGAACCACATCCGCTTTCAGACATGGAACGCCACGGTGCGGTCGGATGGCGAGGCCATTGAGAAGCTTTCGCACACCGACACCCTCGTTCGCGGCGGAGCGCTGGCCGTCGACAAGCGGACGTTCACGTTGAGCGGACCCACCTCGTGGGTTGGCCTGATCACCGTCGAGAACATCGCTTTCTGCGACTACAACTGGAGCCACGGCTCAGGACAGTACGCCCACATCGTCTACCATGGGCAGGCGAAGCTGATCACCGGCGCGACGACGGACTACGACATCGACATCGTCCACGAAGGGGGCCGCACGGCGACGGAGTCGACGTCGAGCGGATGGTCCTTGAAAGGCGGGGCTGGGGTCTCGGTCGGTGGCCAGGAGAAGGGCAAGCGGAAGGGCCCGGCGGGGCAGGTGGGCATCGAAGGCGGCTTCGAGAGTTCGAAGGAGAAGACCGTCACGTCCAGCGCGGTTCCGCCGCGGCAGGATCACGACAAGTCCCGGGACACGAAAGTCGAGGTGAGCACGGGATCACAGAATCTGCCCGTCACCCTTACCGTTGAACACCAAAGCCGCATCTCGGGCACGATCGGCTGCAACGCCTTCGACGACACCCCGATCCGGGTCGTCGTGCGCTTCGACGTGATCAACGATCTCGTGGCGAAATGGGAGATCACCGGGTCGGTGGGCGACCCGGCCGTCTCGCCGTGCGAGGGAGAGTTCCCCGACAAGATCGTGACCCAGCGCTCGCGATATGGCGAGTTGGCCCAGGCCCACCAATCCAGCACGATTGAGCGTGTGTACGGCCACCTGCGTGTCCCGATTGGCTTGAACGGAGAGAGCGGTCGGCAGGCGGGTCGGGTCGCGGTTCATGCTGGGGAGGCGGTCGAGGCGGACCGGGTGTATGCGATCGCCACCCAGCCGACCGAGGTGACCGACCTGCCGGCGACGATCACGATCCCCGCGGGCGAGTTCGGCGCAGAGGTCGAGATGGGCTGCATCACCGACGACGAGGTGACCGTCACGCTGACGGCGTTGGATGAGTTGGGTCAGCCCCCCTCGGCAACGCTGACGCTGCCGAGCTTCGCCGCGTCGAGCCTCGCGGAGATCGAGACGACGGCCGTGTCGATCGGTGTTCACGGCGACTCGATCTCGCGGCCCTCGACCCAGCCTTGCTCGATCGTCGTGCTGCGGACCCCGTTCGACGACCATGCGACGGAAGGAACGGCGGTCTCGGTCGACGTCGATGATCCGAACGGCATCCTCGTGACGCTGCCCGGCACGCTCACGATACCGGCAGGCGAACTCGACCTGGAGAAGCCGGTCGAGTTCACCGCGAACACCGGGACGGCGACGGTCACCTTGACGGCGGGGACGTATGAGAGGAAGTTGACGTTCGTATCGAAGAACGCGACGTGGACGACGATTCCCGAGCTTCGTCTGCCGGTCGGCGCGACCGCACTCTTCGAGGTCGAGTCGGATCTGCCCGTGCCCACCGACACCACCGTCTCCCTGGCGTGTTCGGGAGGAGCGGGGCAGCTCGTGATCGACTCGGCCACCCATCACACGACGGTGTTCGCGGGCTTCCGAGAGGTCTTTGCTCGGATGACCGGCGGCCAGGCGGGAGAGACGACGTTGCAGGTCACGCCGTACGGCGCGGCGACGGTGAACGTCGCGGTGAACGTCGTCGAGGCGGATGTCGATGCGGACGAGGAGGGGGTCGTGATCAGCGGAACGTCGGAGGCCCAGGGGCGGTCGATCGAGTTCCGTCTCCCCGAGGGAGCCACCTTCTCGAACGTCCTGCTGCCCAGCGGGTACGAGTCCTACGTGTCGGTCGATGCGGAGACGTCCGGCTACCTCGTGCTCTCCTTCCTCGAGAACGGGGTGCCGCCGTCGTCGTTGAGCGTGTCGTGGACGCTGAGCGACCTCCCCGTGAGCGGGCCGTGGATCCGGGTTTGGGATTGGGTCCATGCCGACTATGCTGTCGAGTACGAACTGCCGCTCGACTAGGCGGCGTGGAGAGGGATTCGGATGACGTCGATTCGCATCGCGACCTGGACGCGAGCCGGTCCGCTCGTTCTGGTGGCCCTGTTCGCGTCACTGCGGGTGGCCGGCGGCGAGGAGTCGGCCTCGGGTGCGGGCGATTCGGTCACGTTGGTCTTGACGAGCGGCGAGTCGAACCGGCCGCTCACCGAGCACGTGATCCTGCTCGAACGGGACGACGACGAACGGGACCTTGCGAAGCACGACGTCAAGCCGGGCGTTCCGATCGTCCTGCACGAGAAGGCCACGCGGTTCATCGTGTACGCCCGGGACCATGAACTCGCGTACCTGCCGCGCACCGCGTTGGATCGACCGATTCGAATGTCGCCGGCCCAGAACGTCGCGACGGTCCGATTCGAGTACAAGGGATCGACGGCGTTTCGTGAGTACGTGGGAAGGAATTGCGATGCCTTGTTGATGTCGCCGTACAAGTCTCCGGAGGGGTGGGACAAGGCCTCCCTTGCAGACGAGTGGCAACCCGTGGGCGATGAGTTCGAGGTGCGTTGGAGGAGTGGCCTTATGCCGATCGTCGGGATCTGGACCAAACTCCCCGCCGTTCCGCTGGCCTTCAGCAGCACGCGCCTGGACCCGAAGCCGAACGCGGAGTACGTGGTGACCGTCGAGGCGCCTCGAGAACTGGCGGCGCCTTCAGGGGCCCGTGCGCCTCTCAGGGGGGGCGTGCCCCCGAATGAATGCGGTTGGGTGTTTTCCGACTCGCTCCGAATCGGGCTGCTGCCCCCCGAGCGCGTGGACTCCCTGCTCGGGTTCACGCAGGATTATTATGAAATTCGCCCGGATGACTACGTCACCGCCGCGCCTGACGATCGGAATCTGATTTCCCATGTGCCGGCGCACGCATACTTCATCATGCCGGATCGGCGGTTCTGGTATTCGTATCTATCGGCATCGGCGCTCGAGTTCGACCCGGCTCCGGAGCCCGATCGGATCGCTGTCGATCTCGTCGTTCCGGAGGAGTTGGCAGGGCCGCACGGGGGCCATCTGGTCCCAGGCCGCCTGGGTACGCTCACCCTCGGCCGAGTGCGCGGCGCATTTGGTACCCTCTCGCCCGTCGTCGCCGTGCCCTCCGGCGAATCGTCGCTGAAGCAGGTCCCGCGCGCCGAGGTGTACACCTTGGTCACGCCCGATCGAGGGATCGCGTATCTCCAGCACGACGAAGAGTCGGGCCGTTTGCGCGGGTCGTTCGAGCCCGGTTCGATCCGGGTGCGTGTGACCGACGCGGTCCGGATCCGGGTTCGATACACCGCTCTCGACTACCCGGTCGGCACCGGCATCGTGGCAGTCGGCTACTTCACCCCACCTACCGAGGTGGAGTTGGAGGTGGTGGGTTCGGAGTTCGTGATCCCCGGCCTGCCAGCGGCGAACTACCGGGTGTCGGGGAAGCTCACCCGTTGGCGGGCGGGAGCGGACGAGCCCGACGATCTCAAGTTCAGCAAGCAGATCCGTGTCGCGGACGGCGAGGTGTCGTTGACGATTCCGTAGGCCGTCCCCCGGATCGGGTAGGCTCACCTGTCCGATGGCCGATCCTCGAGCCCGTTCCGACGACCCTTTGCTGCGCGTTGTGAGGGGCGAGGTGGACCTGCGGTTGAGGGTGGTCGATCCGGACGTGGTCGCGGAATTGGAGCCGCTGCCGGCGGGCGGCGAGCGCGAGGCCCACGCCTTGAAGGCGTTGCGGATCGGTGTGCTCGCGCTGCAGGGAGCGCGTGGGCAGGTGGACGCGGCGGTGGTCCGGCGCGAGGGAGAACGCCTGGTTTCGGAATTGCGCCATTCCCTCGACACCCATCGTGAGGGACTCGGCTCCCGGCTCGAGGCCACGCTGAAGGAGTGGTTCGACCCGGAGGGCGGCAAGCTCCCCGAGCGGATCCGCGGCCTCGTTCAGAAGGACGGCGAACTCGAGCGCGTGTTGCAGCGCGCCGTTGGCGGCGACGGCAGCGCGCTCGTCTCGACGTTGCGCGCGCACGTCGGGCCCGAGAGCGCGCTGATGAAGGTGTTGAGCCCGACCGAGAGCGCCGGCCTGCTCAAGAGCCTTCAACAGGTCGTCGATAGCCAGCTCGCTGCGCAGCGCGAGCACATCCTTCAGCAATTCAGCCTCGACCGCGGCGACAGCGCCCTCTCCCGGCTCGTCAAGGAACTCGAGAAGAAGCACGGCGATCTCACGACCGAACTGAAGGGTCGCATCGACCACGTCGTCGGCGAGTTCTCCCTCGACAAGGAGGACAGCGCGCTGCGGCGCCTGGTCACGAGCGTCGAGAACGCGCAGAAGCGCATCACCCGCGAGTTCTCCCTCGACGAGGACGCCTCTGCGCTCGGCAACCTCCGAAAGCAGTTGCTCGAGGTCATGCACGGGCACGAGAAGCGCATCCACGACGTTCAGCAGAGCATCGTCGAGTTCCTCTCGCGCCAGCAGGGCGCGAAGGCCGAGGCCGACCGCGGCACCCGGCATGGGCTTGCGTTCGAGCAGGACGTCTACGCGATGGTCGATGCATTCGCGCAAGGGTCCGGCGATCTCGCGACGTTCACGGGAAACGAGACCGGACTGGTCAAAAACGACAAGAAGGGCGATGTCGTGCTGACGATCGGGCCCGACGCGAAGGCTGCCGGGGCCCGGATCGTGTTCGAGGCGAAGCAGGACGCGTCCTACTCGCTCGCACGCGCCGCCGAGGAGATCGCCGCCGCGCGTCGAAACCGCGGAGCCGACGTCGGTGTGTTCGTGTTCTCGCGCCGCACCGCGCCGGAGTCGCTGCGGCCGTTGGCGCGCCACGGTGAGGACGTGTTCTGTGTCTGGGATGCGGAGAACAGGGCGACGGACGCGGTGCTCGATGCGGCGGTCCTGCTCGCCAAGGCGCTGGTGACGCGCAGCGCGACCGAGACCGAGCGGCAGGCGTTCGAGAGCGAGCGGTTCGTGCGCGCCATCAACGCGATCGAAAAGCACGCCGAGAACCTCGATCAGGTGACGAGGTCCGCCGAGACGATCAAGAGCGGCGCGGAGAAGATCCTCGAACGGGTCCGCCTCGACCAGACGGCGTTCCGTCGGCAGGTCGAGGAACTCCGTGCGTTGCTCGACGCCTTGAAGGAAGCCTAGCCGACCGTCACGCGACGCCGCGACGCCGCAGCGCGGAGATCACGTAGAGCAGGCAGAACACGCCCATGGCGATTTGACCGTAGACGGCATGGGGGCGCTGGAGCGCGACGCCGTCGAGGGAGCGGATCCACTTCGGCAGGCCCATCCCGAGACCGCCCAACGCGCCGATCAGTGCGAGCAGGAACCCACCGCGTAACGCGGAGCGCGCGACGTTCGGGCGGGCCGCCGCGGTCGCGAGCAGGATCTGGACCCCGCCAAGGTAGGCCGGGATCAGAGCCGTCGGCTGGCTGCGTCCGGTAGCGAGCCAGAGTCCGACACCGAGAAGGACCAGGGAGAGACCCAGGGCGTGAAGCGAGACGCGCATCGCCGACCTCCGCGTTCGGGCGGCCGGAACCCCGGACGCGCCCTCCCGGGTAGCATCCGCGCCGGGGTCGCGCCCGCGCCGTTTGCGACGACCCCTCGAAGGAGTCCGCCGCCATGACCCCGCCGTGCCCGCCGAACGACGAGTCGGCTCGGCCCTCGAGCGCGCTCGATCCGAAGGTGCTCTCGCGACTCCTCGACGTGACGCGGCGGATCAACTCGGAGACCGATCCGGACGCGATCCTCGGGACGATCGTCGACAGCCTGGTCTCGATCGCCGGTGCCGACCGCGGGTTCCTGATGCTGCGCGGCGAGGACGGAGCGCTGCGTTTCGCGGTCGCGCGCGACCGAAAGGGCCAGCCGCTGGAGGAGCGCAAGTTCCAGGTGTCGCGCGGTGTGGTGGACGAGGTCGCGCAGTCCGGAGAGGCGCGCCTGATCGACGACGCGGCGAGTTCGGACGCCTACAACGCGCGAATGAGCATCGTCAGCCTGAGCCTGCGCACGATTCTCTGCGTTCCCCTGACGACGCAGGCCGGTGTGATCGGCGTGATCTACGTGGACAGCAACGCGATCACGAGACGCTTCACCGCCGACGACCTTCCGCTCGTCGAGAGTTTCGCCGCCCAGGCGGCCACCACGTTGGAGCGCGTTCGTCTCGAGCGCGCCGCGCGCGAGCGCGACCGCATGGCGGCGCAACTGCAGATCGCCGCCGAGATCCAGCGGACGTTCCTGCCCGCGCGGTTCCCGCCGGCGGCGGGGGTCGTCGGGGCGGTCGCGGCGGTGCCCGCACAGCAGGTCGGCGGCGACTTGTACGACGTGCTGCGTTTCCCCGACGGACGCGTCGGCGTGATCGTCGGCGACGTCGCCGGCAAGGGGGTCCCCGGGGCATTGTTCGGCGCGCGGCTGTTGAGCGACCTGCGCGCCCAGGCCCTGTTGCACGGCGACCTCGGGGCCACCGTCACCGCGCTGAATGCGATCGTCGCCGAACGCGCGACCCGTGGCATGTTCGTCACGTTGATCTACGTCGTCGTGGATCCCTCGACGGGGATCTGCCGCTACGCGAACGCCGGACACCTCGCGCCCACCGTGCGACGGGCCAACGGTTCGCTCGAACGGTGGGAGGGCGTGCTCGGCCCGCCGCTCGGGATCCTGCCGACGATCTCGTACGAAACCGGTGAAGGCCGGCTCGAGCGAGGCGAGGTCCTCGTTCTGCTGACTGACGGCCTCGGCGACGCGGTCGGTGCGAACGATGAACGCTTCGAGGACGAGCGCGTCGCCGACGTGATCTCGCGCGCCGAGGGGGGGCCGCAGGACGTCGTCGATCGCCTCCTCGCAGCGACCGCCGCGTTCACCGGCGAGCGGCCCCAGGCCGACGACCAGACCCTCCTCGCGATCGCCTTGGCCTGACTCGCTTGCGGACGACGGCGTCCGGATCGCTGCGTCCGGACCCGCTCTCGGCCCGCCTCTGGCTGCGGCGGCATCCGCGTCGGATCGCGCCGCTCCTGTCGATCCAGGCCCTCGTCACCGCCCTGCTCGTGACGATCATCACGCCGACGAACGCATTTCGCGCGACGAGCGAGGCGTACGCGAAGGCGCTGCAGCGCGTGACGATCGTCAGTCCGCTCCGGCAGTTCGCCTTCGACGAGGCCCTGCTCGCGCGCCTCGATGCGAACCCCGCGCAGGAGCGGCGCGTCGAGGCGAAGATGTTCTGGCTACAGATGCCGATGATCGTCGGGCAGGGCTTCGCGCCGCTGCTGGCGGTACCGGCGGATGCGCGCGAGGAGTTCCTCGATCGCGTGGGCTTGCAGTTGACGGAAGGGCGCTGGCCGACTCCCGGGACGGACGAGTGCGCGCTGCACGAGAGCCTCCTTGCCGCACGCGGCTTCGTGTTGGGCGACGCGTTCGGGCGGCTCGTCGATCCGTCCGACTCCACGCCCGGCAGGTTCGTCGTCGTCGGTCGGTTGCGCGGCGACGCCCGGATCGGGCTGATCGATTTCGACCATGCGAACCGGCCGACGAGCGTGCTCGCCCGGACGCCGCCGTTCCAGCTCGTCTATGCGCGGTCGGGGGAGCAGATCGCGAGCGACGCGTTCCTTCACGAGGTCGTCGACGACGGCGGGCGGGCCGCGCTGCACGTCGTGGACGCGGCCTACCTCGCGGCGCGGATCGACGACAGCCTGAAGAACCTCCCGGTCGTCCTCGGCTTCATCACGGCGTCGGTCGCGGCGATCGTCGCACTGGTGACCGCGCTGCTCGCGGTCGTGGCGTTCCAGGCGCGCATCGACGAGTTCGCCCTGCTGTTGGCGGTCGGGCGCCGCGTGCGGACGCTGGTGCGGAAGCTCGCGCGCGAGACGGCACTGGTCGCGTTGCTCGGATGGGGCGTCGGACTCGCTCTCGGTCTCGCCGCGGTGACGCTCTACCGGGACCTCGTGCTCGCGCCGAAGGGCATCCTGATGCACGTGCCCGACCCGCGGCCGATCGTGTGGTCGGCGATGGTGCCGATCGGCAGCACGCTCGTCGCGGCGATCGTGCTCGGAAGACGGCTTCGAGGCATGGATCCCGTCCAGGTGATTCAGCGGAGGGGGTCGTGAGCGCGGGCGGACCCGTCGTCGAGGCGTGCGGCATCGGTATCTCGTACCGCGACGGGCCCCGCCAGGTCGCGGCGCTCGTAGACATCGACCTCGCGGTCGGTCGAGGCGAGCGCGTCGCGCTGGTCGGTCCGAGCGGCTCGGGGAAGTCGAGCCTTCTGTTCGTGCTCGCCGGCCTGCGCGCGCCCGACGCGGGAGAGGTGCGCCTGCTCGGCCGTCCGCTCCGTGGCGGCGCGGATGCGACGGCCGATCGGCGGCGTCGTCACATCGGATTCTTGTTCCAGGAGCCGTTCCTCGTGCCGTACCTGACGGTCCGGGAGAACGCGATCGTCCACGTTCCGATGCGCGACGCGCTCGACCGCGTCGAGCGACTGGCGGCCGAGATCGGCATCGCGGCGCTCCTCGACGAGCGCCCGCACCGCCTCTCGGGCGGGGAGCGTCAGCGTGCCGGGCTGCTGCGCGCACTCGCCGCCGGACCCGACCTGGTGCTCGCCGATGAGCCGACCGCGTCCCTCGACCACGCGACCGGGCGCCGGGTGCTCGACGCGCTCGTCGAGCACACCCGGGACGCCGCGCTCGTGGTCGCAACCCACGACCTCTCGATGCTCGACGGCGTGCAGCGGGTCGTTCGCCTCACGGACGGGCGCAGGGTCGCCGGGTAGGGTGATGCGATGCGCTGTCGGGAGGAGCCCCGCATGGTCCGTTCACCCTCGATCGCGTCCGCGCTGCTCCTCGGCGCCGCCGTGGTCGCCGCGGCGTGGCGGCCCGTCCGAGCCGACGACGCTCCGGCGCCGGTCGAGGTCGAGGTCCCGGACGTCCGGCAGCAGCGCTTGGCGGTGGCCGAGTTGCGCCTCGAGGGCGCCGGTCTCCGCGTCGGGCCGATCTGGCGGATGTCCTGGCGGCGGCTCGCCGACGAGTACGGCATCGAGGTCGCTGTCGGTTCGGTCGCATTCCAACGTCCGCGTGCGGGGATTCGACGTGCGAGGGGCGAAGCCGTCGAGTTGATCCTCGCCGCCGCCGAGGACGGGCCGCTCCCCCAACGCCTGCCCCCGCCGACGCGCACGCCCGCGCGCGACGCGCCGCCGGAGCGGCCCGCGGGGACGCCGGACGAGGCATCGGCCGAAGCGGCTCCCCCCGAGGCGCCGCGGGCCGGACCCGACGCGGCGTCCCCGACCCCGTCGCCGGCCATGCCGACGGCCGAGCGCGCACCGGCTCCGCCGCCACCCGTCGCTCCCAGCCCCGAAGCCCAACCGGCCGCCGAGGGTGAATCACCGGCCGCCGCGGAGGGGCCGATTGCCGACGAGGCGCCGACGATCGTCGGCTCCCCCGAGGCGCCGGAACCGGCGCCTCCGGCCGACTCGCACATCGTCCCGCCGCTGATCGGCCTGCACCTTCCAGTCGCCGAGCAACTCGCTCGTGACGCCGAGATGCACCTCCATGTCGAGCGGGTGCCCGGGCATCCGATCGGCCGTGTGATCCGGCAGTCCCCCGAGCCGTACTCGGCACGCCCTCGGGGAGGCCTCGTGAAGGTCGTGATCACGGCCGGGGGCGACTTCGCGGGGGAGGTGGTTCCGCCTCCCGCGGTCCATGTGGACGAGGTGGACGTGCCGTCGCTGCTCGACCGCACCGAGATGCAGGCGATGCGGATCCTCCATGACCTGCGCTTGGTCGGCCGGGCGAACGTGGCCGAACGCGGACCCACCGGTCGGATCGTCGATCAGAGGCCTCGCCCCGGCGAACGCGTGCCGGTCGGATCGTTGGTGGACATATGGGTCGCACCGGGCGATCCGAACGTGCCGCAGACCCCGTTCGGCGCGAACGGCGAGTCGCCGCCAGTCCCGTCCTCGGACCCTTCGCCGACGCCCGCTCCGGCAGTCCCCTCCCCGCCCCCGTCGCCCGCCGCGCCGGCCGTCGCCCCGACGCCGATCGCACCGCTCGCGGGCACCTCGCTCCCGACGACCGCGACCCTCGACGTCGGCTTCATGTGGACTCCCGTCGAGGGAGCCGACGGCTACCTGCTGGACGTCGAGGAGCAGGACGCCGACGGTGGGTGGATCGGTGTCGCCCGGCGCCGCGCCAAGCGACCCGCGGACACGCTCACCATCGAGCGTCTCGATGCGCGGGAGGCGCGACCGATCCGCTGGCGGGTCGCCGCGCTCGTCTCGGGTCGGCCCGGCCCGTTCAGCGCCTGGGTGACGTTGCCCTGACCGTCGCGGTCCGCGCGTCAACGGCCGGTCGCGAACGGATCCGGATCGCGCGAGAACGCGGCGGCCGCGTCGCGAATGCGCTTCAGCGTGGACTCGGCCGACTCGCGCTCACGGCGACGCGCGTCCGTCTCGACGACGCGGAAGGGTTCGACGTCCACCTGGGGCCCGGCAGCGGCCTTCGCCTTCGGCGGGCCGTTGCGCCACTCGTCGTAGGCACGCAGGCCTTCCATCGCCAGCTGCGTCGTGGAGATTTCGAACATCGGCATCCCCGAGAGGACCGGTGTCCCCTCGACGATGATGAAGTGCGCACGCCGCGCGAAGCAGAGGGTCGTCGCGATCTCCCAGATCCGTCGTTCGGCGGCCCAGCGGGCCGCCTCGACGGGAAGCATCGCCACGGCCGCGGACAGGCCGTCCCGTTCCTCGGTTTCGACGACGCGGATCATGTCCTCGCGCCCCAGCAGGTCGTCTCGGTAGAGGATTCGACCCAGTCGCTCGAACAGGACCGTGCTCGATGCACCGACGACGTTCCCCTGACGGAACAGCAGGACGCGGACGTCGTCGAGGTCGGCGACGACAAGCGCGCCGTCGAGATTCTGGTTCGTGCAGAAGGTCAGGAGGTCGGCCGTCTGGCGGCCCGTGAATCGACCCGACGCGCAGACGCTGTGCGACCCCCCGCTGCCAACCGGCGCAAGCAGCCCGGCCAATGACTGACTCAGCAGGGGAGCCAGGGTCTCGGGGAGCAAGCGCTCGAAAAGGATGGCGACTTCGAGTCCCATGGCCTTCTCTCGTATCGGCCAGCCGCGTTCATCCGTGTAGACACGGATCCCCCCGCGGCCCCCCGCGAGCGGCGCGCTGCGCCTTCCTCGTTCTCGGCCGGACCGGGCCGGACCCGTAGCGAAAAGACGAAAACCGGTCTCAAGACCCGGGCCCGAAACGCTCGGCGGCGCGGATCCGCCATCCCTCCGCGGCGCGGACCAGTCGGACCGTGCCCGAAAGCCCGATCACCTGGCCCAAGGTACGGACCCGGACCGTGATCTCGGCTCGGGCTCCGTCGCCCTCGACATCGAACGACCGGACCGCGACCGTCGTCCCCTTCGTCTCGAAGCGCTTCGCGAGCGCCGCCAGGCGCTGGACGGCCTCTTCGCGGGGCGTTCGGTCGTGGACGAACTCCGGGTCCAGGAGGCGATCGAGGGCGCCGAGATCGCCCCGGTCGAAGGCCTCCGCCGCATCGGAAAGGACCTCCTCGACGGCCTCGCGATCGGTCACCACGATGCGCTCGACGGCCCAGCCGAGCGCGGCGATCAGCACGAGGAGGAGGGGCCAGGGGAGGCGGATCGAGGGCATGGAACGTCCGGGCGCGTCCCGCGGGACGTCGGGCCGAAGCCTACCCCGGCGGCGGCCGGGCGAACGGGCGAGCCCCGGCCCCGCGGGCGGCGCGGGGGACGGCGAGCGGTAGACTGCGGCCCATGTCCGACGACGTGCAGAAGTGGTGCGACCTCGGCGCCCAGCATCTGGAGCAGGGAGAGCCCGAGGAGGCCCTCCATTGGTACGAACGGGCGATCGACGCCGACCCGTCCAATGCCGATGCCTGGTGCGGCCGCGCGAAGAGCCAGTACGACATGGGTCGCCTCGAGCGGGCCGACAAGGACTACCGCCACGCGATGCACCTCGGGCGCGATCACCTCGAACTCTCCGAGGACAAGGGACCCCGGCGGTGGTGGGCGGACCCGGCGACGCGCCCGTACCTGAACGCGCTGCGCGGGCGCGGGCTCTGCCGGTACTGGCTCGGGGACTGGCCCGGTTCGATCCGCTACTTCCAGCGGCTGCTTCAGCTCGCGCCGGCCGATCCCCTCGACGCCCGCTACATGCTGGGGGAGGCGTACCTGCGCGACGGCGACATCGACCGCGCCGTGCGCTGCTGGCAGGAGATGGGGGACGACCCCGACGCGCTGTTCAACCTCGGTCTCGGCTACTTCTACCGCGGCGAGTTCGCACGGTCGGTGCATGCGTTCCGTCGCGGCATCTTCGAGAACCTGTTCCTGGTCGCGCGGCTTGCGAACACCGAGATCATCTCGAACGTGCCCCGGACGACCGGCACGCACACCAAGGGTCTCGACTGCGAGGGGTCCGCCGCCGACTACCTCGACCGCTGCGGCGACCTTTGGCAAGGACGCCCGATTCTCTCGCGTTGGCTCCGGGCGATCTACGAGCACCCCCAGGTGCAGGAGGACATCGCGCGCCACGTCGAGCAGTTGCGAGCGCTCGCCCGAGAGGACCTGTCTCTCGGCGAGCGCGCGCGACTCGAAGGCGCGAACACGGCCCTCCGCAGCGAGGAGCGCCTCGAGCAGGCCGACGCCTCGATCGCCGCCGCGCTCTGCGAGCGCCTCTTCCGCGTCAGCACGTAGCGTCGGCGCGCGCCAGGAACGTGGGCCGCGTTCTCCGACCGCTCGTCGCACGTCGTCCGCTGCGGTGACGGGGAGCCCTGGCCTACGCGCCCCCGATCTGCGAAGCCGCATGTCCGCAAGGTCAGGGACCCCCTGAACGGATACGCGCGATCGCATCCGTTCAGGCCCCCCGCGCGCAACGCAGGGGGCGACCCGAAGCACCGATGACATGCCTTCCCTT
>CAZPGF010000051.1:0-18393 GCA_964586025.1 uncultured Planctomycetales bacterium
TGTATGCCTACTGCGAGGCGACCGTGCCGAAGCTGACGGTGATCACGCGCAAGGCGTACGGCGGCGCGTACGACGTCATGAGCAGCAAGCACATCCGCGGCGACTGGAACGTCGCCTGGCCGAGCGCGGAGGTCGCCGTGATGGGCGCGAAGGGCGCGGTCGAGGTGATCTTCCGCCGTGAGATCATGAAGGCCGCGGACCCGGCGGCGGCCGCCGCCGCGCGCGAGGCCGACTACCGCGAGCGCTTCGCGAACCCGTGGGTCGCCGCGGAGCGCGGCTATCTCGACGACGTGATCGAGCCGCGCGAGACCCGTCCGCGCCTGATCGCCGCGCTCGGACTGCTCGCGACGAAACGCGACGCGAATCCGCCGAGAAAGCACGGGAACATCCCGCTATGAGCCGCTCCCCGGCGACCGCGCCGCGACCGATCCGCAAACTGCTCGTCGCCAACCGCGGGGAGATCGCGCTGCGCGTGATTCGCGCCGCGCACGAGCGAGCCATCCGCACCGTGGCGGTCTATTCGGACGCCGATCGCACCGCCCTGCATGTGCGCGGCGCGTACGAGGCCTTCCGCCTCGGTCCGCCGGCGCCTTCCGAGTCGTATCTGAAGATCGAGCGCATCGTCGAGGCGTGCCGCGCGACGGGTGCCGACGCGGTGCATCCCGGGTACGGCTTCCTCGCGGAGAACGCGCGCCTGCCGGAGGCGCTCGCGGCGGAGGGCATCGCGTTCGTCGGACCGTCGCCGACGTCCATGCGCGCGATGGGCGACAAGATCTCCGCGCGACGCACGGTCGCGTGGTCGGGCGTGCCGCTCGTGCCCGGTGCCGAGTTGCCCGACGCCGGGGACGACGCGGCGGTGAGGCGCGTCGCCGACGGAGTCGGCTATCCCCTCCTCGTCAAGGCGTCGGCGGGAGGTGGCGGCAAGGGGATGCGCCTCGTTCGCACCGCGGAGGACGTCCTCGAAGCGGTGCGGCGCGCGTCGTCCGAGGCACGCACGGCGTTCGGCGATCCGACGGTCTATCTCGAGCGATTCGTCGAGGGACCTCGGCACGTCGAGATCCAGGTGCTCGCCGACGACCACGGCACCACGCTGGCACTCGGCGAACGCGAGTGCAGCGTGCAGCGCCGGCATCAGAAGGTGATCGAGGAGACGCCGTCCCCGATCGTGGACGATGGGTTGCGCCGGCGCATGGAGGAGGCCGCCGTCGCGGCGGCACGAAGTTGCGACTACCGCGGCGCGGGAACGGTCGAGTTCCTCGTCGGGGCGGACGGCGGCTTCTACTTCCTCGAGATGAACACCCGGATCCAGGTCGAACACCCGATCACCGAGGAGCGCTACGGCGTCGATCTCGTCGGCGAACAGATCGGCATCGCCGAGGGGCGTCCGATCTCGTTCGGGACGAGCGCGCCGACGCCGCACGGGCACGCCATCGAAGCGCGAATCTGCGCCGAAGACGGCGACGCGGGCTTCCTTCCGAGCATGGGTCGTCTCGGGCCGATCCATCTGCCGGGCGGACCCGGCGTTCGATGCGACGGCGCGGTGTTCACCGGCCAGGATGTGACGCTGCACTACGACAATCTGCTGATGAAGCTGATCGTGCGCGCGGCGGACCGTGCGACGGCCATCGCTCGCCTGCGGCGCGCCTTGCACGAGACGCGCCTCCCCGGCGTCACGACGAACATCCCGCTGCTCCTGCGCGTGCTGGACGATCCACGCTTCGCGTCGGGGCGCTACGACACGAGTCTGCTGGATGGCGCCTTGCCCCCGCCGCCCGATCCGAACGATCTGCTCCCCGCGATCGCCGCGGCGGTCGCGCGCCATCGGCGCGTCGCCCGACGAACCTTCGGTCCGGAGCCGACCGGCACGGTCCTGTCGCCCTGGGTCGCCGCCGGCCGGCCGCGTCCGCGGGGAAACGGCCGATGACCCGCTTCTACGTGACGTTCGCGGAGCGGGAGCGCGCGGTCGAACTCCGTGCGGCGGACGACGGCCTGCTCGCCATCGTCGATGGCGTGTCGCATCCCATCGATGTCGCCTCAACCGAGGAGGGCGGCCTGCTCAACGTGATCGTGGACGGCGCCAGTTTCACGTTCGGATGCCGTTTCGAAGACGGACACGCGGTCCTCTCCTTCCACGATCGCGAGGTGCGCGTGCGCGTCGAGGACGAGCGCGAGCGTCAGACCCGACGCCTCACCGGCGGCGGGCGTCGAGGGTCGCTCGGGGCGCGGATCGCGAGTTCGATGCCCGGCGTCGTCAAGGAGGTCCGCGTCGCGGTCGGCGACGAGGTTCCTGCGGGCCGCGCCCTCGTGATCCTCGAGGCGATGAAGATGGAGAACGAGATCCGTGCCCCGGGACCGGGACGCGTGGCCCGGATCCACGTGGCGGCGGGTGCCGCCGTCGAGAAGGGGGCGTCGCTGATCGACCTGGATCCGCTCGAGCCGCCCGTTCCCACCGACGACCCCTCGGGGCGAGCCGTAGACTGACCGCGTTCCGCATCCGGCGGACCGGGAGGCCTCGATGGACCGCTTCGCGCTCGGGATGGCCGTGATCGCGCTCGCACTCGCCGGGCTCGCCGTGTGGCAGCGCCCCGACGCCCCCGTCTCCGACCCGATGACGCCAGCCAGCGCGGAGTTGGCGGACCGCATCGAGCGACTCTCGGCACGGATCGATGCCTTCGCCGGACGGGAGGCGTCGCGCGTCGTGCGTCCTCCTGCCGCGACCCCCGACTCGCCCGGGGCGATGGAGCAGGGAGCCTCGGGTCCGACGCTCGTCGCGCCCCCCATGGCCGATTCCGGAGGGCGCGAGACGCAAACGCTCGAGGACCGCCTCGCCGCGATCGAGGCGGAGATCGAGACGCTCTCGGCGAAAGGCGGTCCGTTCCGTTCCGGCCTGACGCGCCAACTCGTCGCCGATGCGGCATCGGCGGAGCAGGCCTGGGGCCTCACGCCGCGCCAGCGGCTCGACGTGGACGCCATCCTCGAAGACGGCAAGCGCCAGATCGAGGCGCTGATGGACCTCCCGAACGACTCCGGTGTGACGCTCCGGGAGACGCTCTCGTCACCGAGCGCCACGATCGGCGGCGCCGCTCTGGAGGACGGATCGGGCGGGACGACGCTGCGGATCCTCACATCGGGGGCGGGGGCGTTCAAGAACGGGAAGATCCCCGGTTCGAACGAGACCTATGCGCAGGCCGAGCAGCGCATTCGAAGCGATCTTCGCCGGAGGCTGCGCGACGTGCTCGACGAGCGGCAACGCGCGTCGTTCGACGAGTCGGAGATCGAACCGCTGCTCCCGCGAACCGGCGGGGACGTCTTCTCCATCGCGTTCACGACCGCGACGCTCACCACGCCGCCCGGGAACTGACCCACGATGACCGCCGCCGCGGTGCGCGGTCCGTGGATCGGCGTCAGCGGGTTCTCGTATCCCGATTGGACCGGGCCGGTGCTCCCGCGCGGACGACGGGTGGATCCCCTGGAGTTCGTCACGCGCTTCGTGGATCTCGTCGAGATCAACACGTCCACCTACCGGATTCCCGATCCGGCGCTGGCTCGTGACTGGCTTCGACGCACGGCGCATCGAGCGCGCGTGCGGTTCACGGCCAAGCTCCATCGCGAATTCACCCACGACGCCGCGCCGCCCGGGCGCGACGGGTTCACGCGACAACGCGCGTTCCTCGAGGCGCTCGCGGACGACGGCAGACTGCTCGCCACGCTGGCGCAGTTCCCGCCGTGGTTCCGCGCGTCCCGCGAGAACCTGGCGTACGTCGTCGATCTGGCCACCGAGTTCAGCGGCGCGCCGCTCGCGTTCGAACCGCGCGATCGATCGTGGGACACCGAGGAGGTGCGGGCCGCGCTCGGCGCGGCGGGGATCGCGTGGGTCGTCGGCGACCATACGCCCGGGCCGCGCTCGATCGCGCCGCGTCCGATTCGTACGGCCTCGCCCGCCTACCTCCGCTTCCACGGTCGCAACGCCTCGTGGCACCGCGCGGGCGTCTCTCGCGACGAGCGCTACGACCACCTCTACGCGCCGGCCGATCTCGCGCCGTGGGCCGCGGCGCTCCGCGAACTCGTCGAGGGGGACGAGCGCGTCGTCGTCGCCTTCAACAACCATCCGCGCGGCCAGGCTCTCGCGAACGCGCTCCAACTGCGCGCCGCGTGGACCGGCGAACGCGTCTCCGCGCCCGAATCGCTCCTCGCGGCGTATCCGGTCCTCGGCTCGATCGCCCGCTCGGACGGGCTGTTCGCGTAGGCCCGCCTTCCCACCGCACGTCGAGGCGGCGAGCCCGCGTCCGTCAGCCCTCGGCCTGCTTGCGGGCGCGGTTGTACAGGACGCGGCGCCGGCCCTGTTCCTTCGGCGAGATGCCGGGCTCGTCGGGATCGAGGACGCCGAGCGCGGCCGGGGAGAGGTCCTTGGCGCCTCCCGACGGCGCGGCCGCAGGCTCGGCCGAGGGGGGAGCGGAGGTGGAGGCCGCGGAGGCCGCGGGCGCGGATGCCCCTCTCGCCTCGGCGTCCTTCTTCGCGCGGTTGTAGGCGATCTTGCGCTTCGCCTTCTCCTTCGGCGGGATGCCCGGCTCGTCGGGATCCGGTACGCCCAGCGCCGCCGGGGTGAGCTCGCCGGCCCCCGGCGCGGGGGCGGGCTTCGCCGCGGCGGCGGGGGCCGCCCCGCCGCGCGCCTTCGCCTTCTTCGCGTCCTTCACCGCCTTGAGGCGCGCGATCTTGCGCGCCGTCCTCTCGCGCGGCGAGAGGCCGGCCTCCGACGGATCGGGCAGCGCCGCCCGGATCGCCGCCTCGTCGACGACGACGGTGCGCCAGTCGATCTCCGCGGCCGCGGAGACATCCGCCCCGACCGCGCTGCGCTTCGCCGCGCGGATCGCGACGAGACGTGCGATCTTGCGCCGGGTGCGCTCGCGCATGGAAATGCCGGCCTCGAACGGGTCGGCCAGTCCGGCGATCGCCTTCGCCTCGTCGACCTGGACGTCGTGCAACGAACGGCGGGGCGCCGCGGCCTTGCCCTTCGCGCCCGCCTTGGCGGCCTTCGCCTTGGCTTCGCGTGCCTCGCGCGCCTTGCGGATGGCGGCGGCCCCTTCGGCGTACGCGCGCGCCTCGCGCTCCAGGGCGTCCGCGGCGAGCGGCAGGAGAAGATGAAGGCGGCGATCCTTCTCCTGACGGATCGTTCGCAACGTCGTGTGGACGAGGCGGTGCTCCGGACCGAACGCGGCCAACGCGGCATCGATCACCGCGATGTCGTCCTGCATCGCCTCGGCGACGAAGCCGAGCATGGTCGGGAGCGTGAGGTAGTTCACGTCGCGGTGCCAGTAGGCGAACGTCCCCGGCTGCGGCACCTCGTCGTACGTCTCGATCAACTGCGCGAGCAACATCGCGTGCCGCCGGTCGTCGAGGCGCAGCGCCTTCAGGTCGTCGATCAGCGCCCGATCCTCGGGCACCAGGAACGGGCGGCTCTCGTAGACGTACCCAGCCGCGCTGTAGTAGCTGCGGTTGAACGCCGCGTTCAACAGGTCGCGCTGGGCCTCGGTGAAGGTCAGGGTGGTCACGCCGCTACCCTCCGGTCCCGATCACCGTCGCGGTGACCCGCTTCGCCCACTCCCAGAGCGGACTCCAGAAGATGCCGAACACCAACACCGGCGCGACGAGCCCGAAACTCAACACCTTGTCCGCCAGCGGGAGTTTCCACGCGGGGACCGGTTCGTTCGACTCGTCGGAGAAGGGGAACATCGAGGCGACGACGCGCATGTAGTAGGTGAGCGAGACGACGCCGTTGAGGAGGCCCAGGATGCCGAGCGCGGCATAGCCCTTCTCGAACACGCCGTAGAACACCTGCAACTTGCCGACGAAGCCGAAGAACGGCGGCAGTCCAGTCAGGCTGAACATCACGATGGCCATCGCCAGCGCCAACCCGATGTTGCGCCGCGCGAGACCGCGGAACGCCGACAGTTCGCCCGAGCCCTGGCGACGGATGATCATCCCGGCGAGCGCGAACGCGGCGAGGTTCGTGAACAGGTACGCGACGAGATAGAAGACGAGCCCGGCCAGCGTCGCCGGCCCCCACACCGCGATGGCCATGAGCAGGTAGCCCGCGTGCGCGATGCTCGACCACGCGAGCAGGCGCTTGATCTCGGTCTGGCGGAGCGCGGCGGCGTTCCCGAGGGTCATCGAGAGGATCGCCAGCACGCCGACCACCTGGAGGAGGAACGGACCTTCCGGCAGCCAGCCAGCTCCGCTCGCCTGGGCGACCTCGCCCGGGACGACGGCCGCGACGACGCGGATCAACGCGGCGAACCCGGCCGCCTTCGAGGCGACCGCGAGGAAGCCGCCGACCGCGGTGGGCGCTCCGGCGTACACGTCGGGCGCCCAGAAGTGCGCCGGCACCGCCGAGATCTTGAAGGCGAAGCCCACCGAGACGAGCAGGCACGCCACCCAGAAGATCGGCTGGCCCGCCGCGCCGTTCGTGATCGCGACGGAGAGCGCATCGAGCGACGTGCTGCCCGCCAGGCCGGCGAGGAGGGAGATGCCGTACAGCATCGTGGCCGAGCAGACCGCGCCGAACAGCACGTACTTCATGCTCGCCTCGTTCGCACCGAGATCCGACCGCCTCATCCCGACGAGGACGTAGGCCGGGATCGAGACCGTCTCGAAGGCGAGGTAGAGGACGACGAAGTCGACCGACATCGAGAGGACGACCATCCCCAGCACGGCGGCGAGGATCAGCAGGAGGTACTCGCCTCCGGGCGCGCGGAACGTCTCGCCGCGCAGCGTCGCGAAGACCGTCAACACCCCCACGGCGCAGCAGAACACCGTCATGGCGAGACCGAACGAGTCGGCGCGCAGCCCGCCGAAGACGACCGTCGAGGACGGCGTCTGGGACCACGCGACGAGCGCGGCCGCGACGAGGCCGGCGACCGCGATCACGGACGGGACCACCGGGCGGCGCCCCTTCGCGACCAGGTCGGCCAGGAGCACCGCGAGCGCGGCGACCGTCAGGAGGATCGACGGAACGATGGGACCGAGGGGCGGCACGCTAGCGCGCTCCCACCATCGCCGTCTTCAGGAGCGACGCGAGCCCCTCGGTGAACGAGGCGTAGAGATCCATCGCCGTGGCGGGCCAAAGGCCCATCCACACCGTCACGAGGAGCAGCGGAACCAGCACGAACGCCTCGCGGCGGGAAAGGTCCGGGTAGTGGGACTTGTCCTGGTAGACGGCGGGCGTCTTGCCGAGGTAGACCTTCTGGAGCGTGATCAGGTAGTACGCCGCGGTCATCACGATGCCGGCGAGCGCCACCCAGGCGGCCCAGCGCTGGGCGTCGCTCTTGAACGTGCCCACGAGGGTCGTGATCTCCGCGATGAACCCGGAGAGTCCGGGCAGCCCGAGGCTCGCGAAGAAGGCCAACGACGCGATCAGGAAGTAGCGCGGCATCACCCACGCCAGCCCACCGAAGCGGTCGACATCCCGATGGTGCGCTCGGTCGTAGATCACGCCCACGATCATGAAGAGCATCGCGCTGATCGTGCCGTGCGCGAGCATCATGTACATGGCGCCGTTGATCGACTCGGCCGTGCCGGCGGCGAGGCCGAGCGTGACGAAGCCCATGTGGCTCACCGACGAGTAGGCGATCATCCGCTTGAAGTCGGTCTGGGCGAGCGCGACGAACGCGCCGTAGACGATTGCGACCACGCTGATCGCCGCGACGGCGGTCGCCCAACCCGCGGCGGCCTGCGGGAAGAACGGGTACGCGATCCGCATCAGGCCGTACCCGCCCATCTTCAGCAGCACGCCGGCCAGGATCATCGAGATCGGCGTGGGCGCTTCGACGTGGGCGTCGGGAAGCCACGTGTGGAACGGGAACGTCGGGACCTTCACGGCGAACCCGATGAACATCGCGACGAACACGAGCGACGGATCCACGCCGGCCGGCAGGATCGACTGGCCGGCCTTGACCTTGGCGACGATCTCGGGGATCGACCAGGTGTCCGCGCCCATCCGGACGAGCAGCAGCCCGGCCAGCAGGAGGACCGATCCGGCCAGCGTGTAGAGGAAGAACTTGATCGATGCGTACTGGCGGCGTGGACCGCCCCACATGCCGATGAGGAAGTACATCGGCAGGAGCATGATCTCCCAGAACACGTAGAAGAGGAACAGGTCCATCGCGACGAACACGCCGAGCATGCCGGTCAACAGCAGCAGGAACAGCATGTGGTAGCCGCGCGGGTTCTTCTCGATGTTCCACGAAGCGATCGCGGAGACGAAGGAGACGAGCGCCGTCAGGAGGAGCAGCGAGAGCGACAGGCCGTCGGCCGCGACGTGCCACTCGATCCCGACCGCCGGGATCCAGGCCGCGCGCTCCGCGTGCTGCAACTCGGACATGCCGGACATGCCGCCCCAGAGCAGCAGCGTCAGGACGAGCACGCCGGCGTTGGCCAGCACGTTGATCAGTCGGGCGCTCCGCTCGGGCAGGACCCAGCAGAGGAGCATCCCCACGATCGGCAGGAAGATCGTCAACGAGAGCATGGCGTCAGAAGATCCTTCCCAAGACGAGGGCCAGCGCCAGCACGCCGACGCTGACCGACAGATAGACGCGGATCCGACCGTTCTGCATGGCGCTCGTCGCCGCGCCGATCCATCTCGGCACCCAGCCGACGGCGTGGACGGCGCCATCGACGACACGCTTGTCGGCGCGCCCCGAGAGCGGCGCCAACGTCGCCCGCGCGAACCGGCCGATCGCGTTCACCGCGCCGTCCACGCCGCGCTCGTCCACGACCCGCAGACCCTCGGCGAGCCCGTAGGTCGGCCGCAGCGCGACCTCGCGATAGAACTCGTCGAAGCCGAACTTGTTCCGGAACACGCGCTCGAGGCTCGTGAACGGACGCTTGATCCGTTCGAGGGCCGCCGCCGACATCCGGCGGAACACGACCAGCCCCGCGCCGAGCCCGATGAGGCCCGCCGCGATCGCCATCGCCGCGACGAGCGACGAGTGTTCGAAGTGGTGCACGTCGCCGACCGTGTCGAACCCGGCGGCGGTCACGCCGTTCGGGTCGGCGACGATCGACGGCGCGAGGAGGATGCCGTGCCACGCGCCCCACCCGGCGCAGACCGCGAGCACACCGAGCACCAGGAGCGGGATGGTCATCGCGAGGGGCGACTCGTGCGCGTGTTCGTGGACGTGGTGGTCGCGGGGTTTGCCGAGGAACGTCATCGCGAAGAGCCGCATCATGTAGAACGCGGTCAGGACGGCGCCGGCGAGGGCGATCCAGTAGAGGTGCGGCAGACGGTGCCACGCGCCTGCGAGAATCGCGTCCTTCGAGAAGAAGCCGGACGTGATCCACGGCAGACCCGCGATCGCGAGCACGCCCGCGAGGAACGTCCAGCCCGTGATGGGCATCTTCTTCAGGAGTCCGCCCATCTTGCGCATGTCCTGCTCGTGGTGGCAGGCGTGGATCACGCTGCCCGAGCCGAGGAACATCAGCGCCTTGAAGAACGCGTGCGTCGTCAGGTGGAACAGCGCGGCGTGCCACGCGCCGACGCCGAGCCCGAGGAACATGTAGCCGAGTTGACTGACGGTGGAGTACGCGAGGACCTTCTTGATGTCGTCCTGGGCCAGGGCGATCAACCCGGCCATGAGGGCCGTCGTCGCCCCCACCGTCGCGATCACGACGAGGACGTCCGGCGTCAGGATCGGCATGAACCGACCGATCAGGTAGACGCCGGCCGCGACCATGGTCGCCGCGTGGATCAGGGCGCTGACCGGCGTGGGCCCCTCCATCGCGTCCGGAAGCCAGACGTGCAGCGGAGCCTGCGCGCTCTTGCCCATCGCGGCGAAGAACAGGCCGAAGCCGGCGATCGTCAGCCAGGGGTCGGCGAGGGTCCCCGCGCGTGCCGCCTCGAAGATCTTCGCGAACTCGAACGTGCCCGCCGAGAGGTAGATCGCGCCGATCGCGACGAGCATGCCGACGTCGCCGATGCGGGTGGTGAGGAACGCCTTGCGCGCGGCGTTGCCGGGGGCGGCCTTCTCGCTCCAGAAGCCGATCAGCTTGTAGGAGCAGAGGCCGACGAGTTCCCAGCCCATGAACAGGTGGAGCAGGTTGTCCGCGAGAACGAGGACCAACATCGACACGCTGAACATCTGCAACCACGCGAAGAAGAGCCAGTACTTCGGGTCGCCCTTCATGTACGCGGTGCTGAACAGGTGCACGAGGAAGGCGACGAGCGTGACGACGACGAGCATCACGGCGGTGAGGCCGTCGATGTGGATGCCGATCGTCCACGGCGTGCCCGCCCCACCCGACGGATCGAACCAGACCGTCGAGACGTGGAACGGATCCGCGCCCTGGAGCAGCGGGATCGCGATCACGAGCGAGCAGACGAACGACGCGAAGATCGTCGCGACCGTCAACCAAGCCCCCTGGCCCGGCAGTCGCCGGCCCAGGAAGAATTGGACGACGAAGCCGACCAGCGGCGCGAGCAGGAGCGTGAGTGCCGGCCCGAGCATGGACGCGCTATCCCTTCAGGTTCGTCAGCGCGTCCACGTCGATGCGGTCGCGCGCGTCGAAAACGTTGAGCAGAATCGCCAGCGCAACGGCCGCCTCGGCGGCGGCCACAACGAGGACGAACAGCGCGAACACCTGCCCACGCACCCCGCCCGGTCCGTACCGGTCGAATGCGATCAGATTCAGGTTCGCGGCGTTCAGCATCAACTCGATGCCGATCAGGATCGCGACGGCGTTGCGCCGCGCGAGGACGGTGACGAGCCCCGCGCTGAACACGGCGGCGCCGACGACGAGGTAGTGGGTCAGGCCGATCGTCACGTGCGCCTCCGACGGGCGAGGTAGGCGGCGCCGACGAGCGCCGCGAGCAGCAGCACCGAGCTCAACTCGAACGGAAGCAGGTACTGATCGGGATCCAGGAAGGCGCGGCCGATCGGTGCCGTCGTCGGCGTCGGCTCGGCGACGACGCGGCGTTCGGGGAAGTCGCTGCCGTGGATCGCGAGCAGGAGGCCGAGGAAGAACAGGCCGCCGGCGAGCGCCGGCCAGAGCACCTTGGGGCGCTCCTCCAGGCCGAGCGACGAGCGCGTCTTCCCGGTCATCAACACGCCGAACACGAGCAGGATCAGGATGCCGCCGACGTAGACGATCACCTGGGCGAGTCCGACGAAGTCGGCGCCGAGGAGAAGGTAGAGTCCGGCCACCCCGAAGAACGCGGCCATGAGGCCGAACGCCGCGTGAACGATCTTCGGCGCCGTCGCCGCGGCGATCGACGCGATCACCGCCGTCGCGGCGAGCGCGTAGAAGACGCCGGGGTGGATGAGGGGCGTGAGATCCGGCATCAGTGCGCGCCCTCCGCATGGGCCGACCCACCCGACGGCCGCGACCGCGCCTTGAGGTGCGGCGCCAGACCCGAGGTGGGCGACGCGCTCGTCTTCGCGGTGCGCCAGGGGCCCTCGCCGCGCGTGAAGTCGATGCGGACGCCGCCTTCGGACCGTTCGAACGACGAAAGGTCGTACTGCTGCCCCATGTGAATGCAGTCCACCGGGCACGGATCGATGCACAGCGAGCAGAACAGGCACTTCGCGTAGTCGATCTCGTAGCGCGTCAGGATCTTGCTGCCGTCGGCGGCACGGCCGCCGTCGCCGATGTCGATGCAGTCGACCGGGCAGGCCTTCGCGCAGAGGAAGCAGACGATGCACTTCTCGGGCTCGAACTCGTGCAGCCCGCGCTCGTAGGGACTGAAGTAGGTCTGTTCGCCCGGGTCCGGATACTGGATCGTCGTCGGCTTCGTGAAGAAGTGGCGCCCCGTCAGGACCATCCCCTTCGCGGTGGACGCGATGCCGTGCCAGACGTGTCGAAGGTACGACTTCATGGAGTGCCTCCCGCCGTCACCGGCCGCGACCCATCAACCACGAAGCGAACCCGCCGTCGCCGAGCGACGCGCCGAGCAGGACCTGCAGCGCCACGCCGACGACACAGATCATGCTCCACGGGAGCAGCACCTTGTAGCAGAGGTACATCACGCGATCGACCCGGAAGCGCGGCAGCGTCCAGCGCACCCAGATCATCACGGTGAGCAGGAGCAGCACCTTCGCGAAGAGAACGCCGAACCCGATCCAGCGGGTGCCGGGCCCGGTCAGATCGATCGGGAACCCGGGCGACCAGCCCCCGAGGAAGAGGATTGCCGCGACCGCGGAGAAGAGGATCATCGCGCAGTACTCGGAGAGGAAGAACAGCGCGAAGCGGAAGCCGGTGTACTCGGTGTGGAAGCCGGCGACGAGTTCGCTCTCCGCCTCCGGCAGGTCGAACGGCGCGCGCTTCAGGCTGGCCAGCGCCGCCGTGAAGAAGATGAGGCACGCGATGAGGGCGAAAGGCCCCCGGAACACGTACCAGTTCCAGATGGCGCCCTCCTGCTGGACGACGATGTCGGTGAAGTTCAACGTGCCCGCGAGGATCACGACGGCGAGCGCGGACAGTCCGAGCGGCAACTCGTACGAGATCATCTGCGCGACCTCGCGCATCGCCCCCATCACGGCCCACTTCGAGTTGGACGCCCAACCGGCCATGATGACCCCGACGACCTCGATCGAGGTCAGCGAGAGCACGACGAACAGGCCCACGTTCATGTCGGCCGGGACGAGGCCGAAGCCCCACGGCATCACGGCGAAGGCGGTGAAGGCGCCCGCGAACACGATGTAGGGTGCGGCGAGGAACGTCGTTCGGTCGGCGCTCGCCGGGACGATGTCCTCCTTCGCGAGGAGTTTCACGCCGTCCGCGACGAACTGGAGAAGCCCCTCCGGGCCGACCCGGTTCGGTCCGATGCGAGCCTGCATGCGCCCCGCGACGCGCCGTTCGAGCCAGACCGTCTCGCCGGCGACGACGCTGACGAAGACCAGCACGAGTTGGCACGCGACGAAGATGCCGAGCCCGTACACGAGCGCCGTCGGCAGCGCCTGGAGCCAGGTGTGGTCGCTGATCAATTGATCCAACCAGGCCTGCATCAGCGATCTACCTCACCGAGAACGATGTCGAGGCTTCCGATCAGCGCGACGAGGTCGGCCACGAGGACGCCCTCGGCGACCTCCGCGATCACGGCGATGTTGCTGAACGAGGGGCCGCGGCAACGGCAGCGGTAGGCCGTGTCCTTGCCCTCGCTGACGAAGTAGCAGGCGAGTTCGCCGCGCGGGTTCTCGCCGCGCACGTAGACCTCGCCGGGAGGCGGGCGGAACCCCTTGCCCATGGATGCCATGACCGGACCCTCGGGCATGGCCGCCAGCGCCTGACGGATGATCTTCACCGACTCGGCGACCTCGCGCACGCGAACCCAGTGGCGCTGGAAGCAGTCGCCGGCGACGCCCGCGATGCCCGACGGGCCGTACGGCACCTCGAAGTCGAAGCGGTCGTAGACCGAGTACGGCGCGTCGCGCCGCACGTCCCAGTCGACGCCCGCCGCGCGCAGCGCGGGCCCGGTCACGCCCCACCGCACGGCCGTGTCGCGGTCGATCACGCCGACGCCGCAGGTGCGCTCCTGGAAGATCCGGTTGTGCAGCAGCAGGGTGTTGTACTCGGGAAGTCGCTTCTCGATCGCGTCGAGGAACGCCTCGAGTTCGTCGATCCAGTCGCGAGACAGATCGCGCTTCACGCCGCCGATGCGGATGTAGTGGTAGAGGAGGCGACCGCCGCTGATGTGGTTCAGGAGGTCCATGCCCCGCTCGCGCTCGCGGAACTGGTGCAGGAACGGGGTGAACGCGCCCAGGTCGAGACCGTAGACGCCGATCGCCATGATGTGGGAGAGGATCCGTTGCACCTCCGCGACGATGACGCGGACGTACTCGGCACGCTCCGGCACCTGGACCTCGCCGAGGCGCTCGATCGCCATGCACGCGACGTGCTCGTTGCACATCGCCGCGAGATAGTCCATCCGATCGACGTAGGGCACCCACTGGATGTAGGGCACGCTCTCGCCGATCTTCTCGGCACACCGGTGGAGGTTGCCGACGTGCGGCTGGATCGCGCGCACGATCTCGCCATCGGTCTTGATCACGACCCGCAGGACCCCGTGCGTGGCCGGGTGTTGCGGGCCGATGTTGAGCACCATCTCTTCGGTGCGCAGATCGCGACCGGCGAGCAGCGCGCGCGCGATCTCCTCGTGCGCGTCGTGCGTCGGCTCGGCGGCCGACGGCGTGAGCCCGTTGGACGGCGACGGCGCGTTCACAGCCCCTCCGGCGGGACGATCGGAATCCCGTGGTACGACGCAGGGTAGACCCAGTCCTTGCGCAGCGGATGGCCGGGCCAGTCCTCGGGAAGCAGGATGCGGCGCAGTTCGCGACGCCCGGTGAAACGGATGCCGACGAGGTCGAACGTTTCGCGTTCGTGCCAGTCGGCGCCGGTCCAGATGTCCATCACCGTCGGGACGTTCGGCTCGTCCCGGGGAACGCGCACCTTGAGACAGAGCCAGGGATCGTTCTTGACCGCTCGCTTGCGGTAGGCGGCGTCCGGGCGGATCGCGTAGGAACAGAGGTGATAGACGGCCTCCAGTTCCTTCGTGGCGGGCCAATCGACGCCGGAAATGAGGTGGCAGCAGTCCATCCGGAGTTCCGGATCGTCGCGCAGGAGCCGGGCCACCTCGCGCAGCGACGAGGCCCGGACGCCGATCCAGGGATGGGCGCCGTCCGTCTTCGACGCGACGACCGCGTCGGGCACGCGCTTCTCGACCAGCGCGAGCGCGGCGGCGGTCACGGGATCGGCGGCGTCGGTGGGATCCGACTTCGCGGCCGGGGTAGGTCGGGCCATCGCCTGCCTCCGTCCTACGCCACGCCCGACGCGGCGCGCTGCGCGGGGAGTTGGGTCAGCGTCGCACCCCCGCGCTCCTCGATGCGGAATTGCAACTTGCGGATCGCGTCGATCAGCGCCTCCGGACGCGGAGGGCAGCCGGGAAGGTAGATGTCGACGGGCACCACCAGGTCCACGCCCTGGACGACGTGGTATCCGTACCGGACGTACGGGCCGCCGCCGACCGTGCACGCGCCCATGGCGATCACGTACTTCGGGTCCGGCATCTGGTCGTACAGACGCCGCACGCGCGGGGCCATCTTGTGGGTCACCGTGCCCGCGACGATCATCAGGTCGCACTGGCGCGGGGAAGGCCGGAACACGCCCGCCCCGAATCGATCGAGGTCGTACTTCGTCGCGGCCGTCGCCATCATCTCCATCGCGCAGCACGCCAGGCCGAACGCCATCGGCCAAAGTGCGCTGCGACGGCTCCAGTCCTTCACCCAATCGACCTTCGTCAGGATGACGGACTGCTGGAGTTCGGGGTCGAGATAGACGTCGTCGTCAGACACCGGTGCCTCCGTCTGCGGCGGATCGAGGGCCCTTCGCGTCGTTGGCGCCCGCGCCGACGAGTTCCCGCTCGGCGGCGGACCCGTCGACGACGACCGAGCGGTTCGCGTAGTCCGAACCGCCCGAGCCGCTGCCCTCGGGCCGCTCCGGCGCCCAGTCGATGTCCCCGCGGGCCCAGACGTAGGCGAGGCCGACCAGCAGCACGACGAGGAAGGCCCCCGCCTCGAGGAACGCGAGCCCACCGAGGCCGCGCTCCACGAAGTCGCGGAAGATCACCCCCCACGGGACGAGCAAAGCGACCTCGACGTCGAACACGACGAACATCAGGGCGACGCTGTAGAAGCGGATGTCGAAGCGCACCCACGCCTGGCCGACGGTCGGCTCGCCGCACTCGTAGATCTCGAGCTTGTCGCCCTCGACGCGGAGCCGCGGACGCAGCAGCCGCGCGATCACGAGGTTCAACGCGACGAACCCGACCGCGAGCACCGCGAAGATCAGGAGGTTGGCGAGCTCGAAATACAAGGCGGCGGCTCCCTGTGCCCGGACCTCGGCGGAAGGGTAGCAGCGGCCTCCCGTTCCCCGGATCGGATTCAGGGCCGCGCGCCGCCCGCGTGCCGCCGACGGTGTCTCGCCCGCCGCCGCGATCCTCGCGAACGGGGATCCGGCGGGTACCATGCTCCGACTCCGGCTGCAGGTCTCCCGGGAGGGTTTCCACATGCTCGCGCTTCGCGTCCCGTCCGCACTCGCGCTCGCGCTCGCCATCGCCTTCGTCGCCGGTTCCGCCCGCCTGGAGGCAGCCGACCCGACGCCGCTCCCCGGCGTGGGGGTCGCGGAGGCGTGGCCGGGCGTCACCTTCACCGAACCGACGTTCATCGTCTCCGACGGCTCACCGAACGACCTGTTCGTCGGCGAGCAGGGCGGACGCATCCTGAAGATCGCGAAGTGGCGCGGCACGGGGGAGGTCCCGCGGCCGGCCGTCTGGCTCGACCTGCGCAGCCGCGTCAACAACGAGGGGCAGGGCGGCCTGCTCGGCTGCGCGTTCCATCCGAAGTTCGCAACGTCCAACCGCGTCTACGTCTGCTACCTCGCGAAGGGCCCCGGGGGCAACTCGGCGTACATCCTGCGCGTCGCCGAGTTCACATGCCCCGCGGGCGGCCCGCCGGATCCGGCGAGCGAGCGCACGGTGCTCGAGGTCCACAAGAGCCGGAACATCCACCAGGGCGGCGGCCTCGCCTTCGGTCCCGACGGGATGCTCTACCTCGGGGTCGGCGACGGCGGGGGCGCCGTGGACGCGACGACGGTGGGCAGCCGATTCCCGTCCCAGACGACCGACCAGCCGCTCGGGAAGATCCTGCGGATGGACGCGACGACCCCCGGCAAGTGCGTCCCGTGCGCATCGAACCCGTGGATCAGCGGCGACGCGAAGTCCTGGATGCCCTGGATCTATGCGTACGGGTTCCGCAACCCCTGGCAACTCGATTGGGACGCGAACGGCCGCCTGTTCACCGCCGAACCCGGTACGAGCGGGGACGGCTCCCGGGAGTGGGTGACGGAGGTCCGCTCGGGCGGAAACCACGGATGGCCCTACTTCGAGGGGGACCGCCCGCTCGCGAAGGGCGGCCCGGCTCCGGAGGCGTCCGACCTGGTGATGCCGGCCCTCGTCTACCAAAGCGGCGCGCGCGCCGGCGCCGCCGTCGGCGGCAAGTTCTACCGGGGCGGCATCGAGGCCCTGAAGGGTCGCTACCTGTTCGCCGACTACATGCGCGGCGAGGTCTACTCCCTCGACCTGTCGAGCGGCCGGGGCACCGACTGGAGGCTGATCGGGAACGTGCCCGAGGTCTCGACCTTCGGCGTCGATGCCCAGGGCGAGGTCTACGTCGCAAGCCACGGCAAGGGCACGATCTGGCGCGTCGTCCCCCGCTGAGGGGTTCAACCGCACGCGCCCCCGCCCCCACACCCTGGGCGGGGGCCTACGCTGACGAACGACTCGATCCGAGGAGCCCCGCGATGCCCGTCTCCCTCACCCCGAAGGCCGCCGCCAAGGTGCGTCAACTGATGGCCGACCCGGCGCAGACGGGTGCTCGGGGCCTGCGCGTTAGGGTCGCCGGAGGTGGATGCAGCGGCCTCACCTACCACCTCGAGCTCGAGCGTGCGCCCTCCGACAAGGATCAGGTCAACGAGAGCGAGGGCGTGCCGATCTACGTCGACCCGAAGTCGGCCCTGTTCGTCGACGGCACGCAGATCGACTACCACGAGTCGATGATGGGAAGCGGGTTCGCGTTCTCCAACCCGAACGCGAAGGGCACCTGCGGCTGTGGCACGTCGTTCACCGCGTGATCGGCCGCCGCAGGACGCACGGAACGTCGATCCCCTGCGCGAGTTGGTCGGGCGCGTCGTCGCACGTCACGGACACGACTTCGAGTTCTGGTTCCCGGCGTCGTTCGACTGGCTCGCCGCGTGCGCCGACGTGGTACACGTCGTCCAGCGCGCCGCGAACTTGAGTCGCCCCATCGGCGACGAGTCCGCGCGGGCCCTCACCGCAGCGGCCGACGAGTACTTCCGTCTCGGCTACCTCGGCGGTTTGTTCACGCTGGCCGCGGACGATCCGCACGACGCCGATCCGGAGGGGCTGGTCGCATCGCTCGTCGAGCCGCTCGACGACGAGGCGGAGGAGGCGTTCGGCGAACTCGTCGCCCGGCATCTCGACGAGATCGAGGTCCGCCTGGGTGGCGACTCGACGCCTCTCCCGGCAGCCTCCGAATGGATCGTGGAGATCGCCGAGCGGGCGTGGGCCCTGCTCGCGTCGTGGTTCGAAACGACCGAGGCGCACCAACGCACCCGGTTCCGTCCGTACCTGCTCGCGTACACCCGTCTCGGCGCGGCTCTGTCGGCGCTGCGCTGGGCGCTCGCCGATCGTCGATGAGGCCGGTACCCGTTCAGGCCCGGCGCTCCTGCCGCAGGTCCCCTAACGACTCAATCCGCCGAGGGCATGCCTTCCCTTCGCGTTCACCGCCGGTCCGGGTTCGCAGGCGGGGAGCGGAAGGTCGCCGTGGAGGG
>CAZPGF010000052.1:0-17878 GCA_964586025.1 uncultured Planctomycetales bacterium
CGGGAAACGCGCCCGCCTGCGCGGGATCCTCGATCCCCAGGAGCCGTCCCCAACCCGCCGCCGTCGCGAGTCCCGGGGGCACGTCCCGGCCACTTCGCACGTCGATGTTCGCAGGCCACGTCGTAGCCGCCGAGGTCCTCGGCTCGTGCCACCAGAGGATCGCGCGCACCGGATCGACGGCCTTGCCCGCGACCGCGCCCGGCAGGAGCGACAGCGGGAACGCCAGTTCGAGCGAGCAGGCGCTGGTCGTGCGGACCGCGCGCGCGACGACCTGGTCGAGGACGCGCTCGTGGAACGATGTGGTCTCGCGGCGGACGATCAGGTGCGGTCGGTCGTGCTCGACCGCGTCGAACTCGATGGACAGCGTTCCGGGCGTGCGCGCGCCGGCCGGCGCGTCGTCCGGCGCGAACCACATCATCAGGCGTGCGCCGGCAGGCCACGCGTGGTCCGCCGACAGCGCGAACAGGAACGCACCCTCACGCTGCTTGACCCACGCCCGCACGCCGCATCCGAGCGGGAGCGGGAACGCGTCCGCCCATTCGGCCGGTTCCGCCATGCCGTCGAGGTCGATCACCGTGCCGGACGGGAGCCGGATCTCGACCTGGTCCTCCGCCGCCGCGCGGTCGGTCAGGAGACCCACGACGGCCGGGAGGAACGCGACGGCGGCGACGAGGAATCGGAGGGTGCGGCGCATGGCGGAGGAGGATACGCCACGTGCACCGCGGGGTCGTCCGCACGCGCCCTCGTAGGCTGACGGGACGACATGCCGCGCGACGTCTGCCCCCTCGATCTCGACCGCGTGCGCGGAGACTTCCCGGCGCTCGCACGGCGACGGGCGGGGAAGCCGCCCATCTACCTGAACAACTCCTGCATGACGCTCAAGCCGCAGCCGGTGATCGACGCGATCACGCGCTACTACACGCAGTTCCCGACCTGCGGTGGGGGTCGCCTCGACGAACACGGTCGCAGCGCGAACTGGTTCCAGGGCGAACTCCACGAGGCCGAGATCGAGGCGCGCTCGCTCGTCGCGGAGCTGCTCGGCGCGGCGGGGCCCGACGAGATCGTCTGGACGCGCAACACGACCGAGTCGTTGAACATCGTCGCCCACGGCCTGGAGCTGAAGCCCGGCGACGAGGTCGTCGGCAGCGTGCGGGAGCACAACAGCAACCTCGTCCCGTGGCTCGAGGTCGAGCGCGACCTCCGCGCCAAGGCGGCGGATCCGCATCTCGTCGTCCGTCGCACGTTCGACCTGGCACCGGACGGTGCGTTCGACCTCGACCGGGCGCTCGCGGCGATCGGGCCGCGGACCCGCGTCCTCGCGCTCGGTCACGCGAGCAACCTCGACGGCGCGTGCGTCCCCGATGCCGCGGTGCGCGCGCTCGCCGACCGCGTCCACGCCATCGGCGGCGTCGTCGTGCTCGACGCCGCGCAGACCGTCCCGCACCGCCGCATCGACGTCGCCGCGCTCGGCGTCGACTTCCTCGCGTTCTCCGTCCACAAGATGTGCGGTCCGACCGGCGTGGGCGTCCTGTGGGGGCGGCGTGCGCGGCTCGCCGAACTCCGTCCGTTCGTCGTCGGCGGCGACACCGTCGCGGACACCTGGCTCGATCGCGTCGAGTACAAGCCGCCGCCCGGTCGCTTCGAGGCGGGTCTTCAGCACTTCGCCGGCATCGTCGGCACCGCGGCCACGATTCGCTACGTCCGCGACCAGATCGGCTTCGATGCGATCGAGGAGCACGAACGCGCGATGAACCGCCACCTGACCGAGCGGCTCCTCCCACGCCTCGGCGGGCACCTCACCCTGCTCGGGCCGCAGGATCCGGACCAGCGCGGCGGGGTGTTCACGCTGCACAGCCACAGCGGCGCGTTGATCAATGCGATCGAACGACGTGCCGACCGCGAAGCGAACGTCATGGTGCGCGTCGGCATGTTCTGCGCGAACGCGTACCTGCACCACCGATTCGATGCGAGCGGGAGCGCGGGGAACAACCTGCGCGTCAGCGCGTACTTCTACAACACGCCCGACGAACTGGACGTGTTCGCGGACATCGTCGAGAGCGTGCTCGCCGACCCCGCGGCGTCCTTCGACGAGGACGCATGACGCTCTCGACGGCGGTGCGGCGCTACTACGCCGAGCGGATTTTCGCGGCGGGAGGTCGCGGCGAGGTCCCGTGGGCGTTCCGTCCGCTCGACGGACCGGCGACGGGGTGCGCCGTGGTCGAGGGGTGCCGCGGCGGCGGCCGGAACGTGCTCGAGGTGCGGCTGCGCGTGGCCAACGACCTCATCGAGGCGATCTCGATGGGATGCAACCTGTGCAATCCCGCGATGATGGTCGCCGCGGACGTGCTCGCGGCCTGGGCGCGAGGCCGCGACGTCGCGTCGGTCCTCGCCGCCGACCCGTTCGCCGACGCGACCCTCGATCCCTGGTTCGCGGCGATCGAGGCCGACGATCGGCCGGCCGACGCCGTGGAGAAGTTCCGCTACACGCTGTGGGCCGTGCAGAATGCGCTGCGCGACGACCGGGGCGAGACGCCCCGACCGCCCCCCGACTTCGCCACCGGCGATGCCGCGGACGACCGCGAGGAGACGCCGTGAGGGCGCCTTGGCCATGCTCTCGCTCTACAACAGCTTGACGCGCCGGGTGGAGCCGTTCGAACCGCTCCACCCCCCCAAGGTGAGCGTGTACGCCTGCGGTCCGACGGTCTACGGACACGTCCACATCGGCAACTGGTCCACGTTCGTCGCCGCCGACGTTCTCGTGCGCTGGCTGCGCGAACGGTACGAGGTCACCTACGTCCAGAACATCACCGATGTCGAGGACAAGATCATCCGTGACAGTCGGGCGGCCGGACTCGACCGCAAGACGTTCACGGACCGTTGGACCGCGATCTACCTGGACGGCCTGGAGCGACTCGATGCGCGGGCCGCGATCGACGTCATGCCTCGGGCGACCGAGTACATCGACGGCATGGTCGCGATGATCCAGACGCTGCTCGACAAGGGGCACGCCTACATCGCCGACGACGGAAGCATCTACTACCGCGTAGCCTCGTTCCCGACCTACGGCGAACTCGCCCACGTCGATCCGGCGTCGCTGCGCGCGGGCGCGAGCGGCCGGGTCCGCGCCGACGAGTACGAGAAGGACCAGGTCGCCGACTTCGCGCTGTGGAAGGCCTGGAGCGAGGAGGACGGCGACGTTCGCTGGTCGCCGTCGTTCGTCCTGAACGGACTCCCGCGCGTGCTGCCGGGCCGTCCGGGGTGGCACATCGAGTGCTCCGTGATGGCCGCGGGACTCCTCGGACCGCGGATCGACATCCACCTCGGCGGGGAGGACCTCCTCTTCCCGCACCACCAGAACGAGATCGCCCAGTCGGAGGCCGCCACCGGCGAGGCGCCGTTCGTCCGCGTCTGGATGCACCGGCGGCATCTGCGCGTGGACGGCGGCAAGATGTCGAAGAGCCGCAAGAACTTCTACACGATCGACGACATCGTCGCGCACGCCGGCCCCGACGGCCCGGCGGCCCTGCGCTACCTGATCGCGACGTCCCACTACCGGCACGCGATCGACTTCTCGTGGGCCGCGCTCGATCGGGCGCACGCCACGCGCCGCGGCCTCGTCGAGTCGCGCGCGCGGTTCGAGAGACTCGCCGGGTCGGCGAGCCCCTCGACGGCGTTCGACGCGTTCGAGACGCGCTTCACGAACGCCATGGACGACGACCTCTCGACGAGCGAGGCGATCGCCGCCGTCCACGACGCGGTCGGCGAGGCGAATCGCCGCGCGCACGGGGGCGAACTCCCGGCGGAGGACGCCGCCGCCGTCGTGGCGCTGCTCGACCGCGCCGACCGCGTCCTCGGTCTGTTCCTTCGGGCGAAGGGGCCAAGCCTCTCGCCCGACGCGCGCGCGTTGCTCGATCAGCGCGCCGCGGCGCGCGCCGCACGCGATTGGGCCGAGTCCGATCGGTTGCGCGACCGTCTACGCGAGGAACATGGGCTGCTCGTGAAGGACACCGCCGACGGCCAGGAACTGGCACCGGCCTGAAGGAGTCGCAACGATGCACGTCGGACGCACCATCCTCTCGGCCGCGCTCGTCCTGGGCGTGACCTTCGCCGGCTCCGCGGGAGCGGACGAGCCGCCCGGCGAACTCGTCGCGCAGGCGTCCGCGTGGTGGAAGGACGACGATCCGATCGCGCGCGGCGCGTGGGCGTTGCGGTTGATCGCCAGCGGGGCGAGCGGCGACGTGGTCGCCGCGGCGATCGAGAAGGGTCGCGGCTTCTCGGACGACGTTCCCAAGGGCACGGTCCACACCTGGCGGCGCCCCGGCCGCGGCGGGCTCGAGCACACCTGCTTTCTCGTCGTGCCCCAGACCTACGACCCGACCAAGCCGATGCGCCTGCTCGTCTGGCTGCACGGTGGGGTGACCCGCGACGAGGACGGAGGCGGCGCGTCCGGCGTGCGCTCCCTCGGTCAGCGCGCGGCGGAGGAAGGCTTCCTGCTGCTCTGTCCCTCCGCGCGGACCGGCGCCGAGTGGTGGTCGGTCGGCGGCGTCGAGTTGATCCACGGCGCGCTCGCGGACGTGCGGCGCCGCTACCACGTCGATGCCGACCGCATCGCGTGCGCGGGGTTCTCCGACGGGGCGAGCGGGTGCTACCACCTCCTCCTACACCAGCCGGAACCGTTCTGCTGCTTCCTTGCGCTGATGGGCCAACCCCTCGTCACGCGACTCGCGGGCGGACCGAGCGCGGCCGCGAACGTCGCATCGCGCCCGATCTGGGCCGTGCACGGCGAGCGCGACACGCTCTATCCGAGCGCCGCGATGAGGCCCTTGATGGACGAATTGAAGACGGCCGGTGCCGACCTCACCTGGACCGACCTTCCCGGGGCGGGCCATGATCTCGCGGCGCTCGGCGATCGGTGGAGCGCGATGAAGGCGTTCTGGGACGCCCATCCGCGCACGCCGCGCGCGGCGCTGCGCTGGCAGTCGAGCGTTCCCACCTGGGACGGCCGTCTGGACTGGCTCGAGATCCTCGAGACCTCCGCCGACGAGACGCCCGTCGAAGGGCTCGAGGCCGTGACGTTGCCGGTGCCGCCACCGCGCCCCCGGCCGCGCCTGGGCATCCGGCTCGACTCGTCGTTCGCCGGCCCGGGCGTCCGCATCGACGACGTCGAAGCGGGCACCGCCGCGGCGACGGCCGGCATGCTGGTCGGCGACGTCCTCGTCGAGGTCGAGGGGCAGCCGATCCGCACCGCGCAGGACCTCGTTGCGCTGCGTGACACGCTCGACCGCCTCGGGTCGGAGGGGCGTGACGGGCGGTTCGTGCTGATGCGTGGCGAGGAGCGCGTCGAGGTCTCGGCGCGTCCGACGGTCGTCGCGTCGGATCTCGAGGTGCCGACACCCACCGGTCCGGGGATCGGCGCACCGGCGGGGGTGGCGGAAGCGAAGATCGTCTCGCCGCAGCGGATCGAGGTCCGGTGCCGCGGCGTTCGGCGCCTGCGCCTGCATCTCGATCCGGCGCAGATCGCGCTGGACGCGCCGCTCACGGTGGTCGTCAACGGCGAGATCCGCTTCGAGGGCGTTCCGCGGCGCGGCGCGGCCTACGTCTTGAACGAGGCCTGGCGCGACGGGGGCGTCCCCCGGTACCACGCGCACCTCGTCCTCGCGCCGTAGCCCCGTGGGCGCCGCGCGCGAACCCCTGCGCGTCGTTCACGTCACGACCGAGCGCGGGTGGCGCGGTGGCGAGCAGCAGGCGCTCAATCTCGCCTCGGCGCTACGAAACGACGGATTCGAGCAACTCGTCGTGGTGCGCCGCGGCACCGAGGCGGCGATGCGATTCCGCCGCGGGGGCTTCGCTGTCGCGGCGATCGCCGCACGCGGCGAGTGGGATCTCCTCTCCGCTCAGGCGCTGGCGTCGATCGTGCGGCGCGTCCGTCCGCAGGTGGTGCACGCCCACGCGTCGCACGCGCACGGCCTGCTCGCGATCGCCGGACTCCTGCTCGGCGAGCGGCGTCCGGCGTTGGTCGTCACGCGGCGTGTGGACTTCAGCATCTATCGCCACGGCGGTGCGGCGTTCTCGCGTTGGAAATACGGGCGCGCCGTCGATCGCGTGATCACCGTCAGCGAACGGATCCGCGAGGTCCTCCTCGCCGACGGCCTTTCTCCGGAGCGGGTGTGCGTTGCGCACAGCGGCATCGACCTGTCGCGCATCGACGACGCACCCCGCACCGAGGCCGCATTGCGCGCGGAACTCGGGATTCCGGCCGGCGTCCCGACTATCGGATCGATCGGGGCGCTCGTCCCACACAAGGATCACGCGACGCTGATCGATGCGTTCGCGCTGCTCGCCGCCCGCCGTCCGACCGCGCGCCTGGTGATCGTCGGCGATGGACCGCTCCGGCCGGCGCTCAACGAGCGGATCGCCGCCGCGTCGCTCGGCGCGCGCATCCATCTCGTCGGTTGGCGGTCGGACGCCCCGTCGTGGCTTCGGGCGTTCGACGTGTTCGCGTTTCCCAGTCGCGAGGAGGGGCTCGGGACGAGCGTCCTGGACGCGATGGCCGCGCGTCGGGCGATCGTGGCGTCGCGCGCGGGGGGCATCCCCGAGATGATCGACGACGGCATCGAGGGGCGACTCGTCCCGCCGGGCGATCCGCCCGCGCTCGCGGCGGCCCTCGGGTCCGTGCTCGACGACCCCGCGCTCGCGCGGGCGATGGGGGACGCGGGTCGCGCGCGCGTCGAGCGAGGCTTCACCTCGGCCGGGACGGCCGCGGCGACGCGCGCCGTCTATCGAGCCGTGTCGCGCCGCACGTAACTCCCGGCGGGACCCGGTCGGCGGGTCCCGCACCCCGCTGCCGTCATCGCACGTCGAAGTCCACGTGTTCGAGGAAGAACGCGAACGCATCGTCCGCGACCTCCTTCCCCTTGGGCCCCTCGCTCTCGATCGAGAAGATCCACATCGCCTGGCCGGAGCGGGCGACCACGATCTCCCGCGACTTCGCGGCGCGCGTGAGGCGCACCCTGCGGGCGTCGCGGCCATCGACCCCGATCGTCTCCGCCGTCTCGGAATCGAATCCGGCCGCCCCCAGGACCGAGGTCCAGTCCGCCTCTGCCGGCACGTCCATGTAGTCGATCGAGATCGTCATGCGGGCCCTAACGCCGTTGGCGACGAGGTCCATCACCCGGGGGCTGATGCCCTCCTTCCGACTCGGCGGCGTGAATTCGAACAGCCCCGGCGGCTTCTGGAATGAGATCTCCAGGGCCCGGTTCCGCCACCCGCCCGCGTCCGACGTGATGAGCGCGGGATCGTCCACGCGAATCGTTTGCCCGCCGTGGGTCACCTCGACGATGTCGATGGTGAGTCGGCCGAGCGAGGCGAGGAGCGACGCCCACTCCGCCGCCCCGCCGTCCTTCATCGTCAGGTGGCCCAGCGGGAGATGCAGCGGGTCCACGAATCCGTACCCCGTCGTCCCGTCGAGCGGATACCACGCCCCGTCGATCCAGACCTCGTTCCACGCATGTCCGCCCCAGACGCCGTGGAGGAACAGAAGCCCCATCACGACGCGCGTCGGGATGCCGGCGGCACGGCCGAGCGCCGCGAGCAGTGTGGCGTGCTCGGTGCAGTCGCCTTCTGCGGACCGGAGCGTCTCGAGGGCCGACGCGGACGCGACGCTCATGGACTTTTTCGCGATGTGCGCCGAGACGTGGCGTTCGAGCGCTTGCGCCGCCTTCCAGGCACTCGTCTCGTCTCCGACGACCTGTCGGGCCACCGCGATGAGATCCGCATGGTCGGACTGGATCATCGAGTTGGGTGCGAGCGCGTCCTTCAACTCGGCCGGCGGGTCGCCGAGTGGGCGGATCCCGCCTCCGTCGGCCGGCGGCACGCGTCGTGTCGCGGTGACGAGCAGGGTGCCGTCGTCCTGGGCCACCGCGACGTGGCCCGCCGACGAGAACGTGGGCAGAGCCGAACGGTCGCCGGTCGTTCCCACGACCAACTTGGCCGCCTCGAGATGGCGAGGTACCGGGATCCAGTCGTTCTCGCGCAACAACGTCGCGGCGAACACGTCCGGTCCGGTCGCCGGTCCCGACGACCGTTTTGCCTTCGCGTCCGCCTCGGTCGGCACCGTGAGCATCTCGATGCGCATCCCGGCGACTTCGACGACGGTGCGAATCGCAAGGCCCCCCTCGTCGACCCAGACGACCGGGGCCAAGGGAATCGCCACGCCCTGGGTGGTCGTCAGACGTGACTCGATACGGGTGCCCTCGACGGATCGGCCCTCGTGATCCAGGACCTGTTCCTTTCCGTGGGAGGTGAAGACGAAGTCCGTAGGGGCTTGGAAGTCCGGACTGAAGGTGAGGAACGCCCGCTTCTCGCCGTTCGTCCCGGCGAGCGTGCGCGTGTCCCGTTCCATTCGCGCCGGGCCGAGCAATCCCTCCGGCACCGGGATGTCCACCGTCCGCTTCTGGCCGAGAACCTGCACCGTGGCCTTGGCCACGCCTCGCGAGAACTCGTACGAGGCCGACTGTTCGACGCTCGACTGCTTCGACGTCGAGTCGATGCGGAGCAGCACGCCGTCTTTCGTCTCGCGGCTCACGGTCGAGGTGCTCACCTCCACCATGGCGCCGAGCCGGCCCATCCGCATCTCGGTGCGGGACGTGGTCACGATGTCGCCGCTACCGTCCTCCGCCTGGCGCGTGACGGTGTGCGTGCGGCCGGCGTGCTTGCCGCCGATCTCGATGCGCATCCACGCTTCGTGGCGTTGCTCCTCGTCGCCGCGGGCGACCTGGCCGCCTCCCATCCATGCGGCGAGGGGAACGAGCATCGAAGCGAGAACGAGATGTCGGGTGGTCGTACGCATCGCCGCATCCTACGCTTCCGGCGGTCCCCGTGCAGGAGGCGGGGCTACGTCCCCTCGGGGACCCGGTACGCGGCGCGATCGGGATGCATCGTGCGCTTGAGCCAGAGGGGGCGCCGAAGGCCGTCCGGTCCGGGGGCGGGACGCGCGAGGGCCTTCCACTCGAGGTAGACCTCCCGGCTCTTGGCGGTGTCCACGACCACGTCGCCGTACCGGTCGTCGGGTGCCGCCCGCGTGACGACGACCTTCTGGTGCCAGCAGTGCATGCCGCTGATCGGGTCGGGCTGCACCGGGAACGCGAGGTTCTGGTTGACCCCGACCTCCCGCCACCACGTGCGCTGGGTGTCGGGATCGTCGGAGACGTACGGCTCCGCGCCGCCCTTCTGACGGAAGCGGAACACGGTGCCCTCGCGCACGAGGTCCACCTCGCTCGATGCCTGCTTGTGTCCACCGACGTCGCGGTGGAGGCGCCACCGTCCGACATGGTGGGAACAGGCGACGACGCCGGGGTGGATGCCCTCGGTCACCCAGACCCGTCCGACGAACCAGCCGATCCGCGTCGTCACGCGCGCGAGATCGCCGGTCGCGACGCCGATGCGCTTCGCATCGGACGGGTGCAGCCAGAGGGGATTCGTGTGACTGATCTCCTGCAACCACTTCGAGTTCGACGAACGCGTGTGGATCAGCGTCGGCAGGCGGAAGGTCGGAAGCAGTGCCATCTCGCCCTTCGCCGCATCGATCGACGACCAGTGCACCTGGCTTGTGACGTAGTCGGGCATGGCGTGCTCGCGATGGCCCCACGCGGCGAGCGTGTCGGACCAGATCTCGACGCGGCCGGACGGCGTCTCGAAGCCGGCACAGCCGTGCGTGTCGGCGTCGGGCGAGGTCGCGCGCGACGATCCCGGCTTCTCGAACCGGCGTTGTCCGGCGTACGGGGCCGCAAACGCGCCGTAGCGGCGCATGTAGCCGATTGGATCGGTGCCCTCCGCCGCGGCGGCCTCAGCCAAGCCGGGGACGTTGCCGAGGAGGTCGCCGAAGTACTCCTCGGCGGAGATCGGCGTGCCGGGCTTCGAGGGGGACTCGTACCAGCGCCGGATCCCCATCGAGCCGTCGGGATCGATCGCCCAGGTGAGCGCGATCCACCACTCGGCTTCCTCCCAGACGGAGCCGGGGTTCGCCTCGCGCGAGTCGGCGACGACCCGACCGTCCCGTCGCGCGTGCTCGCGCAGGACCGGTTGGCGGAAGCCGATCCAGGTGCCCGCGTGCGTCTCCTGACTCATCACGTCGTGGCGTTCCGGTCCGAGCCCCACCGGCAGCACGTAGTCGGCCCACTGCGCGGTCTCCGACCAGATCGGCGTCAGCGCGACGTGACAGCCGATCCGCGACTCGTCCTCGAGCATCTCGATCCAGGAACATCCGTCGGGATTCGTCCAGACCGGGTTGTAGACGCGCGTCACGTAGAGCTCGAGACGTCGTCCCTCCGTCGCGAGCAGGTGCGGCAGGAGGTAACTCATCTCGTAGTGCGCCAGCGGCCATGCCCGCGGCCAGATCGTTTCGTTCCAGCGCGACCCCCGCGGCGGGTTGGCGCTCGGCAGGGGAACGAGCTTGTCCCAGTGGTTCGGATTGACGCCGCCCGGGCAGCCGATGCTTCCGGTCAGCGCGTGCAAGAGCACCAGCGCGCGAGCGACCTGCCACCCGCCGAGGTTGCCGCTCGCCGTGTTGCGCCAGAGGTGGCTCGTGAAGGCCTGTCCGGCGGCGGCGATCTCGTCCGCCAAGACGTCCACCCAGCGCGCGTCGATGCGGCACTCGCGTGCGGCACGCTCGGGCGTGTACGGCGCGTAGTGCGCGGCAAGCCGGTCGAGGAACCGGTCGAGGGTTCGCGGCCCGCCCGGGTCGTTCGCCTCGAGCCAGGCCGACCAATTCGTCCAGCGCTCGAGGAAGGCGCGATCGACGCGGTTCGTCGCGAGGAGGCGCGCCGCGACCGCGAGCAGGAGGGCGCCTTCGCTGCCGGGCCACGTCGAGATCCAGTGGTCGGCGTGCGTGGACGTGTTCGACAGCCGCGTGTCGATCACCGCCATCCGCATGCCCCGATGGCGGGCCTCCTGGATGCGCTGCGCGTGCGGATTGAAGTAGTGGCCGGTCTCCAGGTGGGCCGACAGGAGCAGCGCGAACTTCGCCTCGCTGTAGTCCGGAGACGGACGATCCGCGCCGAAGGAGAACGCGTAGCCGGTGCGGGCGCCGGCGCTGCACACGTTCGTGTGCGAGTTCAGACCGTCCACGCCCCACGCCGTGAGCAGGCGCTGCATGAAGTGGTCCTCGCCGGGGCGTCCGACGTGATACATGATCTCGTCGTGACGACCTTCCCGGAGGGCCGCGCGCACGCGAGCGCCGACGTCCGCGAGCACCGCGTCCCATGACACCGGCTCGAAGCGCCCGCTGCCGCGAGGCCCGACGCGCTTCATCGGCTCGAGGATGCGTTCGGGATCGCGGATCTGGTTCAACGTGGCCGGGCCCTTCGCGCACGTGCGACCGCGGCTTCCGGGATGCACCGGATTGCCCTCGAATCGGCGAATCGTATTCGTCTCCTTGTCCACGTAGGCGAGCAGTCCGCACGCGCTCTCGCAGTTGAAGCAGATCGTCGGAATCAGCCGGTAGTGTTTCTCGACGCGCCGCGGCCAGGCGTCCGCATCGAACTCGACCCAGTCCTCCCACTGTTCCGGCGGCGGAGCCACCGCGAGTTCGAACGGCGAGACGCGTTCCTGCGGGTGTCGGGGCGCGCTCATGGGCGGTTCTCTCGCATCAGTGGATCGGCGGCGCCTGGCCGGCGCGGACGAAGGTCCGCTCCTCGACGAAGAGCGCCGCAAGGAGGAGGGCACCCCCGAACGCCGCGGAGATCGGCGCGATGCCGAACCCGAGCAGCGCGACGATCCCCAGCCCGCCGAGGATCGACGCCAACCGCCGCGACGCGGCGAACGGCCCCTTCTCGATCAGCGCGACGGCGCGTTCGTACTCCTCGCGCCGTCCCGGCGGGGCCGCGCCGTGTTCGAGGCGCGTCCAGGTGACGTGGAGGAGAACGCCGAGCGCGGTCGTGATGCCGGCGCCGATGTGGACCGCGCGGGGAAGGGGAGAGCCCATGAGGTGAAGCAGGGCGCCGACGAGGGCGACGGCCGCGCCGCCGGCGACGACGGCGTGAGCGAGGAGGAGCCAGGCGAGTCCGCGCCGCAGCCACAGCACACGCCCCTTGCACTGGCCGAAGAGCCATGCCGTGTACATGGCCGCGAGCGCCCCGAGCACGGCGGTCGGAGCGAGCCACGGCATCTCGGCGCGCGCGTCGAGCGCCACGTCGTGGGGCGCGAGCGCCCAACGCAGCGTCAACGCCGCCAGGGCGGCGCTGGCCAGCATCAGGATCACGGCTCCGCGGGTCAGCCAGGACCTCCATTGCGGACGCAGCAGGATCGTCAGGAAGCGCTCGGGTCGCTTCAGATCCGCGACGAGCAAGACGGCGGTCGCCGCGAGCGCGGCGAGGGCGGTCGCGCCGAGGACGGCCGCCTGCCCGTGGGTCGGTGCGCCGAACGCCGCGAACGGGAGGAGCGCCGCGAGCACGAGGGGGATGCCCCCTCCGATCGCCTTCGTCACGAGGTACGTCCAGACCTTCCAGCCCCACGGCGTCGGGTGCTGCACGTCGTAGGTCGTCCGCGCGGCGGCCTCGTCGAATGCGGCACGCCATCGCTCCGCGTCGAGCGTGAGGCCCGGGATCTGGTTCGACCAGAGGAACCCGCCCGCGAGGTTGGCCAGCCCCGGGTCGAGGGTGGAGGGGTCGGCCTCGAGGTAGCCGACGTTCGGACCGGTGCCGGCGGCGGTCTTGCGGAACGAGAGCGCACCGCTCGCCTTGAGTCGGGCGACCCGGCTAGTGGGGTCGTCGAAGTCGCCGGGGATGATCGCCTCGGTCGGGCAGACCACCGCGCAGGCGGGCGCGATGCCGCGCTCGGTGCGGTGCGCGCAGAAGTGACACTTCTCGGCGACGCCGAGGTCGTCGTTGAGGTAGAGCGCGTCGTAAGGGCACGCCTGCATGCAGCTCTTGCAGCCGATGCAGCGCGCGGGATCGACATCGACGATCCCGTCGGGCCTCTTGTCGAGCGCGGTCACCGGACAGATCGTCACGCACGGGGCGGCGGTGCATTGATTGCAGCGGAGCACCGCGAAGTGGCGCTTCACCTGCGGGAACGCGCCGACCTCGGTGTACTTGACCCAGGTCCGGAAGTTTCCGACCGGGACGTCGTTCTCGGCCTTGCAGGCGACGGTGCAGGCATGGCAGCCGATGCAGCGCGACTGGTCGATCACGAACCCGAACTGCACGCGCTGCCTCCGCGGCGGGAGTGTAGCCGGAGCCGTTCGATTCGGATCGCGCGCGCGGTAGCATCTCGACGTGCATCGGATCGTCCGCGCGTCGTCGTACCTGCTTCTCGCCGCGTGCGTCGTGTCGGCGGGCCGAGCGCCCGCCGTGGGCGCGCCCAAGTTCGACGCGAAGGCGGCCGAGGCTCTGGTCGGGCGGTTCCTGGCGGCCCGGCCGTGGTCGCGCTTCGAGTCCTGGGATGGGGCGAAGCGTCGCGCCCTCCTCGACGAGGCCGCCGCGATCGACCTTCCCGCCGAGGCGTTCGGAACGGTGCGCGACCTCCTCGCCAAGCGCGCGAAGCGCGCCGCTCCCAAGTGGAAGGGCGCGATGCCGACCCCGTACGGCGAGGCGACCTGGGAAGCCCGCGGCAAGGGCGGCCCGAAGGCGGGCTTCGTCGTCGGGCTCCACGGCGGCGGGGAGGGAGCCGGAAGCAGCAGCGAGGCGGCGGGCAACTGGACCGTCACGAAGCATCTGGCGTGGTACCCGCAGGGCGTGCGCCTCGTGAGCGACACGTGGAACACCGTCCACGGCGAGCGCTTCGTGCTGACGTTGATCGATCTCGCCAAGGCGCGCGAGGAGGTCGATCCGGACCGGGTCTATGCGATGGGCTTCAGCATGGGCGGAACGGGTTCGCTCCACGTCGCCGGACGGTGGCCCGACCTCTTGGCCGGTGCGATTCCCGCGCACGGCGTGATGATGGCGGAGCGCGTCAAGGTCGCGGATCCGGACGATGTCGGTTCCGTCCAGTACGGCCTCGTCCCGAACCTGCGCAACCTCACCGTGGTGATGTACACGGGCGAGAAGGACGTCAACTGCGAGCCCGGGACGTTCACGCGCGCCTGGCAGATGGTCGAGGCGTTGCGGGAGACCGATCCGACCGGGTATCTCGCCATCTCGTTCACGCGCCACGCCGACCTCGCCCATGCGTTCCCGCCGGGGGAGCCGGGGCGAGGCATCGGCATCGTCACCGCGGCCCGGCGGAACGCCTTCCCCGACACGATCGTATGGGAGTACGCCGAGGAGCCGTTCCCGCTTCCCGATGCGCAGGACAAGACGACGCGCCTTGCGCAGCGCGGTCTCTACTGGCTCGCCTGCGATCGTCCGGCGGATCGCATGCAGGTTCGCGCGACCAAGCGACGCGACGGCGAGGCGCTCGTCATCACCCTGGAGGTCGTCGGCGCCGATCCCGAGGACTTCGAGGTGTTGCTGAACCCGACCGTGCTCGCCGGCGCGACGACGGTGCGGATCGAAACGTCGCGCGGCGTCCACGAAGGCATGCCCCCGCCGAGTCTGGCGACGATGCTCGACACCTACGACCAACGTGTGGACACGACGCTCCTGTTCGATCGCCGCATGCCGGCCGTCGCCGCGCCCTGAACTCCCCCTGAATCACGGACCGCGTGCGCTGGACCCGAACGATCAGGCGACGATCTTCATCGAGATGTCGAGGGCTCGGACGCTGTGGGTGATCGCGCCGGCGGAGAGGCGCGATACGCCGGTCGACGCCAGCGCCTCGATGCGATCCAGGCGAACGCCGCCGGTCGCCTCGACCTGGGGACGGTCCGCGCCGAGGTCGCGGACGCGGCGAGCGGCGACGCGGATGTCGCCGAAGTCGAAGTCGTCCAGCATCACGACGACCCGGCCGCGACATCCCGCGCTGGCGGCGAGCGCGGCGTCGAGTTCGGAGAGGCTCTCGACCTCGACGTAGAGCGTGTGCGTCGGCGCGATCGCCGCGAGGCACGCACGCACCGCGGCGGCGATCGAGTCGGGTCCGCGCCGTCCGTACGCGGCGACGAGGTGGTTCTCCTTGATCATGGCGGCGTCGGCGAGATCGAGGCGGTGATTGTGCCCGCCGCCGCAGCGCACGGCGTACTTCTCGAGATGGCGCAGGCCCGGCGTCGTCTTCCGCGTGTCGTAGATGGCGACACCGCTCGCCATCGTCGCCTCGACGAACGAGGCCGTGATCGTCGCGACGCCGGAGAGACGTTGGAGCAGGTTCAGGGCGGTCCTCTCTCCGGCGAGGAGCGCGCGCGTGTGCGCGTCCACCCGGGCGAGGCGCGTCGTTCCCGCGACGCGCGTGCCGTCCTCGACGAACGTCTCGACGGTCGCCTCCTCGTCGAGCAGGCGAAACAGCGGTAGGAGCAGAGGCAGTCCGGCGATCACGCCGTCGTCGCGCGCGACGACCTCAGCCGAACGCTGCGATCCCTCTCCGTCGATCAACGCGGCGGCGGTGACATCCTCCCGCGCGCGGTCCTCGGCGAGGAAGCGTTCGAGGTCGGGGAGGAACGCGTTCGGGTCGAACGACTCGGGCATGGGCGCCGATCGTACGGCCGCAAGCGCGAAGGCCCGGCCATCCCCTCGCTGCGAGCCGTCGCCGCCCCGGGATCGCCTCGTCAACGTGAACAGACCACGCCTCCGGGCCGTGCACGGGACCGTTCGACCTCAAGGCTCGACGCCCGCGAGGGCGCGCAGCCTCGCGATCGTCACCGGTCCGATGCCGTGGACGCGTGCGACGTCTCCCCAGGTCCAGGCGACCCCGCCGACCGGTCGGGCGCGAAGGATCGCCGCGGCACGTGCCGGGCCGACTCCGGGCAACCACTGCAACTCGCGAAACGAGGCCGTCGAGAGGGAGAGGGCGATCGCTTCGGGCGGTCCTCGCGCCTCGGGCGGTGATGCCGAGAAGCCCCGCACGAGCCCTCCCGCCAGCCGCACGCCGAGCACCAGCAGCAGAACGAACTCGCCCGCCCGCGCCGCTCGGCGGCGGCGGCGACGAGCGAACGGGGAGAAGGGGGCGTCCACACCCCCTCCTCGCGCGGGCCCCTTCCGCGGTACCGGCGTACGCTGCCCGCGATGACGCCCGATTCGCGGACGACCCGATCCGACGAGGCCGCGCTCGTCCGCGTAACGAACGTCCACGTGGACTACGGACGCGGCACGCGCGCGGTCCATGCGCTGAACGACGTCTCGTTCACCGTCGCGCCGGGCGAGTGCGTGGCGCTGCTCGGTCCGAACGGCAGTGGCAAGAGCACGACCCTGCGACTCGTCCTCGGCCTCGTCCGTCCGCGCGCCGGAGCGGTCGAGGTGCTCGGTGGCGAGGCCGGCCGTCGTGCCGCGCGCGAGCAGACGGGGTTCGTGCCCGAAGAAGCGCGTCGCTTCGGCCGACTCACCGGTCGTGAGACCGTGGACCTGTTCGCACGACTCCAGCGGGTCGGCCCGCGCGGGGAGAGGCGTCAACGCGTGACGCGGATGCTCGAGGCCGTCGGCCTCTCCCGCGACGCGTTCGACCGTCGCGTCGCCGGGTACTCGCGTGGCATGGCGCGCCGACTCGCGCTCGCGGCGGCGGCCGTCTCGCGTCCCCGTCTGCTGGTGCTGGACGAGCCGACATCGGGCCTCGATCCCGACGGCGTGGACGATGTGCTGCGCGTCCTCGACGCCCACGTCGCCGGCGGCGGCGCGGTGATCGTCTCGACGCACGAGCGCGTCACGGTCGAACGCGGCGTGCACCGCGTGCTTGCGCTCGAGCAAGGCCGCATCGCGCTCGAAGGAAGGCCGCGCGATCTGCTCGCGGGCGACGACACGTCGTCGCTGGGTGCGCTGTTCCGTCGCGCGCGCGGAGCGTGAACGCGATGGCGCCGTGGATCGCGCTCGTCGGCCGTCACCTGCGCGACGCCGCGCGCGCGCCCGGTGCCGCGTTCCGCGCCGCGCTGGCCCTGGCGGGGCTCGCGGCCGTGTCGCTCGTTTCACGCGGCGGGATGGGGGGCGCGGCGCGCGGTCTCGCCGCGGGCCTGGGTGTGCTCGCGGTGGTGCTCGCGTGGCAAGCCGCCTCCAGCGCGAACGTGCTGCCCGACGATCGCGAGAGCGGTCGCCGCGTCTCGATCGGCACCCTCGCGCCGTCCGCGCTCGCGCACCGCCTCGCCGCGGCCGCGGCCGGCATGGTGCGCGTGCTGGTCGTTGCCATCGTCGGCGGACTCGTCATCGCCACGGCGCTCGCCCTCGGGGGCGGCGTCCCCCGCCTCGACCTGCCCGCGCGCGGCGAGTTCGGAGCCGATCGGTTCGTTCGCGCCGATCGCGACGACGCACGGGACGAGCCGTTCGTGGCGCGGTTCACGCCCGCCGACACGGAGCGACGCCTGCACCTCGACGTGCGTCCGGTGATGCTCACGGCCGATCGCCTGCCCGACACGATCGAGGTGGACATCGCCGACGGGTCGTCGGGGCCGGCGCAGACGCGGCGCATCGCGGTGCGCGGTGTGCTCGCGCTCCACGTCCCGGCCGATTCCTCCCGCGTCGTGGTGACGTCCCGATCGCGCGACGTGCATCTGCGGGTCGTCACCGCGCGACTGCTCGAGCCGTCCTCCGGGTCGCCGTTCGCCCACGTCCTGCTGCTCGCCGCGTGGCTCGGATTCGGCGTCGCCGCCGTCGTCCCGTGGGCCACGACGATCGCGCGCGTCACCTCCGGCGCGACCGCGGCCGGCTTCGCCGCCTGCCTCGTTCTCGTGGGGATCGTCGGACGCGCGCTGCTCGCCCTGGTCGCGGACTCCGGTGCGGCCACCTGGGCGCTCGCGATCCTGAAGGGGGGTGTCGCGCTCGCACCCGAGTCCGGCATCGTCGGGGCCGCCTCGTCGTTGCTCGAAGGACGC
>CAZPGF010000053.1:0-17771 GCA_964586025.1 uncultured Planctomycetales bacterium
GGGGCCCTCGTTCATCACCTGGACGTCGTGGTCCCACGCACGCCGGGTCAGTTCGCCCTGGGTCTTGAGTTCGCCGAACTGCGCCGCATCGTTCGCGTCGGCGATGGAGCCGGGCCGCAGCCCGTCGCCGATCGAGAAGGACACGTCGTAGGCGGCCATGATCTCGCAGATCTCGTCCCAATGCGTGTAGAGGAAGTTCTCCTCGTGGTGGGCGAGACACCACTTCGCCAGGATCGACCCGCCGCGCGAGACGATGCCGGTGACGCGATTCGCGGTGAGCGGGATGTAGCGCAGCAGAACGCCCGCGTGGATCGTGAAGTAGTCCACGCCCTGCTCGGCCTGCTCGATCAACGTGTCGCGGAAGAGGTCCCAGGTCAGCTCCTCGGGACGGCCGCCGACCTTCTCCAGCGCCTGATAGATCGGAACGGTTCCGATCGGCACGGGGCTGTTGCGGATGATCCACTCGCGTGTCTCGTGGATCGGGGCGCCGGTCGAGAGATCCATCACCGTGTCGGCGCCCCAGCGGATCGCCCACACCATCTTCTCGACCTCCTCGGCGATCGACGAGGTGACGGCCGAGTTGCCGATGTTCGCGTTGATCTTGACGAGGAAACGGCGGCCGATGATGGTCGGTTCGAGCTCCGGGTGGTTGACGTTCGCGGGGAGGATCGCACGGCCGCGCGCGATCTCGTCGCGAACGAGTTCTGGCGTGATCAGCGGCGGCATCGAGACTCCGAACGCGTCGCCGGCATGTTCGCGGGCGAGGTGCTCGCGCATGGCCTCACGCCGTTGGTTCTCGCGGATGGCGACGAACTCCATCTCGGGCGTGATCTCGCCGCGTCGCGCGTAGTGCATCTGCGTGACGCAGCGGCCGGCGCGCGCCCGCAGCGGGAAGCGGGCTACGGGGAAGTTCGCCCCGTTGCCGATCACCCGGGAGCGGGCGAACGACGAGTCGGACGCGAGACGGGCCTCGACGTCGCCGCGGGCCTCGATCCACGCGCGGCGAAGCGGCGGCAGCCCCCGGCGGAGATCGATCGCGACATCGGGGTCGGTGTAGGGGCCGGAGGTGTCGTAGACGACGACCGGCGGGTTCTCGCGGGCGGTGCCGCCCGGCAGGCGCGACGGCGTCGGCGAGAGCCGGATCTCACGCATGGGCACGCGGACATCCGGATGAAGGGAGCCCGGGACGTGGATCTTGCGCGATGCCGGGAACGGCGCGCGCGTGATCCCGGCGTCGCCGTCCGGCAGGCGGGCCCGTCGAGGCGCGGCGGGCGAGGCGGGATCGGGAACGGTCATCGACTCTCCGGATGGGGCGGGGCGCGCCCGAACGGCGAATCGTATCCGCTTCCAGCGGCTTCGCGCCGGAGCGCGGCGGCGCCCCGCGCCTCGTCCGGGCGTTCCGACCGCTCGCGCCCCGCTCGGCGACCGTTCGTCCCTCGCGAGACGCCGCCTTCGCCGGAGCGCGCGCCTACGACGCCCCGTGGCGCAGTCGATCCAGAGCGTCGAGGAGGCGGCGCACCTCGTCCTTGCCGAGGCGGTCGAACTGCGCCTCGTGCAGCGCCTGCAGCGGCTCGTCGAGCGCGGCCAGGCGCGTCAGTCCCTCGGGTGTGATCCGCACGTTCACGATGCGGCGGTCGGCCTGCGACCGTTCCCGGATGGCGAGGCCGCGATCCTCGAGTCGACCGAGCAGGCGGGTGACGTCGGGAACCCGCGCGACCATCCGCTCGCCGATGGCGAGGCACGGAAGCCCAGCGGCACCCGCGCCGCGCAGGATCCGCAGAACGTTGTATTGAGGCGGCGAGAGCGACTGCGTGCGCAACAGCGCCGACACCTCGTCCTGGAGGACCTGGGCCGTACGGACCATCGAGACGTAGGCCTCGACCGCGTCCGACGAGAACCCCTGGGAGAGCTGCAACTCCTCTCGGAGCGTGCGTGCCGGGCGGCGGCGCGCGGCGGCCACGGTCAGGCGTCCTTCCCTAGCCGCTTCACCTTGGCGACGGGCTTCGGCGCAAGCCGCCGGCCGCGGGCCGAGACCGCTGTCGGCTCGAGGTCGTCGAGGTCCACCGTCAACTCGGCGACCCGCTGCCGGGCCTTGTGCACGAAGCGGAGGTGGACCGCGCCGGGCTTGTCCTGCTGGAGGAACAGGTCGAGCGTGCCGCCGGGGTCACGGATGAGCCGATACTCACGACCACGCACGTAGCCCTTGATGTGGATGCGCTTCGCGTGAGCGATCTTCTTCTCGTCGCGGTACACGACGACGGCGTGCTGTCCGCTCTCCTCGACGAACGGCGCGCACCAGAGCAGCTTGCCCGGTACGAGGACCTTCTCCTCGGGGCCGACGATCCGGTACGTCCCGTCGCTCGAGACGAGCAGGACGCGGTCGTACTCGCTCATCGTGTGGTGGTGCTCGGCTCCCTTGACCGCGCTGCCCCAGAACCCCGACTCGGGGTCGTACGCGACCCGGATGTGAGCGCGCGCCACCTCGCGGACGTCCACGACGTCGAACGACTTGACCTTCGTGCGCCGCGGCCACCGCGACGCGTAGCGCTTGTGCAGGTCACGCAGCCACGCGATCGTCGTCTTCGTCAACTGTTTCAGCTTCTTGCGCAGCCCGTCGATCTCGACCTCGATCTCCTCGACCTGGCGCTTGTTCGCGGCGATGTCGTACGCCGAGATCCGGCGGATTCGAATGTCGAGCAGGCGAGTGACGTCCTCCTCCGTCATGGGGCGCACCCACTCCCTCTCATGGGCGCGCATGCCCTTCCAGACGACCCCCCGGACGGCCTCGTCCGTCGCGGCCTTCTCCAGACCGCGCCACACCCCGCGTTCGATGAAGATGCGCTCCAGCGTGAGCGCATGGCGACGCGCATCGAGCCGACCGAGATCGTGCTCCATCTCGGCCTTGAGTCGCTCCTTCAACTGGTCGGTCAACCAGGCGAGGATCTCGTCCGTGCCGAGGTCGACGGGGTGGCGATCGCGAATCACCGTGACCGCGCTCGTGAGCGAGACCTCGCAGTCCGTGTACGCATACAACTGCGGGATCGTCTCGTCGGCGTGGACGCCGCGCGGCAGCGCGATGCGGATCTCGACCTTGTCCGTCGTGAAGTCCTGAATCGATCCGATCTTGACCTTGTTCTTCTGCGCCGCGGCCTCGATCGACGCGACGAGGCTCTCCGTCGTCGTGCCGAACGGCACCTCGCGAACGACGATCTCCTTGTCGCCGTCCGCCTCGATCCGGGCGCGTACGCGCACCCGGCCTCGCCCGTTGTCGTACTCGGAGACGTCCAGGATGCCGCCCTGCGGAAAGTCGGGCAGCAGGCGGACGGGCTTGCCCTCGAGGAGTGCGACCTGGGCCTCGAGCAGTTCACCGAAGTTGTGGGGGAGGATCCGAGTCGTCATCCCGACCGCGATGCCCTCGGCGCCCAGGAGGAGCACGACGGGCAGCTTGACCGGGAGCACGACCGGCTCCTCCTTGCGGCCGTCGTAGCTCGGGATGGTGGCGGTGAGCTCGGGGTGGAACAGCGTCTCCAGCGCGAGCGGCGTCAACCGGCACTCGATGTAGCGAGGTGCCGCGGCGCCGTGGCCGGTGATCACGCTGCCGTAGTTGCCCTGGCGCTCGATGAAGTAGTCCTTGTTCGCCAGCGTGACCAGGGCGTCGCCGATCGACGTCTCGCCGTGGGGGTGGAGCTTCATGGTCTCGCCGATGACGTTGGCGACCTTGTGGAAGCGTCCGTCGTGCATCGCGCGCAGCGTCGCGAGGATGCGTCGCTGGACGGGCTTGAAGCCGTCACGCAGATCGGGGATCGCGCGATCGACGATCACGTACGACGCATACTCCAAGAAGTTGCGCCGCATCAACGGTTCGAGATGGGCCATGCGATCGGGGGGTCCTACGCCACGTCCGGAATCAGGTTCTCGACGATGAACGCGCGCCGCTCGGGGGTGTTCTTCCCCATGTAGAACTCGAGGCAGCGTCCGACCTCACTCATCTGCTTGATCGTGACGGGCTCGAGGCGGATGTCCTTGCCGATGAATTGCTTGAACTCGTTGGCGCTGATCTCGCCGAGCCCCTTGAAGCGGGTCACCTCGGGCTTGGCGAGCGCCTTCAGCGCCTGGTCGCGTTCGGCTTCCGAGTAGCAGTAGCGGGTCTCCTGGCGGTTGCGCACGCGGAACAGCGGCGTCTCCAGGATGTAGAGGTGCCCCTTGGTGACGAGCTCCTCGAAGTACCGCAGGAAGTAGGTGAGAAGGAGATTGCGGATGTGCATGCCGTCCACGTCGGCGTCCGTGGCGATCACGACGCGGTTGTAGCGCAGCCCGTCGAGATCGTCCTCGATGCCGAGCGCGCGCATCACGTTGTAGAGTTCCTCGTTCTTGTAGATCGCCTCGCGCTTCTGGCCGAAGGTGTTGAGCGGCTTCCCGCGGAGGCTGAAGATGGCCTGGGTGTGGACGTCGCGCGACTGCACCATCGCGCCGCCAGCAGAGTCGCCCTCGGTCAGAAAGATCGTCGTCTCCTCCCGCCGCTTCGATCGGGGATCGTCGAAGTGCTCCTTGCAGTCGATCAGCTTGGGGATGCGGATCGCGACCTTCCGGGCCCGCTCGCGCGCCTCTTTCTTGATCGCGGAGAGCTCCTTGCGGACTCGCTCGTTGGCACGGACCTTCTCGATCAGCGCCGCGGCGTCGTCGGCGTTCGCGTGGCACCAACGCACGACCTGGTTCTTCACTTCCTGCACGACCCAGCCGCGGAGATCGGTGCTGCCGAGCTTGTTCTTCGTCTGGCTCTCGAAGACGGGATCCTGGACCTTGACGGCGATCGCGCCGAGGAACCCGTCGCGTACGTCCTCGCCCGCGAAGGCCTTGCCCGAGAACTCGTTGACGCCCTTCAGGACGCCCTCGCGAAACGCCGACTGGTGGGTGCCTCCGTCGTTCGTGTACTGTCCGTTGACGAAGCTGAAGTAGGTCTCGCCGTAGGTGTGCGTGTGCGTCCAGGCGATCTCGAGGCGATCGAGACGGGCGTGGGCGATGTCGTAGAGCGGCGCGTCCTCGCCGAGCTCGTCGCGGAGCAGGTCAGCGAGTCCGTTCTCGCTCACGAACTTGCGCGAGCCGTACTCGAGCGTGAGTCCTGCATTGAGGTGCGCGTAGTAGCGGAGGCGGTGGGCGATCGTGTCCTCGTCCCACGCGAACGTGCCGAAGATCTCCGGATCCGGCGTGAAGCGCACCAGCGTGCCGTCGCGGGCGCTCGCCTCCTTGCCCTTCTCGTCGGCGACGAGGCGCCCCTGGCGAAACCGGGCGCGGCGCCACGCGCCCTCGCGCCAGGAGCAAACCTCGAACTCGCTCGACAAGGCGTTCACCGCCTTCGTGCCGACGCCGTTCAGACCGACCGAGAACTGGAAGACGTCGTCGTTGTACTTGCCGCCGGTGTTGATCCGGCTGACGCAGTCGACGACTTTGCCGAGGGGGATGCCGCGTCCGAAGTCGCGGACCTCGACCGTCGGACCGTCACGCTTGACGAGGATGCGCTTGCCGTGGCCCATGATGTACTCGTCGATCGCGTTGTCGATCACCTCCTTCAGCATCACGTAGATGCCGTCCTGGGGGTGCGACCCGTCGCCGATCCGACCGATGTACATGCCCGTGCGCAGCCGGATGTGTTCGAGCGCGTCGAGGGTCTGGATCGCCGACTCGTCGTAGACGCCCTGGCCGGGCGAGTTGGCCTTGCGCCGCGGCCCGCGGGCGGCGGCGGGAGCCGCGTTCGACGATTTTTTGGCTGCCACGTAGGGTGCTCCGGGGTGCGTGTCGTTATAGCGTTGCCGCGCGGCGCCGCGAACCTTCTCGGCACGCCGCCGTCCGTCGGTATGATCGCGCGTCGCATGATGCGACTTTCGCGACTTGTGCCGGGACCGTTCGTGCGCTGGTTCGCCCGTCCCTACGTCGCGGGCAGTTCCATCGAGTCGGCGTTCGGCGTTGCCGCCGCGCTCCGCGAGGACGAGGGGAGTCGAGCGACGCTCGACCTGCTCGGCGAGGCGGTCGCGGACGACTTCGAGGTGCACCGCAATGTCGCGACGTGCGAGACCTTGATCGACGCGCTGGGTCGCGACCCGCGGTTTGGCGATCGATCGTGGCGCCCGAGCGTGTCGCTCAAGCCGTCCGCGTTCACCCCGGGCGACCCCCGACGCGTCGGCCCCCGGCTCGCCGACTTCGCCGAGTTGGCCCGGGCGCGGGGGGTTCCCCTGACCCTCGACATGGAGGATCGTCCCTGGACCGAGTCGACGATCCGTTGGGCCATCGACCTCTTCCGCTCGGGCCACGACGTCGGCACCGCACTGCAGACCCGCCTTCATCGCACGGAGGCCGACCTCGCCCGCTTCCCCGAGGGGATGCGGGTGCGGCTGGTGATCGGGATCTACCCCGTGCCGTCGCGCGACGGCCTGTCCGACAAGGCGGCGATGAAGGAGCGCATGCTCGCCTATGCGCGCGCGCTCCTCGCGCGGGGCGTCCGGGTCGAGTTCGCGACCCACGACGAGACGACGCTCCGGCGCTTCCTCCGGGAGGTCGCTCCCGCCGCTCCCGAGCGCTGCGAGATCCAGATGTTGCTCGGCGTGCCGCGGTCGCAATTCCTCACGCGGCTCGCCGCAGGAGAGTACGGACCGGTGCTACCGGTCCGGCGCTACGTGCCGTTCGCCCAGTCGTGGGATGCGGCGACGGCGTACCTGCGGCGCCGGATGGACGAGAGCCCGAACCTGATCGGGGCCGTGCTCTCCAACCTCCTGCGCCGCGGCGTGCGGGCGTGACGGCCCGGCGGGGCGGGTGTCAGTCGGCGCCGCGGACGACCCGCCCGTCTCGAACGTGCCAGAGGCCGCGGACCAGTCGATCGATCGCCCGCGGGTAGATCTCGCGCTCGGCGGCCTGCACGCGCGCGGCGAGGGAGTCGGGCGTGTCGTCGTCGTGAACGGGCACCGCGACTTGGTCGACGATCGGACCGCCGTCCACGTCGTCGGTGACGAGATGCACGGTGCATCCGCTGACTCGGCAGCCGCGCTCGAGCACGGCCTCGTGGACGCGATGGCCATAGCAGCCGCGCCCGCCGAACGCCGGGAGCAGGCTCGGATGGACGTTGACCACGCGGTCCGTCCACGCTCGCGGAACGGGAAAGCAGGTCAGGAATCCGCCCAGCACGATCCAGTCGGGTCGATGGGGGGCGAGCGCGTCCACGAGCGCCTCCGTGTAGGCCGGGCCGCGATGGTCGCGGCGCGGGACGACGAGCGCCGGGATCCCGGCGCCGCGGGCGATGGCGAGGCCCCGCGCGTCGGCGCGATCCGTGACCACGGCGACGACCCGTGCGGACACCGCGCCGCGATCGATCGCCTCGAGCAGGTTCCGCAACGTGCTGCCCGTGCCCGACAGCAGGAACGCGATCCGGGCGGCGGACCGCGGCGCACCGCCGGCGGACGTCACGGCCCGTCCGGCTCGTCGCCGGTTTCCTCGCCGGCGTAGGCCGCGCCCTTCGGCATTTCCCCGACCAAGCCCGCGAGCCATGCGGTGGACGCGAGCGCCCGCTCCTCCTGCAACGTGATCAGGATGCCGCTGACCGACTGCAGCGAGGCGAGCCACGCGCTCTCTTTCTCCGCGACCTCCTGTCGCTTGGCGTCATCGAATGCGTCGAGGCCGATCAGCGTGGGATCGAGGCGATTGACCGTCTCCTCGATCTCGGCGTGGCGACGCCACGCCTCCCGCCAGAGCGTGGCGGCGCGTCGTTCCGCGTCGAGCGAGGCGATCCGGCGCTCGACCCCATTGCGTCGCTCGTCCTCGGGGGCGAGCGAGTCGCGCCACGCCGCGTACTCGGCCGCGGCGAGGTCGTATTCGCCCGCGACCTCCGCCAGGACGCCGAGACCGAGCCGTGCCGCTCCGGTGAGCTCGACGCGGGGCTTGGCGGCGTCGCGGAAGAGATGGTTGACGACGTAGACGGGACCGAGAGAGCCGAGCGGAACGCGATCTTTCTCGCGCACGATCGTCGTCCGATCGATGCCCTTGATCTTGCCCGCGGCGACGCGCCCGCGTTCGTCGTGGTACGTGATCCGATCCGAGGTCCACCCGGCCGGATAGGCCGCGATGAGTTGATCGAGGGCTTCGCTGACGCCGTCCACCGCCTGGATCCACCACGCGCCGAGCTCGCGGTACTCGGCCGACTGCACCTCGCGGGCGAACGCCGCCGCGGCCGTCTTCGCGCCCGTCGTGTCGAGCGTCGCGAGCAAGCCCTTCGACGAGGCGGGACGGAACAGCGCGTGGAGCAGCGCGAAACAGGCGCGTCGGTCGTTCGCGTAACGCGCGACGACGACCTCGCGGCGCCGCAACTTCAGACTGTCGCGCAGCGCACGCGCCGCGTGGACCTGCCCGCGGAGGAATTCACCGTACGGTCCTGACTCGGGGTCCGGATCGGCAGGGAGACTCTTGGCGAACTCGTCGAGAGCGACCATCGACGCCGTCAGCCCCTCGGGCGTGGCGTCCGGACCGGCCGCGTTGCGCGCCGCCGTCTCGATCTCTTCGTATCGGGTGCGCGCGGCGGCCTGGACCGAGTCGAGGACGTCCTTGGCATAGAAGGGCAGCTCCGCGTCGGGCTTGCCGAACGCTTGGCCCACGGCCTTCTCGATCTCCGTCGCCGAAAGCAACTCGATCTCGTCGTTGAACTTGCGCGCCGCGACGTCCGCGTAGAGCGATTCGACGACGCTCTTCCGGAGCAGCAACGCGGCCGTGACGAGGTCGTCGGCGCGGACGGCCTCCTCGACCTTCGCCTTGTGGGCACCCAGCGCCGCCGCCAGGTCGTCGCGGGCCGTGCTGCGGGCGCCCGAGAGAGCGATCTCGTTGTCTCGCCGATCCTGCACGTACTTGCGAATCTCGCTCGCACGGAGTTCCGCCTGGCGGACGTTCTCCTCGAGGACGTTTGCGCCGCGCTGCCAATGGTCCTGGATCTCGGGGATGTCCGCGTGGCGCGCCTTCTCCCGCAGTTCCAGGGCGGCGACCTTCCACCCCTCGGCGCCCCGCTCGAAGTCGTCGGCGAGCGTGATCCAGCGCGCATCCTTCCAGTTGTCGCCGCTGCTCTTCAGCGGGAAGTCGGGATCGGTCAGTCGGGCCTGGAGCTTGACGAGGGCGCTGCCGGCTTCGTTCGTGGTCGTGCCGACGCTCGCTTCGACCGAGCGAATCGCCGTCCGCCGCTCGGCGGCGAGGTCCTCCTCGGACTTGGGCTTCTCGACGAACTCGGGTCCCTTGGTCGCCGCGAAGATCCCGACGCCGAGGGCGACGAGACCCGCGAGGATCGCGATCACGAGAGGGCGCTTCCCGCCGGGCTTGATCCCGTGGGCCTCCAGGCCGTATTGGAGTCGCACCTTGTCGAGCGCGGCGAGCAGATCCTCCGGCGTCGCATAGCGCTTCTCGACTTCCTTCTGCATCAACGTGAACACGATCTCGTCGAGATCCTTCGGAACGTCGGGCACGGTCGCGGCGACGCGCGGCACCGGCTTGTTCAGGTGTCCGAGGAGGATCTCCTTCACCGTCGCGCCGGGATAGGGGTTCTTCCCCGTCAGGATTCGATAGAACGTACAGCCGAGACCGTAGAGATCGGTGCGGTGATCGATGTCGGGACGGCGGCGGATCGCCTCGGGCGAGATGAAGTGCGGCGTGCCGATGATGCCCTGGCTCATCAGATCGGTGTTCTCGCTGCGCTTGGCAAGACCGAGGTCGCAAAGCTTCGCGCTGCCGTCCTCGGCGAGCATCAGGTTGTCGGGCTTGACGTCGCGGTGGAGGATGCCCTTGCGCCGCGCGAAGATCAGCGCGTTCGCCGCATCGAGGAACCAGTTCAGCGCGTCGGACCAGGGGGCGGGACCCTGCTTGATCCGATCCTCGATCGAACCGCCGGGCATCACCTCCATCGAAAAGTAGTACTGTCCGTCGCTCTGACCGACATCGTAGACCTGGACGACGTTCGGATGGTTCAGCGCGCCCGCGGCACGGGCTTCGTTGACGAACTGATCGACGAAGTCGCGATCGGCCGCGAACTGCTCGCTCAGGACCTTCAGGGCGACCTTGCGATGCAGTGACAACTGCTCGGCGACGTAGACGCCGCCCATGCCGCCCGCGCCGATCTTGCGCTCGACGCGGTACCCGCCGAGTTCCTTGCCGACGAGCGCATCGGGCGGCAGCGTCCGCGCGGTCTCGATCTTGAACTCGCCGGTGGCGTGCGGCGAGCGGTCGTCCACCGTGCGGTTCGTCGCGGCGACGGCGTCCTTGTTGGCGGGGCCGTCGGAGAGAATGCGCAGGATCGAGAGACCCATCCGCAACTCGTCGCCGACCTTCAGCGCCGCCTCGCCGTTGACCGGTTGACCGTTGACCTGGCAGCCGTGCGTGCTGCCGAGATCCTTGAGCACGGCCGTGCCGTTCGCGGTGAGGTGGATCTCCGCGTGCTCCTTCGAGACGCGCATGTCGAGCACCTGCACGCTCGCCTGCGGCACGCGTCCGACGACGTAGACCCCGGGCGAGGCGAGTCGCCACGTGGCGCCCGCTCCCTGACCGTGTTCGAGTCGTACGCGGATGCTCACACCTGGTCTCCGGGAACGGAGCGACGCGTCGGTGGGACAGCGCCCTCGGCTGGCGGCACGTCCGGACCGAAGGCGACGTGCTCGAAGAGCGCGCGCCCGACGCGAACGACCGTTGCCCCCTCCTCGACGGCGATCTCGAAGTCATCGGTCATGCCCATGGAGAGATCGCCCGGCGGCGGGTCCCCAAGGCCTCGACGTCGAGCCTCGTCGCGGAGGTCCCACAGAGTACGAAAAGTCCGGCGAAGGTCGCCTTCGGTCCCGCCGAAAGCGGCCATCGTCATCCATCCGACGACCTCCAGGCGGGGGCAGCGCGCCGCGATCTCGGCCAGCGCCGCCAGGGCATCGTCGGGAGGGACCCCTCCTTTGGCGCTCTCCTCCGATGCATTGACCTGGATCAACACCGGCCATCGCCGACCGCATGTCGCGAGGTGCGCGTCGAGGGCGACGGCAAGGCGCAGGCTGTCGAGTGCGTGGAACACGTCGAAGGTGGCCACGGCTTCAGGAATCTTGTTCCGCTGCAGGTGCCCGATGCCGTGCCAGACCAGGCCGGGCGGAGCGAGCGCCTTGCGCCGAGCGGCCGACCCGACGCGATTCTCGCCGACGTCGCCGACGCCCGCCTCCGCGAGCGGCGCATAGGCCGCCGGAGGAGCCGACTTCGTCACGGCGACCAGGCGCACCGTGGGCGCCCCGCGCGGACCGCGCCGTCGCGCGGCCTCGATGCGCGCCCGCACCGTCTCGACGTTCCGAGCGAGTTGGGCGGCGGTGCCGAGGGGAGCCGGGGAGGACAAGTGGCGCATCGTAGGGGCCGATCCGGGAACCCCTATCGTCGCCCCGGAGTATCCCGCCGGATCCGCGGCGAGGCCACACCCCTCCGTCGGCCCTCTCCCACGCGACGGGGATGGAGGGGCCGATGGGCCGCAACGGCGACCTTGACACCCGGATCGAGCGGTTCTACAAGGGCGCGCTCTTCGGGACCGTACGTCCGGGCTGGGAGGCCCGGCGTTCCGAGGAAGGGGCCTCGGGACGCTCCGCTCGTCGGCGATCTCGCCTCCTCCGGGCGAGGATCGTTGGCATTCGGGACGACTCCCGGGCACGATGGGGGCGGGATCTTCCGGGCGGCGGGCCAGCGGCGCGACGACGGGGGTTCTTTCCAGGGCATGACGCAACTCGGCGACGGGTCCGTCCGGCGCGGGAGGTGGGGTGGGGGCGGCCAAGCGCCGTCCATGCCCATCCGCCGCACGACGAACGCTGCGCGCCTCGCGGGCAGGAAGAGCACCATGCAGACGTTCCCGGTGACGAAGCGGCTGGCCGGCATTGCGGCCGTCTTGGCGATCGGCGCGCTCCTTTCGAGCGGCGGCGACGCGGCCGGCGAAGGCTCGCTGCTCAAGCCGCCCCAGCAGGTCGGCGGAACCCGCCGCGGCGACATCGGCGAGATGCAACTCGAGCGTCTTCCGTGGAACGTCCACGTCCTGCGTGCCGATCTGAGCAAGGACCGTCCGGTCGCGATCGCCGGCTTCTACGTCCTCGACCGTCATCTCGTCGCCGTCTCGCAGAGCGGCCTCGTCTGGGCGCTCGATCGTTTCACGCTCGAGCCTCGATGGGCGTTCTCGCTCCGCGCCCCGTTGTTCCAGCCACCGGCTGAGGGCCCGACCCACATCGTCTTCCTCTGCAAGGACTACCGCGGGCAGTTCTGGATGCATGCGGTCAGCAAGCGCTCCGGCGAGGAGGGCCCCGACTTCCCGCGCCGCCTGGGTTTCGCAGCGTCGTCGGGCGTCGCCGCGAACGCCTCGATGGCCTTCCTCGGCAGTCTCGGCGCGGCGCAGCACAACAAGACGTTCGAGAGCGTGAACCTCGCCGACGGCCGCGGAGGGTGGGGCTACCTCGCTCCGGGCATGGTGTTCTCGGCGCCCCAGACCGACGCGAGTGGAAAGATCGTCGTGTTCGCGACGGACAACGGGCACGTCATCTCCCTGCCCGCGGGGGCGCAGCCGCCCCGCACGGCGAACTGGGACAAGGAGGTCGCGACCATCCTCAAGTACGGCCCGGTCCTTTCGCCGGACCGGATCATCGTGGCCTCCCAGGACGGCGTGGTGACCTGCCTGGGCCTGGACAACGGCGACACGCACTGGATCCGGAGCATCCAGCAGGCACCGACCGGTGCCCCGTGGGTCATCGGCGCATCGCAGACGATCGAGGTCGATACGGGGGTCGAGGGCGCCGATCCGGTCCGCACGACGAAGTACGTCGGGCTGGCGTTCGTTCGCAACGTCCGGGGACTGCACGCGTTCGACCTCACGTCGGGCGAGCCGGCGTTCCACGACCTGCAGGCAAGCCGCCCGCTCGCGCAGCACGGCGACTGGCTCCTGACGCTCGACGCCCAGAACAACGTCACCTTCCGCAACGCCAAAAAGGGCTACGCCGCCGCCAGCGAGCACCTCGAACTCGGGATGTTCGACCTGATTCCGTCCAACCGTGCGGACGGCGCGATCTACGCGGCGACCTCGGACGGTTCGATCGTGGCGGCAATCCCCCGCTGACCCGCACCGGGATGCTCCTCGGGGGGTATACTCCAAGCCCCTTCGCCGACGGAGACTCCCATGCATCCCTACCTTTCTGCCGCCGAACCGGTGCTGGCCGGGGTGATCGGACCGTGGCAACTGCTGCTGGTGGTGTTCATCCTGCTGCTGCTCTTCGGCCGTCGGATCCCTGGCGTCGCCCGGAGCCTCGGCCAAGGGATCAGCTCGTTCAAGAAGGGCCTCGCCGAGGGCCTCGACGACGACGACGCCGCGTCGAAGAAGGATCTGCCCAAGGGCAACGACGCGCCGGCCCCGTAGCCGGTCATCAGCGTCGATCCTCCGCGTTCACGACCGCGAGGGTCCAGGCGATCGAACTCTCCGGGCGAACCGCATAGGCCGGGTCCACGCGCACGCCGACCACCCATGCGACGGCGCCGTTCGCCTCGACCACCCACCGGCGCGCGCGCACGAACGCCGGCATGCCGCGCCGCGCGAGCCAATCGAGGACCTCCACCTCCCGCTCCCCTCCGAGGGGACGGAAGCGATCGCCCGCGCGCACGGGTCGGAGGATCGGGCGCGGTCCCGCCAAGTCGGCGTCGATTCTCGCGAGAGCGAGCGTACCGGGCGGCGGGGCGGGCGATCCGCGCGGCTCGTCCGGTGGGCCGAGGCGCAGAACCAGCCGGAACGGCCGCACGTTTCGGTCGGTGCGCCCGAGCCATGCCCGTCGTCCCATCGCGCGCAGGACGATCCCTCGCGGCAGGGTGACCGCACCTCGCGTCGCCACGGCGGCGTCCAGCAGACGCAGGTGAGCGCGCGTCACCCATGGCCCGTCGGCGTCGGCTCGAGTGCGCTCGCCGGCATGGCGCCACAACGCATCGCGAAGCGGCGCCGGGAGGGAGGCGAACCTGGCGCGATCGAACGCAACCGCCCCGACGATCGGATCCTCCTTCCAGTCCTCCCCGAGGCGCTCGAGCGCGCACGCCGTGCGCCGCGCGAGGCGCGTGCGGAGGCGGGTCGCGAACACGGCGAGCCGCTGGTCGGATGGGAGCGGGGCGGCCGCCCGCTCGAGCCGGAGACGCGCGCGATCGTGACGCGGATCGACGTTGGCGGGATCCTCGAACCAGGCAAGGCCCGCGGCACGAACCGTCGCCTGAAGGTCCTCCGGGGCGACATTCAGAAGGGGGCGCACGAGCACGACCCCGTGGGGGCCCAATCGGCGCGCGGGCGCCATTCCGGCCAGTCCGTGGCGTCCGCTCTTCCGTCGGGCACGCAGGCAGACCGTCTCGGCCTGATCCCGGCGATGGTGCGCCGTGACGACGGCGGTGGCACCGACCTCGCGCGCGAGCGCCTCGAGCGTGGCGTAGCGGTGGCGGCGCGCGGCGTGTTCCGAGCGAACCAGGGCATCGCCGTGGCGCGGCGGGGGCGCATGCCGGACTCGGAGGCCCAACGATCGCGCGAGGGCGTCCACCGCGTCGCGCTCCCGGCGTGCCCCATCGGCGTCGCGCCAGCCGTGATCGACGTGGGCGAGCGTCAGGCGATCGGCGGCCTCGGACCCGAATGCCGCCGCGAGCAGGATCGCCAGCGCCGCGCTGTCCGCGCCGCCGCTGACCGCGACCAGGAGCCGTACCGAACGGGGATCGAGACCCGCCGCAGCCAACCCTTCGAGCGTCGCTCGAACGAGGTCTGCGTTGCTCGGGGCGCGAGACTCGGGCGCGACGTCCACGCGCCTATGGTCCCTCGCGAACAGCGCGATGCGGCACACCGTTCAGCCCGGGGAGCGACGGGCCTCGGCTAGTACGATGCTCGCCCTCGCGGCGCCGAACGCGGCGGCCGCAACCGGGAGAGCCCATGACGATTCGTGTCGCGATCAACGGATTCGGACGTATCGGTCGCCAGGTCTTTCGCCTCCTCCACGCGCGAAAGGACGTCAACGTCGTCGCGGTGAACGACCTCGGCCAGCCGGAGGCGCTCGCGCACCTGCTGAAATACGACAGCACCCACGGAACGTTCCCGGGAACCGTTCGCCTCGACGGCAAGAACCTGGTCGTGGATCACGACGGGTTCCCGCTCCTGTGCGAGCGCGATCCGTCGAAACTGCCGTGGGCCGCACTCGGTGCGGATCTCGTCGTCGAGAGCACCGGCGTATTCAAGGCGCGCGCGCAACTGGAACAGCATCTCGCCGCCGGCGCCAAGAAGGTGCTGCTGACCGTGCCGCCCAAGGACGCGGTGGATGCACTGATCGTTCTCGGCGTGAACGATGACTCCCTCCTGCCCACGCACCGACTCGTCAGCAACGCGTCGTGCACGACCAACTGCCTCGCGCCGATGGCGAAGGTGTTGCATGCGTCGTTCGGGGTCGTGCAGGGCCTCATGAACACGATTCACGCCTACACGAACGACCAGCGCATCCTCGACCTAGAGCACAAGGATCTGCGGCGTGCGCGAAGCGCGGCGCAGAACATCATTCCGACGACGACCGGCGCGGCCCGCGCCGTCGGCAAGGTCATGCCCGAACTCGCCGGGCGCCTGGACGGCTTCGCCGTGCGCGTCCCGGTCGCCGACGGCAGCCTGGTGGACCTGACCGCAACGCTCGACCGGGAGGTGACCGCCGCCGAGGTGAACGATGCGTTCCGCACCGCGGCGGCGGGACCGCTGAAGGGCATCCTTCGCTGCGAGGACGCGCCGATCGTCTCGAGCGACATCATCGGAGACACCCACAGCTGCATCTTCGACACCGCGCTCACGATGGCCGCCGGCCGGTTCGTGAAGGTTTGCGGTTGGTACGACAACGAGTGGGGGTACTCGGCGCGGTGCGTCGATCTGCTCGTTCGCATGGCGACGGGCGCCGCCTGATGGCCGATGCACAGGCCCCGTTGCGCACGGTGAAGATCGCGCCGAGCGTGCTCTCCGCGGACTTCGCAAACCTCGCGTCCGAGGTGCGCGATGTCCTCGATGCAGGCGCCGATCTCCTCCATCTGGACGTGATGGACGGTCACTTCGTGCCGAACCTGACGTTCGGCGCTCCGCTGGTGAAGAGCCTGCGTCGGGTGACCGACGCGGTGCTCGACTGCCATCTGATGATCGATCGGCCAACGCAGTACGTGCCGGACTTTCTGCGGGCGGGCGCCGACTGGATCTCGATCCACATCGAAGCGCCGGACGACATCCCGCGAGCGCTGAGGGCGATCCGGGACGGTGGGGCGCGAGCGGGCATCGTGCTCAACCCGGACACGCCGCTGGCGCGGATCGAACCGGTACTCGACGAGGTCGGGCTCGTACTCGTGATGAGCGTGTTCCCCGGCTTCGGCGGTCAGTCATTCATGCCGGAGGTCTTGGAGAAGATCCGCACATTGCGGGAGCGCGGCTTCCCTGGAGAAATCTCCATCGACGGGGGGATCACCGAGGCGACCGCCCCCGCCGCGATCGAGGCCGGAGCGGACATCCTGGTCGCCGGTACGGCCGTCTTCGGGCGCCCCGACCGCACCGCGGCGATCCGCGCCCTGCGCCCTCCCGTCTGAACCGGCGTCCCGGAGGCGACCCGGCACCGTCGCGCTGGTCCCGGGTAGAGTGGCGCCCCGGAACACGGAGTCGGCCCATGGCGTTCTTCCGCCGCAAGAAAGACATCCCCCAGGGCCTCTGGATGAAGTGCCCGAACTGCGCCCAGATGCAGTTCACCAAGGCGGTCGAAGACAACTTGAACGTCTGCCCCTCCTGCGACGTCCACCTGAAGGTCGGCGGTCCGCAGCGACTGGAGCAGTTGCTCGATCCAGGCTCGATCGAGCGGTTCGGCGAGGAGCTCGCGCCGGTTGACGTGCTCGGCTTCCAGGACGAGAGCGGTTCCTACGGGGAGAAACTCGCTCGGTCTCGCCAGCAGGCGGGCGTTACCGAGGCCGTCGCGGTCGCGCGCGGGACCATCGAGGAACAGCCGGTCACGATCGCGGCGATGGACTTCAGTTTCCGAGGCGGCAGCATGGGGGTCGTCGTCGGGGAGCGGATCGCGCTCGCGGCCGACGACGCGTACGCGCGCCACGTCCCGTTGATCGTGTTGGCCACCTCGGGCGGCGCGCGGATGCAGGAGGGGGCGCTGTCGCTGATGCAGATGGCGAAGACGGGAGCGGTCCTCGCCCGGCTGCGGGAAGCCGGCCTCCCCTACATCTCGATCCTCGCCGACCCCTGCACCGGCGGCGTCAGTGCGTCGTTCGCCGCGCTTGGCGACATCACCCTGGCCGAACCGGGCGCGTTGATCGGGTTCGCCGGCCCGCGCGTGATCCAGAACACGATCCGTACCCAGCTTCCGGAGGGCTTCCAGCGGTCCGAGTTCCTGCTCGAGAAGGGCTACATCGATCGCATCGTGCACCGCCGCGACCTGAAGAAGGAACTCGCCCGAATCCTCCGGTATCTCTCGCCAGCCCGACCCGACGCGATGGGAGCTGTCGCCGCCAGGCCCCCCTCCACGCCGACGCCCGCTCCGTCGGCTTGACGGCGATCCCACTTCTGCGCCGCCTTGCCGACCCGCCCTTCCCTGGCACACTTCTCCCGGCATCCATTCCCCGGTAGCTCAGTTGGTAGAGCGTCGGACTGTTAATCCGCAGGTCGCTGGTTCGAGCCCAGCCCGGGGAGCCACCCTCTCGTTCGAACCGAGAGAGGCGTAGAGAACGCGGCGCCAACC